>JABHUV010000152.1 GCA_018658605.1 Planctomycetaceae bacterium | reverse complement strand
GTGGGCCGTTGATGCACATCATTGCCGGTAAAGCGATTTGTTTTGGCGAGGCGTTAACTGATGAATTTAAACAATATGGTCAACAGACCGTCGACAATGCGAAAACGCTGGCGGCTGCATTGCAAGCTGGCGGGATGAAGTTGGTCAGTGGCGGAACGGATAATCACTTGATGCTGCTTGATGTAGCTCAATCGTTAGGCATGGGTGGTAAACTGGCCGAGGCTATACTGGACCAATGCGGAATTACGGTCAACAAAAATATGATCCCCTTTGACGAACGAAAACCGAATGACCCATCAGGGATTCGTATTGGTACGCCGGCGTTAACGACTCGAAATATGGGCACCGATGAAATGAATTCCATTGCTAGTTGGATAATAAGTGGCTTGCAAGCTCCTGAAGATGCGACGCTGCATGCATCAATTCACCAACAGATTTGTGAGCTATGCGAGCAGTTTCCAGTGCCTGAAGACAAGTAATCCCTGCATAATATAGAATAGCGTTTTTGGTTTTCTAACAATTTGTTGTACGATATATGCAGAACGACAAGCGGGGCAAACGGCCAGATGCATATAATGCATTAAGTGGTGTGAAGTTCTTCAACGATGGTAGTCAGAACTCACAAGGTAATTCTAAATAGGGTAAACAATTAAGCGATGTCAGATAAGAATAGAATTTTAATTGCAGACGACAACCAAGCGAATTGCGAATTGCTAGACGCTTATTTGTCCGAATTGGATTGCGAGATTGATTTTGCCATCGATGGACAAGATACGCTTGATAAGGTTACGTCGTTTAACCCAGATTTGATATTACTAGACGTAATGATGCCCAAATTCAATGGATTTGAAGTTTGTGAGCAGATCAAATCGGCTCCGGCCACTGCTGCGATTATGGTTTTGATGGTAACCGCGTTGAATGAACGGGGTGATATTGAACGAGCAGTGAAGGCGGGAACGGACGATTTCTTGTCTAAGCCAGTCAATCAAGTCGAGTTGTTAAAACGCGTGGAGAACATGTTAAAGTTAAAAGGTGTTACTGACGAAGTCGAGCGATTACGCAAGTACATCGAGGAGATGGAACAGTAGATTTACTGCGAAGTTGGAATTACACGTTCGCCCTATTTCATTGTTCACTGAATCAAAACCAGATAAAGAGCGTGTCATGCCAGTTATCAGAGAGACTCCCGCAAACCTAGTTACGCCTGTAAACAGCGATCACCACCGCAGATTTTCTTTGTGTTTATTTTGTGCGACATTTGTTGTGTCGATATTCGTGCTTGGCTCGCAAGCGGTTCACGCTGCTCAAGACACCCCCGCATCGCGACAAAAACGCATTGCGGGTTTAATTGAGCAATTAGGTAATGATGATTTCACGACTCGAGAAGTTGCACAAGGTAAATTACTAGAACATGGGCTATTCGCTTTTGATCAATTACATGTTGCTCAACATCATGATGATATTGAAATATCCAAACGCGCGATGTTTCTGATTGGCAGTATTCGTATTCCGTGGACTGTGCGTACTGATGGCCCCGAAGTGCGTGCGATTTTGAGTGGATACGCCGACAAAAACAGCGAAGATCGCAAGAGTCACATGCAACGTTTAGCTGCGCTGGATGATTACCTTGGCATAGCAGCGCTGAGTCGCATGGTGCGCTATGAATCATCGAATCGTCTGTCGCGCTTTGCCGCGCTGTTAATCATGAACCAAGTAGTTCCTCCAGATGATATCCGCACCGAAGAGTTAGCTACAGAATTAGAAGGCTTGCATAGTGAGAGCAGCCGAGTGGGGGCACGGTGGGTTCAAGCATACGCGTTATCACTAAAATCACCCCAGAAATCAGTTGGTGCTTGGAACAAAATTACTCGTGACGAAGAAGTATTGTTAGCTACGTTTCCTAATCAATCTAGTCGCATACTGCTGCGAAATTTATTGAGATGGCAATTCCAATTGCTGAAGGGCTTAGGTGACAAGGAATCCGCTGCGAACGTTGCCCGCCGCAGCGTTAATTTATTGGATGGCTCTCGTGAGCAACTTATCGAAGCGATTGATTGGTTTGCCAGCCAAAAAAGTTGGGAATATGCTGGGTTAATCGAAGAACGATTTCCAATAGAGTTTGGAGAATTACCAGAACTGTTGTATCGACTCGCGGAAGCTCATCTGTATGCAGAGAACGAAGAGCTAGCGGCCAAGGCCGCACGGCAGGCCATCGCAATAAAACCTGAAGATATCGTCGCTCATACTACCATGGCATTATGGTTAACTAAGCACCATTTTTATGATTGGGCTATCGCCGAGTATCAACAATGTACGGAACAAGCAACCGTTGAATCGGATATGGGTGTTCGTGTTCGGATTATCTTGGCAGAGTTATTTCACGATTTAACTCGGGATTTGGAAGCGGCTGAGGCCTTGGCAGGGGTTATAAAGCAGCGAGACAATAATGCTGTTGTGATGGCCGTGAAGCGATTTTATCCCAGTTTTGCTGCATTGGAATCGCGCTTTATCTATTACCAAGCAAGTGCAGCCGCGAAGCGAAAAGATTATTCGCAGCAAAAAATATTGTTGGAAAAAGCGCTGAGTCTCGACCAATATGATGGTGATGTGCTCATTGCAGCGTTTAAGTATTCCCAGGCTGATGAGAAGTGGCGGCAGGATACGCTTGCGAATATTGCCGCCGCCGCAGAGTATTATGCTAAAGAAGCTGAGCAATTAGAGAAAAAAATTAAAACAACATTAGACCGCACGGCAAAAGCTCAAATGATGTACGAATTGGCGCGAGCCTATAACCAATACGCTTGGGTCGTCGGTAATACGGTCGGTGATTTTGAGCAGGCAATAAAATTTAGTCGCAAGTCACTGGATCTGCGAGGTTGGGAATTATCTGGATATCTTGATACATTGGGTCATGCGTATTACGGTGCGGGGAAGTTCGCAGAGGCTGTGTTATGGCAAAGCAAGGCAGTGGAGTTAGACCCAGCGAGTCAGGGCATGAGCCGTCAGTTGAAGGTTTTTCAGGCGGCGCTGGAAAAGCAAACCGCGAATGATCGCGAATGATCGCGGAAGAAAAGTTTTCGCAGACTGGCTTTGTTTTTGATTGCCACAAATCCTATAATGACGGCCGCCTGAAATAGCCAACCCATGTCTCATTTAATCAAGTAGGATCTCAAGCGTGCTCTCCGTAAGACCAAAAGTTACTGAACTTGCTTTCCAACTCTATGGCCGCTCATTGCATCCAGAATTGTTTGATATCTTTGAAACTCGTTACATTGAACGAGGCGAATATAAAGTAACCATCGCGATTACTCGCGATGGGCATGTGATAACGTTTGAACATAATAATGCGGTGTTGGCTGAAGTGGCTTCTGCGAGTACGCAACTTCTTCCGCGTCGACGACGATTACTATCTCGTAAACTTGCAGGCGAGCATTGTGAATCATTGTCATGCAAGGGGGGGGTTCATTATCAAACAAGCTTCCAGTTGGAAGACGTGTCACCAGATATTTTTTGGAGCTTTCAGCAGGAATTGGCTCGTGACAGCGAATTTAAGGGGATGGTACACGCGTTTAACAACAGCAACCGAGTGCAAACCGGAGCGCTGAGTTATATCAATATAGAAACGCGACAAAATCGCTTGTTGGTGCAAGCGTTTCACACGTTTCCAGATGACTATGCAATCGTCAAGAGTCAGTCGGTTTTTGCGATTTAGTCCGATTGAGTATGACGGGTACGAAGACGAGTATTAAGCCGATTACACTGAGAATCAGGCCACCCTTGGCCCAATTATAGAAGGCCCGTTGTTTCTTTTGTTCAACTAAAAAATCAACGGTTTGTTGTTCGCCAAGTCCACGCCCCACGATGACTGCGAAAATTTCAATAGATTCAAATGGTGGCATCTGATCGATGACAATGTTGCCATATTCGTTTGCCGCGCTTGTTGTGTCGGTGGTGATTAGTTGTTTGCCAACAGAGTAGTTATAGGCAGCGACAGTTAGCCCCACGGAAATAAATACAATGGCTAGCGCAAATATAGATCCACCAGTTGTGTTCCATTCACCCTTGGGTTTGTCGAGTTGGTTGTCGGCAAGTGGTAGTTGTTTTACATCACGTAAATTAGGCACGGCGATGAGTGCACCACATGAACAAGTGAGTTGATCGCCCGCTTGGGCAACCTGCACTGGCATGTCGAGTCCGCATTCGCATGTTAACAGATAAGTGGACATGGGGAATTTATGGGGTTGTAGTGTGTTATTAAAATTAGTAATGGGTTTACGCGGAAGGAGCAGCCGAACCGCGAGCGGCCCACCATGGCAAGCTGATACCGCCATCAACGAGTAGTGTTGCGCCGGTCATGTAAGGGTTGGCGGGATCGCTCAGAAATACGATTGCTCGAGCGATTTCTTCTGGCGTTCCTAATCGGCCCATTGGAATTTTTGCTCCAGCGGTTTGAAGTGTTTCTTCACTGGCAAATTTACGCTCGCCGGGAGTGTCAATCCAACCAGGTTGGATCATGTTGATACGGATGCGGTGCTCCGCTACTTCAATAGCAGCAGTCCGAGCCATATGCTCCAACGCTGCTTTTGACATGTTGTAGGCCATCGCTTTAGGGGTCGGAATAAACGCATGGGGCGAGCTGACAAGTGTAATAATACCACCATCACCTTGCGAAATCATTTGTTGTGTAGCGGCACGGGTAAGATAAAATGCTCCCCACATCGTTACGTCTACGGTGCGACGGAATCCTTCCATGTCAGCTTGATAGAAATAGTCTCGATCGCTGTAGGCCGCATTGCTGATGGCAATATCAACTCGACCGAACTCCTCGACACCACGCTGAATTAAAGACTCGACAGCCTCTTGATCAGCCATGTCCGCATGATGTGCGACAGCCTTGCCTCCCGCCGCTGTTATCTGAGTGACAACTTCTTGGGCCGCTTTTTCACTTGAGCGGTAATTGACAACGACATTTGCCCCAGACTCGCCGAATGCCAGCGCTGTTGCTCGTCCGATTCCTAAACTTGCGCCGGTAACGACGGCTGTTTGGTTTTTGAGAGTTGTTTCGGCCATTATTATTGTTGTGAGTTTAGTAGGCTTACATAAAAGAATTGGATCAGAAATACATTACATAGCATCTGTTTAAAGTATGCCACCTAAAAACAAACACTGCGGGAAGCGTTGTTATTTTTTATCAATCAAAGTGTCTTTATCTACGGAAAAAACATGCTCTTTATTTTTAATTTGACATGAATGTGACAAAGACAAAATAAAAGTTGTTTTTGGTGGCGGCTCATGCTTGTAAAAACGTAGTAAAGGTAAAGGGAGGAGCTATTTAAGAATACGTAATGAGATAGTGTCATCGTTCAGAGTAGATTAGCTTTTTTGTGTATCTACTCGGATTATCAGGAATTCATTTGATTTGATACTAGACCCGACGCCGTTGGTAGGTAAAATTAACCAAGTACAAAGCAGATATATGCAAGTACAGGTGTTAACTAGACTTACTACATGGCTGTAGTAAGCCAGAACTCCAGCGTTTATTTCATGAGGATATGAGAGCGAACCTAGTTGTATTAGTGAAACTGTGTTGACTAGGCAAGAATACGATACTGGGCAGTTGCTCAGCATTGGGATTTCTTGGGAGGGGTTGAATGTCAAATTGGTTCGGCTGGTCGTGTTGTTACGGTCACGGTTGAATCTCAAGGGCAACAATTCAGAGGGAAATTAAACCTCTAGTCGGCACTCGTAAAAACCCAATGGTACATTTATCCGTGTTCACAGTGAGCCAATGGCGAAACGCCAATGCCACATGCTTCGAACCAATGAACCATTTAAGGTACTGCAACTAAAAATAAGCCAGATATAGATTTCGCAGCATCTTAAAAATCACCTTAAATACGTTACCCACAAGTTGTTACTTTCGGTCGTTATTAGTAAATACTAGCTACCCATTGAATTTTAAGGTTTTTAGCACCAATGGTTGTTCTTTCGATGAGAACAAAATTAACCAACAATCCAACTACACTTTAATCTGCCAGGAATTAAAAGTATGAATTCGTATTCTTCACCTTTGGATGATTTCGAAGAAGATCCAGCCCAATCAAGCACGACTGAAAACAGTAGTTTTCAAAATAGGGCGACAGGATCAACGGACAGTAAAACGACAACGCCATCATCAGCGAGTACTGAAATAGTTGAAGAAACGACTACGGTAGATCAACAGGAATCTTGGTCGGACGATCCGGTTCGTATGTATTTAACTCAAATGGGTGAAATCCCATTATTGACTCGTGTTGAAGAAATTCGACTAGCAAAACGTATTGAAGACACTCGTAGAGACTTTCGCGCTAAGCTATTGGAAAGTGATTATGTTTTTCAAATGGCCTTCAAAGTGCTCGGTCGAGTACATCGTGGGGAGCTGCCATTTGATAGAACTGTCCAAGTGTCAGTTACCGATCGGTTAGAAAAAGAACAAATTATTGGTCGCTTACCTGGTAACCTTGCGACTCTCGGAAAACTTTCACGCCTCAATAAACGCGACTTCTATGTAGCAGTCAACAAAACTTGCACTGCTGAAGAACGCAGTCAGGCTTGGCAAAACCTAGGCCGCCGCCGTCGCCGTTGTGTTCGCTTAGTTGAAGAACTTGGCTTACGTACACATCGTATTGAACCAATGATTCAAACGCTCGAAGATTTTAGTAGTTGCATTGACCAACTACAGCAAGACATTGAACAAGCACGCGAGAACAAAGAGCACCAGACCAAGCGAGATTTGCTAGGTCAGTATCGCAATATTTTGTTAGCGATTCAAGAAACACCAACCAGCTTGCGAAATCGCGTGAAATATATCAAACGTGTTTACTCAATCTATCAGCAAGTTAAACGAGAATTGTCTGAAGGTAATTTGCGTTTGGTCGTCTCGATTGCCAAAAAATATCGCAACCGTGGATTGAGCTTTTTAGATCTCATCCAAGAAGGCAACGCTGGATTGATGCGAGCGGTTGACAAGTTTGAGTACCGACGCGGCTTTAAGTTCTGTACGTATGCAACTTGGTGGATTCGCCAAGCGATTACGCGCGCAGTTGCGGATCAAAGTCGTACTATTCGTATTCCTGTACACATGGTGGAAACGATGTCGCGCGTGCGAAACTGTTCGCGACAATTGTTACAAGAACTAGGTCGTGAGCCAACACTCGAAGAAACAGCTCGTCGCAGTGAGACCACGGTAGATGAAGCTCGTCGTGTTTTGGCGATGAGTCGTTATCCAATATCACTCGATCGTCCTGTCGGCAATAGCGAAGACAGCCAATTTGGCGATTTACTGCCTGATGGCGGTGCGGAAAGTCCAGCGTCTGGTGCAGCACAGGAAATGTTGCGCAATCGTATTGGAAATGTTCTGAAAACATTGAGCTATCGCGAACGAGAAATCATCAAGCTTCGTTATGGGCTTGGTGACGGATATAGCTATACGCTGGAAGAAGTGGGCCATATTTTCAAGGTGACCCGTGAACGTATTCGCCAAATCGAAGCGAAGGCTGTGCGGAAGCTACAACAGCCAAGCCGTAGTCAAGAACTAGTCGGATTTCTCGATTAGTGTGGCGACCTGCTTCTATACCGCTTTTAAGATTGCATTAAAACGGCGTCGGTTGTCTTGTCGGAAGCGACGGCAGATGGTGACGAGTGCTTGGGGACTTTCATAACCCAGTAGTGATGCCAGCGTTGTGAGTACAAGCGGATCTTTCGGCAGGTCATGACGGGCTGAGGTATCCATCAAACGCAATCCAGCTTCGATTTCGCGCAGAAAAGTATACGACTGGCTAAGCGCCTCTGCGTCTTCACTGCTCAGGCAGCCTTGGGCGGCAAGCTGTTCCATTGCTGCTAATGTTCCGACTTGCAGAATTTCGCGATGTTGCGGTGCATGTTTGAGTTGCAACATTTGAACAATGGTTTCGACGTCCATTGTCCCGCCAAGATAACGCTTTAAGTTATGTTCAGCGGCGCCCTGCTCAGATTCGATTCTTTGATTATAAATCTCCTGTTGCCAATTCTTTTTTCGCGGCATTGCGATAATGGTTTGATGAATTTGCGAGATGAGCGATTGGCTGCTGTTTATTGAATCACTTGATTGATAAACGACTCGCGAATTACAGAGCCTTAAAAAATGACTGACTTTTGCTTTGTCACTGCCTAGAAAGTTAACAAAGGCGGAAATTTCGACGGCTAAAGACCCAGTGGGCGTCGTTGCCCGCAGTTTACTATTCATTTCAAACAAGCGACCGTGAGGTCCAGAGCGAGTTACTGCTTTGAGGATGCGTTTAGCGAGCTCATTAAAGAAATGGTGGTTGGATGTCGGTTTGCCGCGATGGTCGCGGTCTAGAGTGACGGTTGTGCCGGCAGCATCATAAAGAAATAGGATTTCTGCATCGCTATGAAAATTCGGTTCACGTCCACCGAGTTTACCAATTGCCAGCATGAGGAAGGATGCGGTCTGCCCAGCATGTGCCTCGCTTTCGATAGTCGGAATACCGTATTTATTCACTAATTGCTCATAATTGTCGCGGGCGACTTCCTCTAAACAAACATCCATGATGTCTGATAGTGATTGATGTGCTGCGGATAAGCTGTCTTTGCCTAGAATGTCTCGGACTCCTACTCGCAAGTGTTGAGCATGCTTAAAAGTCTGCAATACATCAATGAGCGGCGAACCACCGAGTGACGCGCTTTTAGTCAATTCGCTGAGAATGTTCTGCAACGATTCTTTGTTAGGCAGTTGATCTAGAATCAATGAATCCATCAGTTCATCGATCATTCCCGGATAGCTCGTTAAAATGCCAGTTAGGTAGGGGCTTGTCGAACACAGCTGCACATATAACTGCAACGTTGGCGGATTTAGTTGAAACAATTCCCAGAGCACTCCTTTGCCACCTAGAGATTCACTCACGGCACATAAATTAGCCAAAGTGGAATCGGGATTTGGAGTTTGAGCGATTGCTTCGAGCAACTGGGGTGCGATTAACGCCAGAAAATGACGGCAGCGGCGAGTCGACAAGAAGGAAATACGTTCGGTTGCAAGATCCGTTAAGTATTGATGTGCGAGTTGGACATTACGAAAGTTATGTTTACCGAGTACTTCATTTAAGCGTTGGTCAGAAGGATGAGGATCGAGCACAATATCCATTTCGGATGGTGTGTCGGGTTCTTGGTCAACGAAAGAATCATCCAATAATCGGTTGAGAATCTTACGGCTTAGTGTGACAGCATGCCGCACATCATTTACCAATCGGTCGTTCTGTTCGTCGTCGGTATACCCTAGGCTACTTGCGAGATGCTGGAGACGTTTGAAATTTTGGGGTAAGACGGTGGCACTGGAATCCGTGATAACCTGAAGCCGGTGTTGGATATGTTTCAGCGTCAAATACGAATCGCGGAGCGCATTTTGTTCTTCAGCGGTGAGTAATTCGTTGTGATGTAGGGCTTCGATGGCATTGATTGTTCCGCCAATGCGAATGTCTGTAAAAGCGGCTCCATTGAGCAATTGGATAAACTGTATGACCGCGACAATGTCGGCGGTGGCTCCGGGCGTAGCTTGCATATCTAAGGTTGCGCTGGCGGTTAGGTCCGTTCGATAAAGCCGACGTTTTTGCGATCGCAACCCAGTCATGTCGGCACGACTTAGATAGCGGCGATAAATCCATTTGTTGATGCGCCGCAAAAATTCAGCACCTAATTCAGCATTGCCAATACAGGGTCGTGCTCCGATGAGTGCGCAACGCTGCCAAGTCCGACCGGAAAAATCAAGATAACGAACGGCAGCATTAAGATTGGTTGCTGGTGATGAATCATTATTGGATAGTGGGAAACTAACATCCACCGTAAAAAGTGGTTCACCAGTGGCTGAAGTTAACAACCCCAGTGTTTTGGCCAACACCTTATGAAGGAGATCAGCAAAAGCACTGTTGTTCAATTTTGCCGCTAATACTTTTGGCCCTTCATACAGCACCATGATTTTCACTGTGTCGCCATAGCACATTTGATTTGCAGCGAGGTCTCCTAGGGCGATTACGGCGAATTGATCTGTCAGACTGGAGTCATTGTCTGAGGTAGTTCTACTCACCGCAACTTGGAACGCCGCTGCTAGTAGTCCTTCATACAAATAACTAGTTTGTTCTAATACCGTATCCGGAGTTTGTTTTCGTACGAGATCACCGTAAGCAATTCGCAGCCACTCGCGATGAAGGATGCGTTGTAATTGACGCTCAACAGCGGCGTCACCGGAAACACTCATTACTTCGTTAAGGATTTCATCGAGAATGATTCTGCGGTCGACACGTTGGCCATCCGTTATCCGTAGCAAGTCATAACACTCTGGCTCGTCAATTAAGAGTTGGCTAAGATGTTGACTGGCAGAGAAAATGGTAAGCAGCATAACTAGCGATTCAGTATCTCGTTCCCACAAAGCCCCTAGCGAGATTGGGTTTCGAGACACACTGATAAACTGCGCTAGTGCGTGCAGTACTTGTTCCGGCTGTGCTAGGGTTGGCAAAATTTGTTCGAGTTGAGTTAGGGTGACGCCCACTAGATCAATCGTCATGCCCGCTTCGTTTAACGCTAACAACGAGTGGAATGCTGTTGTGGTATCCGTTACACCTAGATTGGCCAACCAAGCTTGCGCGGACTTGGGCGATTCGAGTAATTCGATGACTTGTGCAACTTGCATGACATTATTCTATTGGATTTAGGTGAACAACGGGTTCAGCCAACTCGGCATTTGTGTTGTTTTGAACAAATTATTCCATTGGTTTGGACGGCTCTAGTTTCCAAACTGGGTACCGAGTTCATACCAATTAATATCGGGATCCAAGGAGCCTTGGTAGAGTACACTGGCGAGCACGGGAGGAAAGCTACACCTCGTTATCTCGTTAACATTGGTCGCTTGGCTGATATCGTCCGGAGGTATTGCCTGTGGGTTATTCAAAATCGTTCCTACTACAGGCAAACCATCTTCGAAGGCGGCGGCGGTAATTAGTGTTTGCAGCGTTTGGTTAATGCATCCAAGTTTGTTGCTCGCTACGACGAGTAGTGGATAGCCAAACTCATAGGCTAGATCAGCGACATAATCTTCATCACTGACAGGCGACATTAAACCGCCAATACCTTCGACAACAACAAAGTCATAGTTGTCTTGCCAGTAGCTCAAGCCGGACCGTAGTAATTTGACATCGACTTGGCGGTCTTCTGCTTTAGCAGCTAGGTGTGGGGCCAATGGTGCAACAAATCGTTGCGGGCAAACTTGTTCCAATGAACCAGGTTGTCCAGCAGCTTCCCATAGTTGTTGGGCGTCCGCACTTATTTGCGAGCCGTTTTCAAAAGGGCAATCACTAGCAGCTGGTTTATAAACGCCCACGCGGATTCCACTACGAACTAATGCTTGGATGATAAGTGAGGCAATATAGGTTTTCCCAACTTCCGTGTTGGTACCTGTAATAAATAGGCCTGGGGTAGCACGAGTCATGAGTTTGTCAGAGTTCAAGATATTCTTCGAGAGCTTCGCGCATCACATTTGGATCCGGGTCGATTTTTGTCCAGATCTTGAATCCAATGACCGCCTGATTTACGAGCATCGCCAATCCATCGAGCGTTTGACAACCGCGTTGTTTCGCATCGCGTAACAGTCGTGTTTGGGGTGGGTTAAAGACAACGTCGGCTACCACCATCGATGGCAGCAGTGTTTCAACATCCACGGGAACCTTCGCTTCGGCATCGCCTAAACCAATACTGGTTGCATTAATTACGACTTGGACATCTTCATCAATTTCAAAATCACCGTCAAGCGTGACTAAGTTGGCGCGGCAGTTAACGATTTGTTCAAGCACAGCAAGAAGTTCTTGGCCTCGAGACTCCGTGCGATTCACGATTGTGATACTAGCGGCTCCGGCAAGCCCCAGTTCGACTGCGATCGCTCGAGCAGCGCCGCCAGCGCCCATAACGACAATTTTTGCACCGACTGGATCGATAACTTCCCGCAGTGACTGCACAAAACCTTTGCCATCGGTATTCTCACCGATAAGCTTCCCATCAACGACATTGACGCAGTTGACGGCGCCCATTAATCGAGCCGCATCGCTGAGGTCATCAAGATATTCAAGCACGGCCACTTTATGTGGAATTGTAAAATTCCCTCCGCGAAACGACATCGCGCGGAAACCTGCCATGGCATCGCCAAGATTTCCCGCGGGCACTTGAAGCGTTAAATAGCGCCAATCAAGATTACAAGCAGCAAAGGCACGTTCCATCATGAATTGACTGGGATTTCCGGCAACCGGATTTCCCATGCAACTAACAATGTCCTGAATAGGTTTATCCACCACCGCGACATCCTCTCCGTTCGTGTTTATTCAAAGCTATTTGAAAGTTTATTCTGGTGCTTAGTCTTCTGTTAGTATTGTGGCGCAGCATACGTATTTCTGCAATTGCAAACTATCGGTGAATGCATCGAGAATGCTGGGGTTGAATTCAATCTGGAATGACGAGCCGAGGCTTGTTGGAACTAGGTGTAGCTTCTCCACTACGGCGAGCCTTGATCCGCATGTAAGGAGCGGTAAAGTGACATCGGTCGCCAAAGCTACTACGATCGGCATCAGAGTCAGCGTGAAAGGGTTCGATAAAATCTTCAATCACAAAACCAGCTCGACACATTCCTCCCAAGATGTCTTCCCAGCGATGGAGATACTCGTGTGTCCCTTCTTCCCGCAGCCGGGAACCTTGACTTTGATTCATGGGTAACATTGGTAGCGGCCCAGAACGATAATAGGGTTGCTCCAACGTCCAGCCAGCTTCACTGCGTTGTAAACTTGTTTGCAAGCTTGTCGGCTGTTTATGTTGACTAACATAGATTCCACCGCAGCGCAGTACTCGAGCCACTTCCATAAACACGGGAGCGATGTTTGGTAAATAGCAGGTGCTGACCGGTTGGATGACGATATCAAATTCAGCGTTTGAAAAAACAGAGAGGTCATCCATAGAAGCTTCGATGACTCGCAAATCAAAACCTCTTTGTTGCGCGACTTGACGGTCAAGTTCGAGCATCGCAGGTGAAATATCGACGACGGTTACGTTCGCCCCGGCAGCGGCATAAATGGCACTCTGTCGACCACCACCCGCTGCCAAGCAAAGCACTTGTTGATTGGCAATTTCACCGTCGAGCCAGCCTTGTGCGCCGATAGTTGCTAATGGGTTAAGTAGATCTTCATCATTGGCGGGTTTGGTGAAACACCGTTTTCCGACAACCATTTTGTCCCAAGCCTTGCGATTGTGTTCACGCGCTAGTGCTTGTTCTACTTCTAAATCTTGCTTCAATTGTCGGCTCATTGTGGTTTGCTTCCATCATAAATGCTGCCATCTTCAAGTCGGTGAAAACGCTTCAGCCAATCAATCGCCGCTGCGGTGATTCCCTCATGACCCCCTTCAAATATAGTTACTCGACTTTGACCGGCGTAGCGGCGTAAATATATTTTACGATTTAAGGCAGCATCTTGCTCTTGATCTAGCGGCAACGGATTTTCCAGCCGTCCTTGCGGGATACTTAGTTGTTTCATTTCATTAACGGTAATCAGGCGATCACCAGTTGCTGTGGCGATTTCATTGAAGGCTAGCAGTGAATGAGAAATGGGCACGCTACCGGTATGTCCATCGTGAATACCAGCAGCGATATCAAGTGGGACTTTGCTGGAGTTTTTTAGGAATGGCAGTGGCGATCGTTGACGGTATTGGGCATCAACTTTAACATTGTCGCCTGGTGCACCACCGCAACTTTGTCGCAGCATAGCTCCGTAACGGGATTTTTCATGTAATGCGTGCCACTGGGCAAGGTCACTAATTCCAACCCATGCACTGGCGGCGGTCCATATTTCTGGATGACGACTCACCATCAACATCGTCATGTGCCCACCACCAGAGGCGCCGGTAAGATAGATGCGGGAATGGTCAACGCGATAGTTCTGCTTGGCCCAGATGACGGCGTCGAGAATATCTTGTTGTGCTAATTCACTGCCGCACGCATCTGGAGTTTGATTGGGTCCACGAAAATGGGGAAATACATAGATCCACCCAAGCTTAATCGCTTGTTTTTCGAGTTCGGGTTTGGCTTGTTCTAACCCAGCACTCCAACTATGTAGTGAGATGAGCAATGGCATTTCGGTGGCATTGTTGGACTTCTCGTAGCCACGGGGCAAAATGACGTAACAGGGCTGCTGTGTTTGATCGGCCGTACTAGTAATCATGACTTTTATCTTCTTTTGAGCGAGATTGCTCTGAATCGGAAGGTAGCACAGCAGTGCTGTGAAGATTGTTTTTATTATCTGCTTGTGGAGGGACATATTAATAATTTCACGGAGGTTCAAAAAAGAGGGTAGAAACAGCACAGCATGTTTGACGGCACGGTTTTAGACAAACTATAATGTATTTATAAACATCAGGGCATTTAGTAGATTTCTTCGTTGTTTATCCTACCTGTTTTTGTCACCGAAAGAAAATAGACCCTGCCAATGAAATGCTGCCGCACCCCATCGCAGACATTGAATTTAGTCAAAATAGCATTTTCTGTTATTGCTTTAACGGCATATTCCTCCACTACTTGGGCCGCGCCGGTTATCTCTAGTGTTACTCCACGGTCATTTCGTCCTGCTCAAACGACAGAAGTCACACTCGTTGGAACGGATTTAACGTCGCCGTTAAATGTTTGGACTACTTTTGCTGCGGATGTCAAAGTGCTAGCTGTTGCCGAGGGAATGGATGACACCAAGACGGCGAAATTGGCGATCACATTAACTGAGAAAGTGGCGGTAGGTGTGGGGGGGATAGTTGTTTCCAATGCTAAAGGTATATCACAACTGTTTCTGGTAATGGTCGACGATTTGCCATCTACAACTGACGGCGGCAAAAATAATACTGCTGGTAGTGCCCAAGGGGTGGACCAACCAACGAACATCATTGGAACGAGCAGTGGAACGACGCACGATTACTATAGCTTTCAAGCTAAAGCCGACGAAATGATTAGCTTTGATATATATGCCAGCCGCATCGGGTCTTCGATGGACCCTGTATTGAGATTGTTGACAGAGGCCGGAGATGAACTTGCCTACGTTGATGACAGTGATGGCTTGAATACAGATTGTCGATTTCGCCATCAATTTGTAACGGCGGGAACGTATATCATCGAAGTTGCTGATAGCGGATACAATTCTGGCCAGCCATATGCATTACGAATTGGAAATTTTCCAAACGTGACAACTGCTTTCCCACTGGGGATCCAACAAGGGGTAGAAGCAACTGTCGGTTTTACGGGTCCCTCGAGGGATGAAACCCAGGCCTCATCGATTTATGAAAATGGAAATGCAGTTGGGGCGTTACGGGCAGTTTCAGCTAGAGCTGCCAACAGTAATTCCTCAGGTATGGCACTCGCGATGGCGGTAGATGATGTGCAGGCTGTTGAACAAGAGCCTAACAATGAATTCAAACAGGCAACGCAGATTGGCGTGCCCGGTGGTGCTAGCGGGTTATTGAACCACGCAGGTGACGTTGATTTGTTTAGGTTTCAAGCGGAGAAAGGTAAGCGTTTGCGATTTCGTGGTTACTCACGCAGTTTTGGATCACCAGCAATCGTGAAATATCGTGTGCTTAAAGTTGATGGCACTCAATTAGCTGTAGCGGTCGTTACCGATGAAGATGAATTTGTGCTGTCATGGGTTGTACCGGAAACAGGTGAGTACTTATTAGAAGCCGTTGATTTGTTGCGTCGAGGCGGAAACAACTTTGGTTATCTCATTACCGTAGAGCAAGGTAACTCGTTTTCTTTGTCACTTAAAAACGACAAAGCGACCAAGAATAAATATCTAGTTGATGCCAAGCTCGGCGCGATTAGTTTTCCAGTGACTGTTGTTCGTGATGGTTATGATGGGCCGATAACGATAACAACTACGAATGATATCACAGGCTTGCAGTGGTATAGAAATGTCATTGCCAAGGGTGCTAAAGCTGCTACGGTTGTTGTGAGATTCCCTACGGATCTCAAAGCGGGCGCGCTAGTTAATTTCAAAATTGTGGGCCAAGCTGAAATTGATGGTCAGACGGTGCGAATTCCATTGATGTCGCGTGATTGGATACGAACGCAATTCACAATGATGAGTCATCCTCCTTCCTACCTAAATAGATTGTTTCAATATGCGACCGTGGAAACGACGGCTGAGTTTTTTGAGCCGTCGTTTACGCCCGCAGTGGCCTATGTCCCACGGGGTTCCAAAACAGCGACTCTGACGATGACGACGAAAAGCAAGTTAGAAGCATTTAAGGGTGCGATGGTACCATTTTATGGTGAGATATCTGCCGGAGTAAGCGTGGCTGGAAAAGACAACAAAGGTACTCATGCCCTCACGGTTACTGTTGCTGAAGATCTCACGCCGGAGCAAGCCAAGGAAAAATCATTCACGGTTCATGCATTTGCTGAACACGCTGGTCGTGGGCATATGGTATCTCGCAAGGTAACGCTCGAAGTGATTGACCCTGTTACAGTGTCATTGGAATTGGCCGCGGCAATTACTGCTGGCCAAAGTCAGAAAATGAAAGTGGTCGTTGTGCGAGGCCCCGGTTCGAAGGCGGAAGCGGTAACAGTAGCCGTCCAAGGATTACCCGAAAATGTGACGGTACCGAAGGAACTTACCATCGCGGCAGATAAATCAGAAATTGAAGTGGAAATAAAGGCGGCAGCAAACGCTGAAGTCGCAGCAATCCAAGATGTACTTGTGACTGCTAGTACAAAATATGCTGGCAAGGATGTTCAAGCTAGCAGCAACAAAATCGTCATCCAAGTAAAGGCAGCAGAATGATTATGGGAGAACGAAAGAAATATATTTTCCAATTGAGATGGCTCGGTATTTTGATCGTGTTGTGTTTAGTGTGTTCGCCCGCATCAGCGGCCAAAAAAGCCAAGCTATTGCAGGTTGAGGTATTTCCGCCGGTGATCGTTTTAGAAGGCGTTCGCGAAGAAGCGCAACTGGTCATTACGGGGCACTATAGTGACGGTTCGATTCGAGACTTAACGCGGGAAGCAGAAATAACTTCGTCGAATGAACAGGTGGCTGTGATTCAAGGGTCGGTTGTTGTCCCAGTTGATAACGGCTCCGCGGACATCAATATCAAAGTGACCGGCAAGAAACTTTCAACAACGGCCACTGTATCCAATCAAGATAAACCACAACCCGTTTCTTTCTTATATGATACGCTCGCCGCCTTGAGTAAGAATAACTGTAATGCGGGCGCTTGCCATGGTTCACCAAGTGGTAAAGCTGGATTCCGATTGTCATTACGGGCCTTCGACCCAAAACTTGACGAATTAACATTGATACGAGAAGATTTCGGGCGGCGTACGAACTCACTAGATGCTGATAATAGCTTGCTCTTGCTGAAACCATTAATGAAAGTAGCTCATGGTGGTGGGCGGCAAATTCGTTCAGGCGATCCAGCTTATGCGGTGGTACGAGATTGGATTGCAGAAGGTTGCCACATGGACGCCGCGGATGCTCCACAACCCGTTAGTATTGAAGTCTATCCAAAATCGGGCCGAATTCTTGAAAAGCCAGCCTTTGGACAGCAGATCAGCGTTTGGGCGCACTATAGCAATGGAAGTGTTCGCGATGTTACCAAGCTGGCCGTATATACGAGTTCGGACGTAGAAGTTGCCGATGTTGATCGCACTGGTTTGGTTAGTGGCGAACGACGTGGGGAAATCGCCGTGATTGTGCGCTATTTGGAATTTATTGAATCCTGTTTTCTGACCTTCACCGAAGATGTTGAAGGATTTCAATGGAACGATCCACCAGTACACAACTATGTAGACACGCTTGTTGATGAAAAATTGCAACAACTGCAATATTTGGCTTCAGATTTATGTACCGATGAAGAATTCATTCGTCGGTTGTATTTAGATGTGATAGGTATCTTACCTTCTCTCGATGAAGTTCAGAAGTTCGCGGAAGACAGTAGCGCCAATAAACGTGATGTACTTGTAGATGCATTGTTACAGCGACCCGAGTACGCCAAATTTTGGGCGTTGAAGTGGGGTGACTTATTGCGTTTGACGAGTGGCCAAGTGACACCGGAAGGAGTCCACAAGTATTATCGATGGGTCGAGCGATCATTGCGTGAAAATAAGCCATATGACCAATTTGCGGTGGAATTATTGACGGCGAGTGGTAGCACTTTGAGTAACCCTGCTGGGAATTTCTATCGAACAGCAAAAGATATGAATGATTGTGTGGAGACGATTTCGCAAGTCTTTATGGGTGCTCGCCTGCAATGTGCTAAATGCCATAACCATCCATTTGAGCGTTGGACTCAGGATAACTACTACGGCATGGCTGCATTTTTTAATCGAATTCAACGCAAGAATACCAAACGCCCCAATGAAATGTTTATTTGGATTACGGACAGCGGCGATGTCACTCAGCCTCGAACTGGTCAAAAGATGAATCCTTGGGTGCCAGGCCAAGGTGAGATTACAGATTCCGATAAACATGATCCACGGAGAGACTTTGCACAGTGGTTAACACAAGCGGACAACCCGTTTTTTGCCAAGATTGAGGTTAACCGTATTTGGAGTCACGTATTTGGACGAGGGATTGTTGACCCACCGGATGACTTTCGTGACACCAATCCGCCAAGTAATGCAGCACTGCTGGAACGGCTCGCGAGTGAGTTTGTTGCAAGTGGCTACGATCGGAAAGCAATTTTAGCGGCGATGCTCAAAAGTCGAACTTATCAAACAAGCTACCAACCCAACGATTTTAATACAGATGATGTAAAGTACTTTTCACACTACCAGCCGCGGTTGTTAAGTGCTGAGCAATTACTGGATGCTATTTGTCACGTTACGGATATTCCCGAGATTTTTAGTGGGTTACCGGTTGGAACCAAAGCGACTCAATTGCCCGCACCGGATCTAGTCAAAAATGACTTTCTTAAAATATTCGGTCAACCAGATCGTCAAACGGTGTGTGCTTGTGAGCGTACTAGTGAGTCAAATTTAAGCATGGCGATTCAGTTCTTTAATGGGCCACTCGTATATGGAAAGTTACGAGACGAAAAAAATAGTTTCCGAAAAATGATTGAAGCGGGAAGTGATGATACGGAGATAATTTCCCAGTTGTATCAGCGTGCCGTTTGTCGCTTACCAAGCGAAACTGAATTACAGGCGAGTTTGGGCCATTTAGCTTCCAAGGAAAATCGCGTTGAGGCGTTAGAAGATATTTGTTGGGCGATTTTGAACACGAATGAGTTCTTGTTCCAACATTAAATTGAATTAAATAAATTTTGATAGCGATTTGGGCGGCTACCTTTGTGGGTTAATGCAGAATAAATTGAAAAATATGAATAAATCTGGAATACAGTTAGCAGCATTCGTTCTTTTTGGCACAATGTCCTTGAGTGTACAGGCGGAGGAAGTCAGCTTTAAAAGTGCGATAGCGCCTATTTTGATTGACAATTGTCTTGCCTGTCATGGGTCTAAAAAGGCTGAAGGTGGCTATCGTGTTGACACTTATGAACGTTTTCTATCAGCGGGTGACTCGGAAGCGGAATCTATTACCGCGGGCAGTCCAGATGAGAGTGAAACGTTACAGCGAATTATTACGGAGGATGAATGTTTTCGAATGCCATTAGAAGGCGACCCGTTATCTGAGGAGCAAATCGCATCAATTACCCAATGGATTAAAGAAGGCGCAAAGTATGACGCTGACGATCCGCAGGCAGCACTTGCCAGTATTGTGCCCGCACCTATTTATCCGGATCCACCAGAGACTTACCCACGTAGTGTACCGGTAACAGCTGTTGCATTTAATCCAGCTGGAAATCAACTTGTAGCCGGTGGTTATTACGAGCTTACAATTTGGAGTGTTGAAGATGGCTCGCTTATCCGTCGCATCAAGAATATGGCACAACGTACGTTTGCGATTCGTTTTAGCAACGATGGCAAGACGATCATTGCGGGAGGTGGTTCGCCAGGACAAATAGGAGAAGCGCGTTTATTTGACGCCGAAACGGGAGAACTGCAACAGGTATTGGGAACAACGTTGGATGTTGTTTTGGACGTACAGCTGAATCCCAATGGTGATAAATTAGCAATCGCTGGTGCGGATGGTGCGATACAGATCTTTAATCTCGCTGACGGCCAATCAGTACGTACGATCACCAGCCACTCCGATTGGGTGATGGCTATCGCCTGGAATGCAGACGGAACTCAAATTGCGTCTGCCAGCCGAGATAAAACTGCCAAGGTGTTTGACGTGGAAACGGGAGATTTATTGGTGACTTACGGTGGGCACTCACAACCGGTTCAAGGCGTTGTGTTCCATCCCAACAACGATCTTGTATATAGCAGCGGTAAAGACAATAAAATCCATTGGTGGAAGAAGACGGATGGCAAAAAAAGTGGCGAGCTAGCGTTAGGGGGCGAGGTCTTCAAACTACAACAATCGGGCACATTCATTTTTGCGGCCTCAGCTGATAAATCGGTGAGACAAATTGATGCGGCGACCCAAAAGGAAGTGCGAAAATATGCTGGCCATAGCGATTGGGCGTTATCATCCACTTTTCACTCTGACACCAAGCGAGCTGCCAGTGGTGGATTTAATGGTGACATTCAAATCTGGAACGCCGACGATGGTAAAAGCGTGATTAGTTTTGTGGCCGCGCCTGGCATCAGTAAAAAAGAGTAATCACTGATAAGCAAAATGGATCTGATTTGGGATGGATCATCGCGGTCGAAGTGGACTTTAGTACTGGCTCACGGTGCGGGTGCTTCGATGCACTCTGATTACATGCAGTACTTTGCCGAGCAATTAGCACATCAAGGCATCCAAGTCGGGCGATTCAATTTTCCATATATGGTGACGTCGATTGAGACGCAGCGGCGGCGACCGCCCGATCGAGCACCAAAGCTGTTGGACGCTTGGGAAGAAATAATCAAACGAGTTAGCGAGCGGATGTGTGCGCAGGGTTGTAACCAACGGTTGGCAATTGGCGGTAAATCAATGGGTGGACGAATTGCTTCGATGTCTACACATCATGCTGGTGTCGACGCGTTGGTTTGTTTGGGCTATCCGTTTCACCCGCCGGCGAAGAAGGACAAGTTGCGGATTGAACACTTGCCGGATATCAAAGTGCCGACGATGATCTTGCAAGGTGAACGGGATACCTTCGGGACTCGAGAAGAAGTTCGCGGATATTGTTTGCCGCGAAAAATTAAAATCCGTTGGCTACATGATGGGGATCATGGTTTCAAGCCACGCAAGCGATCTGGGGTTACGCAAACTGAGAATTGGGATACGGCTATCGAGTCGATTGTTGGGTTTTTGGATGGCTTGTGATGTTTTGCGGCGGTGTTATTTGGACGGCATTTCATCTAAATACCCGTCGGCGGTCCAGCCGCGTTTTAAGTTGTAAGCGACGATCATGGTTTGCAGTGTTTGTGTGTCTAGTTTTGCGTCGGGATCGTCTTGTAACGCGGAAGTGAGCATGCGTTGTGGCAATGTGTCTTCGACGGGTGTCCACCCACAACGGATGTTGAATTCCTTTTTGGCGTCAATGATTCCTCTCGCCATGTTTTGCATTGCGGATTGGTTGAGGTCCCAACCTGTAATCAGGTTTAGGATTTCTGCTGTTTCGGCGAAGTAGTTAGTGAATACTCCGCGGAGAAATTTACAGAGAATCAGTGAATCCATAATGGCGGCTTTGTCTTCCGTGTCGACAGCCAGTCGTGCGGCGTCGGCGGTGCCGTTACGGCGATCCGCCGCATCAGAGAAATCGATTTCATAGGCGCCGCTACGATTGTGATCTGCGCCGCGTGTGCCCACTGCGAATCCCAGTGACATTGTTTGTAACGCTCGAGGTTCATAGCCCGGTATCTCCAAGCCTTTAACCTGTGGCGCGAATTCTATGCTATTGTGGCCGACAATAGTTGCCATTGCCCGGCTGCCTTGGCGAAGTAGTCGGCCGAGCCCGGTGCCGGTACCGATTAGATTGATGGCCTTGAGTAGTGCCGCCGCGTCGCCGAAGCGTAGCCATGGCTCATCCAAGAAGCCGCGTTCCGCACATTCCATGGCAAAGGCGATGGTTCCACCCGTACTGATCGTGTCGATTCCCAATTCGTCACAGCGTTGGGAGGCTTGTAGTACCGCCTCGGGATCTTGTACGTCACATAACGGTCCGAGAGCGTAGATGTTCTCATATTCAATTCGTACATTTCGATTGGATGTACGGGATTTGATGGAATAAAGGTGGGTGCATCCGATCGTACAAGCCGCACAGCTTGAACGTGTTTTATCTCTAGCGGCGCCCAACGCTTCTGGTGAGAACTGCTCACTATTTGCGAATGATCCACGTTGAAAGTTTCGGGTGGGTAGGCAATGAAGGCGGTTAAAAACGAGCAGATTGGCGGCAGTACCTAGCTCGCGGTATTTTTCGGTCGCTGGGCCAAATGACAGTTGGGATAGTTGCTTCGCCCGTTCTACTAATCCGCTTGTATCTGCCCATTGGGTACGTTGGTTGCCGGCAACGACGATTGCCTTTACGTTTTTAGCTCCCAACACGGCGCCGCTACCGCCGCGACCAGCGTGTCGTCCACTGTGCGAAATGGTCGCGTAGGATACTTGTTGTTCACCAGCAGGACCAATTACTGCAAAATGGTGATCCCTGCTGAATTGTTCTCTTAAGCGGACCTCAGCATCTTCCGCAGATAGTCCCCAAAGATGATCGGCGGGAAGTTTACGTGTTTGTTGATCATCGATGACTAAGATGCAAGGCGTTTCCGACTTGCCGGTGATTAGAATGGCATCGTTACCGCTTCTTTTTCCAGCAAGCGCAAAAGAACTACTGGCTAGCGAATCGTTGAGGCGACCTGTTAAAGGACTACGACTGACAACGGCAAATTTAGCGCTAGTGGTTAACGGACTTCCTACTAAGGGGCTAAATGCGAATACCAAGGAAGATTCAGCACTCAACGGGTCGTATTGCCACGCGGCATGCTCGAGCAGCAAATGAGTGCCGAGTGCTGAACCGCCCGGGAATCGACGAAACGTTGACTCAGTTATCGGAGATTGTGTGCTACTGCCTGTCGTTGCATCGACGATGGTGTAGACGCCATGATAACCAAAGATATTCATGTCATCCTCCCGCGTCGGTAGAAAGAATCAAAATATGGTCGCCGCCCACGACTTCGGTATCTAACGACCTTACGAATTGGTCGCCGTTGAGATTAATGATTGTTTCGCGCGACAATTCATCTCCGGTTAAACATTGTTCACCAAACGCAGTGTGCCGTCCAGCAACTTCTGTGAGTACGTCGGAGAGTGTTATCGGCGAGCTGGCAAATGAAAGTGAATCCGAACTGACGCCCGTCTTCTGTCGGGGTACGCCAAAATACTCGATCGTAACAAACATTTGTTGCAGATCCGCTGAAAATTAATTTAGTGTCGCTTGCACTTGCAGGTACGACACATGAGAATAAGGGTTACACGCTATCGTATGCGGAAAATAGAATATTCACAATCAACAATGGCCTGTTCGTTCACGCAAGCTATTAATAAACGATTTTTAAAGTAGGATTCTCATGGTTAAATTGTCTCATAAAATGGTTTTCGGACTGACGTGGTTTATTTTGGTAGTTACCTCGATATCAATTTCGGTTGCGGATGGCCCAAAAATTTCGGATCCTTCCAAAGTCGATTCAGATTATGCACTGCAAGGCGAGTATTCGGGAAGCTATGAGGACGAGGATGGTAATGCTGTCAAAGTGGGCGCACAAGTGATTGCTAGTGGAAATGGAAAATTTCGGATAGCTTTTTATCATGGCGGTTTACCAGGCGATGGGTTTAAAAATGATAAGTCGACGATTGCACGAGCGGATGGTGAATTAAAAGATGGGCAAGTGCGTTTTTCTCACAAAGAGCATGGTACGGCCGTTCTTAAAAATGGACGGTTGGAGTTGTTTGATTTGGCTGGTAAAGGTGGACCTGCGCTCGCGAAAGTAAACCGTAAGAGTCCGACTTTAGGAAAGAAGCCCCCGGCGGGTGCCGTGGTTTTGTTCAATGGCAAAGACGTTGACGCTTGGAAAAATGGGAAAAAAACGCCGGATGGCTTGTTAATGACGGGTCAGACCAGCAAGGCGCGTTTTCAAGATCATTATGTGCATGTCGAATTTCGTTTACCGTATCAACCGTTAGATCGAGGTCAAGCGCGAGGCAATGCGGGCATTTATGTTCAAGGTCGATATGAAGTTCAGATGCTCGATTCATTTGGACTTGTTGGTAAAATGAACGAATGTGGTGGAGTATATTCTGTTTCCGATACTCCAATTAATATGTGTTTCCCGCCTCTGGTTTGGCAAACATATGATATTTATTACACCGCCGCTCGATACGATAATGCAGGTAAATTAATGACCAATCCATGGATGACCGTTTATCACAATGGAGTGAAAATCCATGACAAACTTGAATTACCAGGCAATCGGAATACAACCGCCGCACCGCTGGCGGCTGGTCCGGAAGCGGGACCTGTGTATTTACAGGACCATGGGTGTCCAGTGCGATTTAGAAATGTGTGGGTCGTGGAAAGTGCAAAGCAATAACTGCGGCAGCTGGTTTCACTCTTGCTGATAGCCATCTTGATCGATAACTTCAAAGACATATCCGTTGGGATCTTGGAAGAAGAATCGTTCGAACGGAGTATCTCGTAGTGGATCGATGAGTGTAGCGCCGTGGTCGACAAGCCTTTGTTTTAGGTCAGGGAATTCGTTGCCTGGTTGGAAGATAGCGAAGTGTCTGCCAAACTCCGCTTCAAATGGAGATGGTTTAAATCCTTCTACCAACAATAAGTGCAGTTGTTGATTGTCGGTAATATTAAGCCAGTCCGCGTTACGATTGATGTTGTTAGGCTGTGAAATAGGTGTCCAGCCTAACGTGTTTTGGAAAAACAGACTGCTCGTCTCTACATCATCCGTAGCAAGTGTGAAGTGGGCAAATGTCATTTGGTGAATCCTTTGTGGTTGACGTCTCTTCTATCATAGGCGGGTTTGCCTATACAATACAGTTGGAACAAAAAATGTTGCCGCGACACAAGGCGAAAGCGGCTCGGCGATTAATACAATCAGGCTTTGGAATGTTGGATTAGAAATGGGTATGAGAATGGGAATAAGACCACTTGGATTACTACTAGCAATCAGTTTATTGGGTTTGGCGATTGGATGTGGAGCAAATCCAGAGCCTGATACGGCGCCACAGGTGAAAAAGAAAAAAGTAATTCCCGGCGTGAATGCTCCTTTAACGGGGATTGCCAAAGCACGTCCGAAACGGGAGAACCCTAAACCCAACTTAGATCTAGAGGTTGAACCGCCTTCACCACAAACGTTTCGACCAACTACTGCGATTCACCCAGAAGTCAATCGTCTATTGGAAATGTTTCAACAGTCCAAAGATGATGCCCCAACGTTGGTTGTCTGGATCGTCGATCGTACCAAGAGCGCAGCAAATATGGTGGACGCAGTAAAAATGCAGGCTCAGTATTTTTACGATGGCTTGGTTAACGAGGCAGAACAACAAGCTACAGCGAATTCAGAAGAAGTGGCTGAACAAACACAATTATTAACATCTGTTTATTCCTTTGGTGAATCAACACAACAGCATTTAGAGGCGTCAGGTGATTTTAAGGCGGTGACCGAAGCGTTTACGCAAATCGCTATTGATTCCTCTGGGGTGGAAAATGCATTTAGCGCTGTGCGACAGGCGACCGACGACATATTGGACTTGCGCCGTAAGCAAGGATACGAAGTCTTTTTAGTCGTTGTGACTGATGAAGCGGGCGACGATCAGGAGCAGTCGGAGTTGTTACGAAGTGATTTAGCAAAGTACGCGATACCTGTGTATGTGGTCGGTGTCCACGCCCCATTTGGTAAACGCGCTATTTTGCCCGACCACGTTGAGGCAGGTGTGAGCGGGGTTGCGGGACGAATATTTATCAATCAAGGTCCCGAAACACGCGACACAGAGCAATTGTTAATGGAATATCCATCTGCTTCGATGGTCACGGAAACGGTTGATAGTGGGTTCGGCCCTTTTGCATGGGAATATATTTGTCGAGTTAGTGGTGGCTCGTTCTTAGCGCTGCGAGCGCCAGGTTACACCTCATCGATGTTGAACCGACCGGGTAGCCGTCCGGTGGCGTTGATTGGTTCATATAATCGCTCGTCGTTGCAAAAATACGCTCCAGATTATATTAGCCAAGCTGAGTATGAAGCAAAGATTCAAGCGAACAAAGCGTTAGCTGCTTTGATTCAAGTGTCCAAGCTTGAAACAATTCAAGTGTTGAGTAATCCCAAACGAGATTTTATGAAACGTGATGAGGCGTCGTTCAGCCGTGAATTGAGTCAAGCACAATTGGCAGCCGCACAACTTGAACCGGCATTACAACAAGCTTATGAAATATTACGACTTGGTGAATCGGATCGTAGCAAATTGACGAACTTGCGTTGGCAAGCTGGGTATGACCTGGCGATGGGCCGATTACTAGCGGCGCGTTCTCGTATTGAAGGTTACAACGCGATGTTGGCATTAATGAAACGCGGCAAAAAGTTTGAAAACGAGATGAGTACGGCGTGGGTGTTAGTACCGTCGACGGATACAGAAGTGGGAAGTGTGATTAAGAAGATTGGAGATCGCGCGGTACAGTATTTAGAGCGCGTGAAAGCCGAGCATCCAGGGACTCCATGGGCGCGGATGGCAGAAATGGAATTACAGGTCCCAGTGGGCTGGCTTTGGCAAGAACAATAGTGCCTCTACGTAATTAATCGCCGCAGCCGAGAAAGCTTGCTTCCTGATATCAGGCCGGCCGAGGCCATGCAATTGCGGATTGTTTAAAGTTCCCTAAGATCAGCAGTCATTCACGGTTGATAGTATCAACGATGGTCATGACAATGGCGTTTAGTTTGGGTTCGGCGAGTTGTGCAATATCAATCACGCCAGCGGCAGTCGTTTCAACCAAAGCATCAGGCTTGGCAACATTAGTAACCGCGGACAACGCCAAGATTCGCATGCCCAAGGCATGAGCGACTAACACTTCGGGAACAGTCGACATCCCGACCACGTCACCGCCAATTTTGCGAACCATTCGATATTCGCTACGAGTTTCATAATTTGGGCCCGTGAGTGCGACGTAACATCCTTGTTGTAAATAGAAGCCTTCACGCCGCCCAGTAGCCATAGCGTCTTGGATTAGCTGTGGGTCATAGATCGTAGATTTAGTATCGTTGCGAGCTTGAGTTAACCCAGCCAACTGCGGGTTCACTTGGAAAGTGAGATTGATGTGACTATTCATGACAAGAATGTCACCGCCGGATAGATTTGTGTTCACAGCTCCACTCGCATTGGAGACGATTAGGATGTCGGCTCCCAGTTTTCGCATGACATGCACTGGCAAAACAGCATCATTAATAGGGTGTCCTTCATATAAATGAAATCGTCCTTGCATGGCGATTAGCGGAACGTCGTTGATCGAGCCTGATATGAGTTGCCCTTTATGGTCGGGCGCTGTGGAGTGAGGAAAATGCGGTATGTCGGCATAAGGGATCGCGACTGGACTTTCGATTCGATCGGCGAATTGCCCTAAGCCGGTCCCAAGAATGATCGCTATGCGAGGCGTTTGTTGGACGTGCTGCTGGACGTGAGCATACGCTTCATGAATTCGCTGAGAATCTAACATGCTGCTACTGTTCATGGTGTTCATGTCGCTCGTTTGAACTTTACCTAAGCTTGCTCTAAGGCTAGCACGCCTTTAACTAGAGTAGTCAACCGTGGTTCGGCTTCATTGGCGACGGCAATGATTTCCTCGACGTTAGCCGGCTTCAATGCGTCAGCTAGGCACATATCGGTAATCACAGAGAATCCGACACAACGCATACCACAGTGCACAGCGACAAGGACTTCGGGAACAGTTGACATGCCAACAACGTCAGCGCCGATGGTTCTTAAGAAGCGATATTCAGCGCGAGTTTCTAAGTTAGGGCCGGCAACAGCCACAAACACTCCGCGGTGTGCCACGATATCGGTTGCACGTGCAACGGAGAGGGCGCGGTCGACTAGAGCTAGTTCGTAGGGCTCACACATATCTGGGAAGCGTGGTCCGAGTCGGTCATCGTTAACTCCAATCAATGGATTGTCACCCATTAAATTAATTTGATCTTCGATAATCATGATATCACCACAGCGATACGTCGGATTCATACCGCCACAAGCATTGGATACGACAAGTAGTTCAGCGCCCATTGCTTGCATCACGCGCACGGGCAACGTGATCAACTTAAGGGGATAGCCTTCATACATGTGCATACGACCTTCCATTGCCATGACGGGCAGTCCATTCAGAGTGCCACAGATTAGCCTACCGGCATGACTGACAGCGGTGGATTGAGGAAAGTGTGGGATGTCTGCGTAATCCAAGGTTGCTTCGACATCGATTTCTTCTACTAAACTGCCAAGTCCAGTGCCGAGGATAATTCCTGCATGGGGGGTCTTATTCCATTGGCCGCGGATAGCCTTGGTTGCTTCTTCTATTTTGTCAAATAAATCCAACATGGGTTATTCACTATTATAATGTGATAGGGGTACCTAATTATTAAGTAGCTTAGTGTACATCAAACCAGGTATGAAGACGAATGACCTTAGAGTAAAGGGCTAATCCACCTGTTAGTCTGATTTCCCCCTAGCGGAAAACGGTAGTTCAATCCAAAATACATGAACAATTCCACGTTAAAGGTCGATTTGATAAGAGTAAGGACTGCAGTGGAATAAAACAAACACGTCTTCTTATTTAATCAGTTTCAAAATGACAGAAACATATATTTTGATTCCGGGTCGCACTAGTAAACAAGGTGTGGGAATCAGTGAAGGCAAGTTTGGCGAAACATATCAAAGCGAAATTACTTGTTTACAGGTGGCGAGCGAAGATATGATTTCCTGTGGGTTAACCGATGGCGATTGGGTGCGGCTGGCAAGTGAATTTGGCCAAATCGAGGTTGCCGTTAAAACAGCACGTAAAGATGAACTTCCATCTGGATTACTGTTTATTCCCTACGGCGATTTATCGAGTCGACTAATGGGCGGAGAAACTCACGGCACTGGGATGCCGACAAGTAAAGGATTTGATGTAACCATGCAGCCAATAGCGACACCAAGCTAGCTGCAAATCATTTTTTGTAGGTCAAGGTTCTAGAGCAAAAAACTGGAGGCGTTAAGCTCTCCCGTCGTTTAAGTTACTAACGTGCGCACCAAAGTGTGAGACCACTTGAGGTCTGACAGAATTTTGGAAGTACTTAAAACGAGCATTGAATCGCACGCAGCAGTGGAGGGTGCCATCAATGGCTACTGTTACTCCTGATGCGTCGTCAGAAAATGAATTGAAGATAGTCACTGATGCAACCTGCACTTTTTGTGGGTGTGTTTGTGATGATATCGATCTTACCGTCGACGGAGATCATATAGTAAAAGCGAAACGTGCTTGTGTCTTGGGCAAAGCGTGGTTTTTGAATCACACCGCGGATGACCGTCCGTCCTGTTTGATCCAAGGTAAACCAGCTTCCGTTGAAGCGGGTATCGAGCGGTCCGCAGAGCTGTTGGTTTCGGCCCGCTATCCGTTGATTTATGGCCTGAGCGATACAACTTCGGAATCACAACGAACGGCTGTGGGAATTGCCGATTGGGTTGGTGCGAATATTGATACAACCAGTTCTGTATGTCATGGTCCGACAGGTATGGCCTTACAAGGTGTTGGTGAGGTTACCGCATCGTTAGGAGAAGTACGCAATCGAGGGGATATGATCATTTTTTGGGGCGCAAATCCCGCTGAAAGTCATCCGCGACACTTTACCCGATATAGCCTCACGCCCAAAGGAATGTTTTTGCCTAATGGCCGTAAAGATCGCACGTGTGTCGTGGTAGATGTTCGTAAAACCAAATCCGCTAATGCCGCTGATATTTATATTCCAGTAAAACCGCGTAGCGATTTTGAAGCACTGTGGGCCTTGCGTGCATTGGCTAATGATGTGGAGTTAGATCCAAATCAAGTGCTGCACGACACCGGTATTGAATTATCGGTGTGGCAGGATTTAATGACACGGATGAAAGCAGCTAAGTTCGGCGCGATTTTCTTTGGCATGGGTTTGACGATGACTCGTGGCAAACATGCCAATGCTGAAGCACTGTTGGCACTGGCTCGCGATATGAACAAGCACACGCGGTTTATCTGCAAGCCAAACCGCGGACACGGCAATGTCACCGGTGCTGATAATGTAATGGCTTGGCGGACCGGTTACCCGTTTGGAGTTAATTTTATGCGCGGATATCCACGGTTTAACCCTGGTGAATATACCGCTTCGGATATTCTAGCTCGAAAGGAAACCGACGCCGCAATGATCATCGCCGCGGATCCCATGGCTAATTTTAGCCAGCCAGCACGAAATCATCTTAAATCGATTCCTTATATTGCGTTTGACCCCAAAGAAACACCGACAACCCGCGGGGCTGAAGTTGCATTTACGGTAGGCACCTATGGCATCAACGAGCCAGGAACCGTGTACCGAATGGATGATGTTCCAATCTCGTTACGACCGGCACTTGAATGTCATCATCCAAGCGATCTCGAAATACTCAAAGGGATCGAGAAACAGGTGCAAAAACTAAATATGGAGAATGCGATGGTGCAGTCTGTGGACACGAGTCTACGGCCTGCTCGAGATAAATTCGGCCTTAACGAATAGGCTCTTTTGAAAGCAAGCGGCGAAGCAGGCCGATTTGGCCGGCATGGAGCATTTCATGGTGAACACAAAACAACAGACAACCCAGCTTCGTTGGATAAGCAGCGTAAGGATCGTCTACAGGATCGTTGAGTTGGTTCAGCGGATATACAGACAATTCCGATATAGATTGGTCGTAGATTGCATGAAATACATTCAAAATTTCATCAACCGACGGATAAAACTCGGGCTCAATAGAGATCGCAGTTCCACGAGAAAACTTCTTGCGGAACGACGAGGACATCAGGCTGCTGTCGTCCAAACTGCGTCCACGTTGACGGAACAACAACAAACCGTATTGGGCCATAGCCAAATGACCAACTTGCCAAGCAACGTGGGTTGGCGTCGGACTGGCCTGTTCCGTCAGATCCGCCTGATGAAACCACTGATCATGGTCGATATCTTCAAGCAGCGTCATGGTATACGCTCGAGCGGCAACGATTTGATCGATAGCCATTTGAAGTTTGAATGCATCTGACATTATTTAAGATCCTCAACTGTTTGCTTTTAGTATCAAACTGTAACACACCGTAACAAATATTAATAAGTAATCACAAAAAACAAAATTAGCGAAAACGGCATGTCCCAACCTTATTTTAAAATCGCCGGTGGTTATGTTTACGATCCATTAAATGGAGTGGATGGTCAAGTACAGGATATCTGGGTTCAAGCCGGACAAATTGTTCCTGCTCCGGCTGTTGGCGTCCGCGCGGATCGCACACTAGATGCTGCCGGTTATGTGGTGATGCCTGGTGGTGTAGATATGCATTGTCATATTGCTGGGCCGAAGGTCAATATGGGTCGCAAGATGCGCCCGGAAGAAAAACGTCAAGGAGAAGTTATCCCACGTACCTTGACCACACACAGTGGGACACTGGGTAGTGTACCGAGTACCTTTGCCACTGGATTTAAATACATTGGATTGGGATATACCTCAGCGTTTGATGCTGCGGTTCCGCCATTGGCAGCACGCCATGCCCACGAAGAGTTTTCGGATACGCCCGCCATCGACAAAGGGTTTTATGTCCTCATGGGTAATAATCACTTCATGATGAAGTCGATTTCAGAAGAAAACCCAAAGCAACTAAAAGCTTTTATTGCGTGGTTACTTGGCGCCACAAAAGCATACGCTCCTAAATTAGTGAATCCTGGCGGTGTAGAAGTATGGAAGCATCATCCTGCGGGCAATGTCGACACCATTGATCAAATCGTCGACCACTATGAAGTTACGCCTCGGCAAATCATTAGCGAAGTTGCTCGCGCGACAAATGAACTTGGCTTACCCCATCCGGTGCATATCCATTGTAATAACCTCGGTATGCCCGGCAACTGGAACACCACGCTCAATACAATGGATGCTCTAAATGGCTTTAAAGGGCATTTGACTCATATTCAATTTCATAGCTATGGTGGTGGCGAAGGTTTGGAAGAGTCTTTTTGTTCAAAGACAACCGAGTTAGCAGACTATATTAATACGCATGACAATCTGACCGTGGATGTGGGGCAAGTCATGTTTGGTGAAACGACTAGCATGACGGGTGACGGACCGCTGGGCTACTTTTTACATAATGTTTACGGCGGGAAATGGCTGAGCGTTGATACAGAAATGGAATCAGGGTGTGGTATTGCACCAATTAAATATCGCAACAAGAGCCTTGTTCATGCGTTGCAATGGGCGATTGGCTTGGAATGGTACTTGCTAGTAGAAGATCCATGGCGTGTGGTGATGAGTACGGATCATCCTAATGGCGGATCGTTCATGGCCTATCCACAAATCATCCGCTTGTTAATGGACAGCACGTATCGCAATGATGTTTTGAAAAGCGTTCACCCGGATGTAATGAGTCGTTGTGTGTTGGGGGATATTGACCGTGAGTATACGTTGAATGAAATCTGTATCATCACGCGAGCTGGTCCCGCGAAAATCTTAGGCCTGAAGCATAAGGGCCATTTGGGCGTTGGTGCAGATGCAGACATCACGATTTATTCGCCTCACGAGAACAAAGAAGTGATGTTTGAAATGCCGCGATACGTTATCAAATCAGGAGAAATACTGATTGATGAATGCGAATTAAAACAACAAACCTTTGGCAAAACATTTAACGTCGCACCTGCTTACGATGTTGAAGTGGAAGCGGATATCGCCGATTGGTTTGAACAATATTACAGCGTCCAGTTTCGTAACTATCCAATATCGGACGATTATTTGCACGATTCAGAATTAGTTGACTGTAACGAGAAGGAGTCTTAAGTAAAGAAGTTATTTTGAGATGGCTGCACTGTTGCGTATCGACAAGCAGCATTATTAATCCGAATTTTGTAACATCTCAATGATGTGTGGTTCGGCAATTAAACCCGCTTGTTCTAAAGCCGCGAAATAATCGTTTGCTTTATTAAGGTTCGCTAGGCTTGCCAGTTGCGGGTCGGATTTTTTAAGGAGGTCTGTGGACACCGGATTTGTAGCAACTTGGTCATACAAGAACAGAGGCCGCCGACGTTGTGCGGCTAACAGTTCGTCGATCACAGGAATTAGATGTGTTCGATATACGGCAGCTAAAGGATGCAGAAAACCATCTTCGCTGGCGACTGCAACGTCATGTTCACCGTCACTACCAAGTTGGTCAATTAATGTTTGAATAAAACCTGGAACTAACAAAGGAACATCACAACCAGTTACAAAAGCCGCAGTTGCTGTGTGTTCGATTGCGGCTAAGCCCATTCGAATGCCTTCGAGCGGACCTTGGTGCGGTTGGCGGTCATGAGTAACGATAATGGAATCTGCTAATGTCGGCAGTTTTGTATCGTGACCAGTGACGACGACAATTGGAGAAACAATACTATTGAGGATACGAATAACCCGTTCAATCATGGTCTCGTCGCCAAATGGCAGCAAGGCTTTGTCGGACCCCATGCGTTGGCTTTGGCCGCCGCAGAGGACAATACCGGCGACGATAGGTGCGGGTGTGTCTGGCATAGTGTTTTCCTGAAAAATGGGTAAACAAATAATAACGAAAGGTAAACCGCAAAGATAGGTAAATGACTCATGACGTTGGAACTTGAATATATTGGTGATACGACGATCCCATTGGAACTGCAGGGCGTGACACCTTGTCGACTGCGTGAGTTGTCGTTACCTGAGATTGAAAAGATTGAGGTACATCATGGGAAAGAAATTGTTCCCTTAGCGGAATTTTTCAAAATATCCGGCGATCTCAAAGATGAACAGATGTGCTTTTCCGGTGATCTGTCCGGAGTCCATTGGATTGGCTGGAAAATGGAATCAGGCTCGATTGCGATCATGGAAAATTGTGGTCGGCATCTCGGCAGTGAAATGACGGCGGGAACAATCACGGTGCAGGGCAGTGCCAGTGATTGGGTGGGTGCCGAAATGCGTGGTGGTTTGATTCATATAAAGGGTAACGCTGGGCACCAAGTTGGTGCAAGTTATCGAGGCAGTACTATTGGCATGAATCGTGGCACGATCTTGGTTCACGGTGATGTTGGCAATGAGCTTGGATTGACGATGCGGCGGGGATTGCTTGCGGTTGCCGGTAAGGCGGGCGACTTAATTGGATTTAACATGCGTGCTGGTACGATTATATTGTTCGGCGAGGCTGGGATTCGCCATGGAGCTGCGATGCGGCGCGGGAGCATTGTGTTTATGGGAGCAGAACATCCACCGTTGTTACCCAGTTTTAAATATTCTTGTCGGTATCAACCCGAATTCATGCAGCTGTTGTTGCGTAATCTTGAAGCCCTCGGGTTTCCCGTTGCAGATAGTGCCGTTGATTCGACTTATGATTTGTACCATGGTGATATGATAGATGGTGGCCGCGGCGAGGTGCTACTAAGAGTGTCCTGATGGGCATTACCAAACACACATTAATCATGCAAGATGATTTCGGATCAGTCCAGCGGCGTCTAATTGGCTTTGAAAAGCTTCACTATTCAAGATTGCCATGAATTTTTCAACGGCCGGTTTGTGGACACAGTCGACAGGAATAAAAAAATCGTATTCTTCGTCGCTCAGAGGTAAAAACCCTAGATCATCGTCTACGACACTTTCAATGGCAACGCCCCAGTCTGCGGTTTCATGCTTAATTGTAGTTGCTACAGCATGATGGCTACGAGATAGAAACGAGTAACCCGTCGGACGAAGTTCTTGTAATAAATCATCGATTAGAATTCTTGTTCCGGAACCCGCATTGCGATTTACCATACGTAGCGAACCATCAGAGGAAATCGTTTCCAGTACATCATCGAGTGATCGATTTTTAAATCGAGTGTCATTTTTGCGAAAGACGATGCCTTGTGTGCGGCGGTAACCCTTTGTGAGTTGAAGCGACTCGTCTAAGAGTGATTCGTTATAGATACCGGTATCAGGATCTAGCAAATGGCAGGGCGCAATATCACACTCTCCCCGCCGTGCGGCTGCTACACCCGCCGTGGAGCCAACGCTGATCAGCTTACTACTAACACCTTGGCGCTGTAGTTCGGCAAGCAATAGGTCGAGGCCCGTACAATGACTGCCAATAACTACTAGGTCGGCGATTTGTAAATCTCGACCGAGCAAGGTGACATTAATATCTTCATTTGCTTCAATGATTTCATGGTGTCGGTCAATCGTTACGAAGCCGTCTGCATGGCTAAACGTGGTGACACTACCAGAACCTTTTCCCATAGGATAGGCAACGAGAGCTTCGTCCGATGCAACGAGTCCGACTAACAGAAACTCGGTTCGTCCGATCTCAGAATTCACCTTAACAGCCATCTTTGCAGCGACAGTTGTTGGGTTTTTAACTGGACCTCCAGCTAACATGCGAATGACAGGCGCGACGAATTCGTGAAACGTAAAAATAGCTGACGTCGGAAATCCCGGCAAAATGACGATAGGCTTGCCACCAGACCCTGCTAAGCAAATCGGCTTACCTGGTTTCAAAGCTACACCGTGAACGACGATTCCGGGGTTGTTTAGTTTCTCAACAACGTTACAACACAGATCCCCTTCGCCTTTGCTAGTACCTCCAGAGAGCAATACAACATCACACTCGGCCAGTGACTTATCAACGATCGCTTGTAGTTCATCTTCGTCGTCGCGGACGATTCCTTGGTAAATGGGCTCGCCACCACATTCACGAACAGCGTCGGCAAGAATACGAGCGTTAGAGTCGTATACCATTGCGGCTTTCATAGGTTGGCCCGGCGCAATGATTTCGTTACCCGTTGAAATAATAGCAACTTTGGGTTTTCGAACGACTGGGATAGTTGCCTCTCCAATCGCCGCTAAAACTCCGGTTTCGCGACTTGTCAGCACACAACCCTGCCGCAAAACTATTTCACCCGCTGTGATATCGGTTCCCGCGCAGGCCACTCCAAAACCACTATGGATACTACGGTAAACGAGTACCTGTCCATTTTTGATCACACTATGTTCCACCATGAGCACAGCATCTGCACCGCGTGGTAACATGCCACCGGTTGCAATTGGAATGGTGGTTATTGCAGTCACTTCTAGTTGAGGAATAACCGCCGTAGCAATGGACTCGGGTAATTGTTGCAAGTTAATCGGGTTGGTTTCACTTGCGCCGTGTGTATCCTCGGCGCGCACGGCAAACCCGTCATAATTGGAACGATCAAAGGATGGTACGTTTTGTTGTGAGACGATGTCAGTTGCGAGTACTCTGCCGAGCGCCTCAGCGAGGGGCACGTTCTCGCATTCCAAGGGCTGCAACTCAATTGCTTGGTGAAACAGCTCTTGAGCAGCATCACGATCAATCACGTTGAGGAATTGTGTTTGTTCAACCATGACTTAGTTGTACCGAAAAACGGTAACCTCGCAATTGTCAGCATAACCTTCGAGGTTTTCATCAATGACTACAAATCCATCCGCTGCTGTCGTGCTACTCAAGACGCTCGCACCACTAATGGCTACTGGATGGACTTGGCCGTCAATGATTTTAACTCGCGCGTAATCAGTACGCCCGATCGCAGAAATCAGTTTTTGAGAAAGTGGTAATTGTTCATGATGATATGGCCATTGTGCTGGCAAGCCAGACATTTGCCGGATTGCCCGCCCAGCGAAAAAATCATAGGCGCACAAACAAGAGACTGGATTGCCTGGTAGTAAAAACACGAGGCGTCCGTCAAGCATGCCGATGCCCGTAGGACTGCTTGGTCGCATAGCAATGCCGTGGATATCAAGTGATCCAAGCTCTGCTAGTAAACCGGGTGCGTAGTCTTCTTGGCCGACGCTGGAACCGCCAGACACAATAATAACATTGGCGTTTGGATCGAGTAGTGCATCACGAATGGTGTCGGGATCGTCAGGTAGTATGCCAGGGTTAATTACATGTCCGCCATCGCGAGATATAAGGGCCGCAAGCATAGGGCTATTGGCATCGGTAATACAGAATGGAGTGGTCGCGGTCCCGGGTGGTAGCAATTCATTTCCGGTTACAATAATACGGACGCGGGGTTGCTGGAAAACAGGAACCCGCGAAAAGCCAATAGAGGACAACACTCCTAGATCTTGGGGTCGTAATGTCCGCGGGGTAGTGAGGACGGTCGTTCCTTGTTGAATATCTTCACCGGGAAAGCCAACATGTTTTTGCGGTGCGACTTGGCCTTGCGCCAAAATAAAAGCGGCCTCGATTTGTACTTGCTCGGCAGGCAGCACACTATCAGCGCCGTTAGGCAATGGCGCGCCGGTCATTATCCGTACCGCCGTTCCCTGAGTCACATTACCTATAAAGGGCTTGCCAGGAACGGATTCTCCCAAGACGGTGAGTTGTTGAGGTTGGTAGTTACTCGCGCCGGCCGTATCCGCGGCTTGGACGGCAAAACCATCCATCATTGACCGGGTAAATTGTGGCACGTCCTTTGAGCTAATGATATCGGCAGCCAGCACGCGTTGGTGCGCGTCAGCGAGAGAAACTTGTTCTACAGGTAGTCGTGATACATGTTCGTCGATCCAGTGTACGCATGTACCAACTGAGCTTCGTTTTGTGAAACCTTTCATCCGAACATCGGTCGGTTTGGGGATATTTGATTCGTTCATCGAGGGACTATTGAACCGTGTGTTAATGAGTAGGATCCGCGTCTTCTTCACCGCAGATAAAACTTCGCCAAGCGTCGAGTTGTTCTTGTGTTAGTGAATTCTCACGTTTGAATTCATGATCAAGCTTGATATCCGTTCCCTCAATCAAAAATCGCATCGACAAACGACCATCGCTGCGGTAGCGAAAACGGACTTCGAGTCTGGACTTCTCGGACAAGTCACTAGGGATTCCACTGATATCACATTGCCCAATCATAATACATGCATCCGGTGATTTGCTTTCGCCTTCAACGACTTGCAGCATAATCGATGTTTGACCTTTCCTTAGTCGAAACCGCCTTCGCGCGGTAATTGGTAAAGGGCTATTACGAGGAATGATGTGTCCAGTCCGAAGTCGACCCGTGGCAGGTTCGACACCAATTACCCCCAGACTATGCGAGTTGACATTTTTGACGGTAAACCGAGCGGATTCTCCGGTGAGCTCACTTAAGCAAATGGCCGCGTGCAAAGCGGCACCGTGAGCGACGGCTTCGTCCGGTGATACCGATTGATCGAGTGGTCGATTACTTAGTTGCGTTAACATGTCGTTAATCGCGGGCATCCGAGTTGACCCACCGACGAGCAATATGCGATCTATTGCCGTCCACTCTAATTGTGCTGCCGCTAGAGTTTGTATCGTCGTAAACCTTGTCCGCTCGACCAAGTCGCGGGTCATCGCTGCGAATTCGTCACGCGTTAAAGGGAAGCTAATTGCGTTACCTTGATAGTCACATGTCAATGTACATTCTCGGCGGGCGGTCAGCGTATGTTTGGCATCTTGGGCTTCACGCCAGATTCTTCCTAAAGTATTTGGATCGTTCCGTGGATCACTGCCGTGTTCAGCGATAAATTGTTCAACAATCATGTCCACAATCCGCTGATCCCAATCAATTCCACCCAACTGCACATCCCCATCAGTTGCGAGTGTGACGAATTCAGAACCGTCGATTTCCACAATGCTAACGTCAAACGTACCACCGCCAAGATCGTAGACTAAAATAGTTTGCGGGGTGGTTGGAGAGTCTGGGTCGGAAGATTGTTGAGCGCCATAAGCAATCGCCGCCGCCGTTGGTTCATTGATAATATCAAGAACATCAATGCCTGCCATGTAACCAGCATCTTGTGTCGCTTTACGCCGAGCTTCGTCAAAGTAAGCAGGTACAGTGATAACGGCGTATTTGAAATCCCCAATGCGTTGTCGAACATCGTCGCGAATTTTTTTCAGGATCCATGCTTGTAGTGCTTCTGGAGGATATTGCACATCACCAAATTGTTGTTCAAAACTACGGTGGCCAAGGTAGCGTTTACTGTGCTCGGCGATAGCATCGTTATGAGTGATTTTTGCTTTGACGGCTTCTTTGCCAACAATCACATCGTCACCTTCAAACAATAAAACACTCGGTGTAATCTTGTCACCTTCGCTGTTTTCGAGCGTTCGTGGTTGCCCATGTTCATCTAACATCGCGACCGCTGAGTAGGTTGTCCCGAGGTCGATTCCGATTGCAGGGTGGTTTTGTGGAGACATACTGTTGAATGCTGTGGAATTGTTTGATTAGTTAATACAGTGTTATCAATTACGATTGAGTGATGTCGCCAAATTGTTTGAGTGACTTTAAGGCAGCCCCAGAATCAATTGCTTCAGTTGCTTGGTGTGCACATTCCTGTAGTGATAAATGTGGTCGAGCGAGTGAGATGGCTGCCGCAGCATTGACAATGACAATATCTCGAGAGCTACCTTGTTCGCCGTAAAGTATCTTCATAATACAAGCTGCGCTCTCTGTGGGGTTTTCGACGTTCATAGTGGCAAGAGATTGCGAGGTCATCCCAAAATCTGTTGGACACCAATTTAATTCTTGGGTGGTTGAGTCAATGACTTCAGTGACTAGAGTCGTTCCTTCAAGTGTGATTTCATCTAGACCATCTTCGCCACACACGACGAATGCTCGCTTTGTTTCTAGTAATGCCAGCGCAGCGGAAAGACGAGTACGCAGGGCGGGTTTGCCGACGCCGAGTAGTTGATAGGGTGCGCGAGCAGGATTACAGAGTGGGCCGAGCAAATTAAAGATCGTGGGAACTTCAATACTTCGTCGCACCGGACCTACATGTCGCATGGCTGGATGAAACAAAGGTGCAAAGCAAAAACAAATTCCCGCCATTTCAAGCGACTGTTGCATGACGTCGACAGACGCCTCGATATTGACGCCGAGTTCACTCAACACATCAGCTGAACCTGTTTTACTGGTGATGCTGCGGTTTCCGTGTTTTGCGACAGCAATCCCAGCTCCCGCTGCAACAATGGCCGCCGCCGTCGAGATATTAAAAGTCCCCGAACCATCTCCGCCTGTACCGCACGTATCCACAAGGTCGTCGCGGGAAGACTCCAAGACCGTCATGTGCTTGCGCATTGCCGAGGCTGCTCCTGCAATCTCCGCGACTGTTTCACCTTTAGCCACGAGTGCTAGTAAAAAAGCTCGAATATCATCTTCAGTACACGCTCCCAGCATGATTAGATCGATCGTGTTCGCCATTTTCTCTTGGGTTAAGCTGGTGCCGGATTCGACTTGTTCAGTGGTTTCAGCTAGCATGTGGTAGATTCTTGTACGAAGAGATTGATTAGGTGTGAGGAAATGAACCTATTCATTATAACGTGCGATTGAAAATATTGAATATTTGACTTATTTGTTCTCACAACCGATAACCAATGATAGTATTTTTTGTTTTTTAGGTGTTAATTATGCCACGACGTTTGATAATTGACTGCGATCCAGGAATTGACGATGCGGTCGCACTGTGTGTCGGACTGTTTGCACCAGCTTTGGATATTGTCGCCGTTACTGCTGTTGAAGGCAACGTCCCTGCGGAAATGGCTAGCTCGAATGTACAGACTATTATTGAACGTCTTGATCCACCTAAAATCCCACGGATTGGCTGTGCTTCGTCCTGTGACAATTTGGACTATCGTGACGCTCGCTTTGTACATGGTAAAGATGGTCTTGGTGAAGTTGGATTTGAAACGTCTTCGCACCACCAACGTAAGCCGTCCGAGAAGATTATCTGTGATGAGGTCAAAGCGGATCCGGGTAATATTAGTATTATTTGCCTAGGACCGTTAACAAACATTGCGAGAGCAATACAGCGTGATGCCTCGTTTATTGAAAATGTTGACCAACTTATCATGATGGGCGGCAGTGTCGCTGGCATTGGGAATATTACGCCAGCGGCAGAGTTTAACATCTATTGTGACCCCGAAAGCGCGCAGCAGGTATTTGACGCTCCAGTACAAAAAATATTGATACCGTTGGATATCACGATGCAAGTACATTTCACGCTTGATTTTTTACGAGAGCTGCCAGACAAAACATCTAGAATTGGATGTTTTTTGAGAAAAGTCCTGCCATATTTATATCGTAACTATCGCCAGCGATTGGGACAGGAAAGCGTTCATATTCATGATGTTGTAGCATTAATGCAGGTGCTTGAACCCGAATTATTCGAACTGGTTTCAATGGCTGGACAGGTCGAAGTAAGTGGGGAGCTATCTCGAGGTGCGACGTTGTTTGACCAGCGAAGCAAACGTCAGTGGCCTAATAACATGGAAGTTGCACGAGTGGTCGATGTAACTGCAGTGAAACGATCTGTTTTACGATACCTGGACCCTCAGTTGGGCTTTTGACCACCACAAGTTGCATGAATTGGAACAACTGGGTTCTGCGGCAAGCCTTAGCCGACGTTGTTTGGATAAAATCCCCTTAAAAACTGGTGAAAAAACCTATTTTGAACGGGTCTCAAATGTCGATTATTCCACTACAACCGGAATAATCGGAACTACATCTCATCTTGGCGGTTTTACGCGCGTGATATAGTACGCACTGTAAAAGTAGGCTGATATGACACTGTTTCCGCCTATTTTTGTATAAGCACTTGTTTGAAAGAGGAATATCAAATGGCCCGTAAAGATGCCATAAAAAATCTGAAAAAGGTTCTTGAAAAACGTCGTGATGCTATGCGCAAAGCTCTTGCGGGTGACTTTAGCGATCTCAACGATCTCCGTGAAACATCAGGCGATGCTGTCGATGTGGCTCTAGACTCAGCTCAAAATGAACTTAATTCGCAACTTGCCGAGGTTGAAAATCGAGAGTTGGGTCAAATTGAGATTGCGTTAGAGAAAATACAAGCCGGAAGTTTTGGGCTCTGCGAAATCTGCGAAAAAAACATTCCACTAGCCCGTTTGCAAGCACTACCCTATGCGACGAATTGTATCGATTGCCAGACAAACAAAGAAATTTATGGTGAGGATTGGGGCATTGACGAGAACTCAGAAGTTTATCAATAGCGAACGCCAAATGTTGAGTTGCTTGAGTGTTTGTAGTAAATAGTTTGCACTACCGAAGAAGATTGAATACATGAAAAAAAGGGGGGGTGGGAACCTGGCGAGCAGCCTAGGTATACCTGTATTGGATAGCTGCTGGGGTCGCGCTGTAATTCTGTATGTAGTGCTTAGCCTAACTAACTTTGGCTTTATATCAGCCCAAGAGCAACCGGTCTCGGTGACGCTCAATGCTCGTGCACGGTTGTTTGAACAACTTGCCAAAGATGCCGCAGCCTTTGAACAGCGCAATATTCTCAAGCAAGTTGTGAGGCTCGCGAAGCCGAGTGTCGTTCATATACAAACGCGCAAATTAATGGACAAAAGTTCTCGCCGTACTGTTGAAGAAGCAGGTTCGGGTTTCTCGATTGAGATTGGTACGAAAAAGTACATTTTGACTAACCGCCATGTAGTATTTCCAGCTGTGCTTGATGGGGTCAAAATTTCACTAGAAGATGGTCGTATGTTAACGCCCATTAAAATAGCTTCCGACCCTTCGAGTGATATAGCGTTGGTCACCGTTAAGGAATCGCACTTATTGATTTCAGCTCGAATCGGCAATAGCAGCAAGATGGAGATCGGTGATTTTGTGGTGGCGATTGGGAGTCCGTTTGGCCTGAGTTATTCCATCACCTATGGTATCCTGTCGGCAAAAGGTCGGCGGGATCTCAAACTAGGCACTGCCGGTGTGATGATTCAGGATTTTATGCAAACCGACGCCTCGATTAATCCAGGTAACAGTGGAGGGCCATTAGTGAACCTACGTGGTGAAGTGATTGGCATCAATACGGCGATTGCTAGTAACTCCGGAGGAAGTGAAGGGATCGGCTTCACTATCCCAATCAATATGGCGATGGTGATAGCTCGTCGTTTGGAATCTGGCGGTTCGATCGCCAACGCATACCTAGGTATACGCATGGATCATGATTTTACGGATGCGACTGCGGTAAAATTAGGATTAAGCCATGCTCGCGGCGTGCGGGTGACGGGAATCACTGATGGATCACCAGCGAACCGAGCGGGATTACAAACGGATGATGTGCTGTTGAGTTATAGTGGAACTATGATCGAAGATGATGACCATCTAGCGAATTTAGTCAGCCTGACTCCAATTGGTCGCGAGGTTTCACTATTGTTGCTGCGTAATAGCAAGCCATACAAGGTCAACGTCAAAGTAGCTACTCGCATCAGTGGTGAATGAAAAAGTCTAGTTTGCCATCGTCTATCGACTAGTCAGCCAATTGCTGGCAGATGTCATACATCACATCGAGATAGTGTTGGCATTCTTCAAGGTTCATAGTTAGTGGCGGGCTGATACGGATCACGTTACCAGCTAAGGCTCCAAGTAAGTGAATGGCTTGGCCATCCGCATTGCCTTGATAGCATGCGCGGATAACATCATTGGCAACATCGTCACTAGGTTTGTCGCCGATGTCAGCACATTCGATACCCCAAACACAACCCTCACCGCGGACGTTAGCGATGACGCGAGTCTCTTTTAGGCGAACTAAACCGGTTTCGATAACCGTAGACAACTCGAGACCTTTGGCAATTACATCGTTTTGCTCAAATTCGTCTAGTGTGGCGATGACCGCGGCGGATGAAAGTGGATTCGCACTCCATGTATCAGAGGCCTCGCCATAATCCAGACATTCAAAAACGTCGCTGCGCCCAACCGCCGCACTTGCAGGAACACCATTGGCGAGCCCTTTTCCGAGCAATACGATATCTGGTTCGACTTCATAGTGTGTGAATGCATACATTGGTCCAGTGCGACCAAAGTTTGATTGAATTTCGTCCAGAATAAATAGCAAATCATGATCTCGACAAAATTGTTGTAGCAATTGTAGGTATTCTTTTTGTGGATGTAGAGAACCGCCGCCTCCGAGGTAGGGCTCGGTAATAATACAACACAACCGGTTGCCACATTCATTCCAGAGGGCATCGAGTTCGGCTTGATACGAAGTCAAGTCGAGAGGCTGTTTACGAGATTCGATATCAATGCATTCAGCCTTGGGAAAACTCACAAATCGCACTCGTTCGTCGCGTTCTTTGTCTTGTTCACTACCCGTGACGGCGCCGGCCAAACCTTTCTTGCCGTGGAATCCACCGCGAGTGGCGATGATCATATCCTTGCCGACAGTTCTTTTCATGGCAGCCCACAGTGCTTTTTGTACCGCTTCGCTACCACTTGCAGACCACATAATTTGATTAATACGTGAACCGCCTGGAGCTGATTGCAGGCTCGCGATTAACCGTTGATTTGCGGCCGCTTCTATTTCTGTAATGGCATTGTAAGCGGTAAGTGGTACGCACTTTGCATATTCACCACCGTCGGTTATTGCGTTTAATCCAAGATATTGTTGAACGCGATTCCACCAAGAAACAGGATTGTGACCCAGATTCGCAACTAAGACGCCAGATGTGAAGTCGGCAAGTTTGCGACCTTCTGGAGTGTAATGATAGCTCCCGGCGCTATGGCTAATAACACACTGGCTTGGCGTAAATGTACGGATCGCGAACGGTTCTTGGTCCAAAATCTGAGCGCGGACTTCATTGCTTTGGGGTTCGTTGTCAAATTGAATAGGTTGAGCAGGTTTCATGATTTACTTCTAGGGTGCTATGGTAAGTGGATATTTTGAATGATGGTTTACCGAGTGTACAGTAGCATTTAAACTTGTCCATCGTAAAGCACTTTCCCTTCGCTTACGCCTGGCGAGTACATTACGAGTCCACCTAGTGGATCGTTTACGTTAACAATACAGTTTGGATTGCCGGCAGCGTGTTCTTCTAAGATAGCCTCCATCGCCTGGACTGTCGCTACGGTTTGTCGGTCAGCTGAAATATCGTTGTAGTTGAGGGCTTGAATTTCTTTTAACCGCAGAGCTTGTTCGTCGGGACCTGTTGAATTCTTAATAAACGCAACTTCTCTCACAAATTGTTCTAGAACTTCGATGCCATAACCACGCTGACTGCGGCGACCGTTGGGTTCGACAAATGTACCGTTGTAATGATTGTTCAGTGAGTTTTTCATGGTATGTGGGGTTTTTGCTTCGACCGTGCATTCCACACCACGTTTGCGGCTGTGTCCATTCCATACTCCGTTGTCAAAACGAAACTGCACTTCTTGCTCGACGTAGCCAGGAAAATTATCCGGCGTTACCCAACTGGTATGAATATCAAAGGCAGCCTCGCGGCCACTTTCGTATTCATAGATCATTTGTAGCTGAACACTGTCCCATGTATTGCCACTGGCTTCTCCGACAAGGCCGCGTTGTCCGGTGCAACTAATACTTTTTAATTTTCCGCCGAATGTGAAATCGATGAGCTTGATGTAATGTACGGCTACGTAAGTACCGGGGTTGCGGCCTTGAATCCACTCGGCGAATTGTGCACCAGATATTTCTTTAGGTTCCAATAGTGTGCAATAGCCGTTGTTGACGTGCTGCAGTACGTTGTCATGAACTAGGGTGCGTAGTTTTTTATGATCAGGGTCAAACAACTTGTGATAGACGACTTTACAGATAACGCCTGCGGATTGCGCGGCATCGATTAGCTGGTCAAGTTGTTGTAGAGAGAGAACGGATGGCTTTTCGATCAGGACATGCTTGCTTGCAACGATGGCAGCCATCGCCGCATCAAAATGTCGATCATCGGGAGTGGCTACACAAACAAAATCTATGTCATGTGCTAACAGTTGTTGCATACTGTCGGGTTCGACGTAGCTAGTGAAGTCGTTGATGCGATCGCCAGCGGATTCCTTATATTGAGCAGCACGTTTCCCCGTCCGGCTTGCGACTGCTGCGATGTCGAGTGAAATAATACCTGTTCGAGAATTATGAATTCCGTGCTGGTATGCGTTTTCGAAGAATGGTCGATATGTCTCTTCGAAGATCATCCCCATACCGACCATACTGCCGTGAAGTTGCTGAATTTCTACCATTACCTGACTTATCCCCATCGTTTCTGCTCAAAGATACCCAAAGTTCTGCATATCGCCGCGAATAGTGGCGTCTTTTATTCTAAGCCGTTTTACACCCTCTTGCACGGTGGGGCACTGTTTTCCAAAATGAACCTTCACCTTACCATAGTTATTTTAATCAACAGGTTCCAAGAGTACATATGAGCGACAATCCAAGTGTAATATTATCGGGCTTTGCGGATGAAGCAGCCAATCAAAAAACAGTTGACCAGCAGTTCTCGGCATTTGCCGCTCTAGGTTTACAGTATTATACCATCCGGTTTATCGATGCCGGCAATGGAGTCAAGAACGTGATGTTGCTGAACAAACGTGAAGTGAAGCACGTCAATAAAAAACAGGACGAATATGGTCTAAGTGTGTCTTCGCTGGGGAGTCCCATTGGTAAAGTTAAATTGCTTGACGTCGATGATGGAACCCATAACCAATACATTCCATTTAAAAAGTATCTTAAAAACGATGTTCAGCGAGCGTGTGATTTAGCAAATGAATTTGGCGCTAAACTGATGCGAGGTTTTGCTTTTTATCATCCTCGCGGCGAAAGTCCCTATGACTACGTTGATCAGGTAGTTGATCAGTTAGGTGATATTGCCGAGTTGTGCGATCGTAATGGTCTGACGTTTGGACTCGAAGTCGAAGCGAACCTAGTGGGACAGTGTGGCCCGACCTTGGAACTGCTTCACAAAAAAGTGAACCACCCAGCGATGCTCACGATCTTTGATGCGGCAAATATTGTCACGCAGGGATATTCTTCCGATGAACTATTCCTGCACTATTACCAGATGAAAAAAGGTATGGGTTGGATGCACATTAAAGATTATCGCCATCCAGAGCCGGTCAATCGAGTCGGACATGTGGACGAAGATGCGTTGAAATATTTTGTACCCGCAGACATTGGCGATAGCGGTCATGAAGCGATCTTGCGGGACTTCCGTGAATATATACCTACGATGAATCGTCGTTTGAGCAAGCGTGGAATCCCAGGAGTCTTTTTGGATCTTGAACCACATGTGAAAGGTGGAGGTCAGTTTGGTGGATTTAGCGGGCCCGACGGTTTAGGCGTCGCTTTACGGGGTCTTTGTAATGTGTTGGATTATGTAAAGATTGACTACCACTTACGTGACTTCAACGATATCATTGCAGCCCGTGGATTTTAGTCTATCGAGAATTGTGCGTTAGCGAGTAAAGAGATGGCAGATATTCAAACCATTGGCGGTTGCCAAAAGTGTGGCAGCGCGAGTTTGACATGCAAATATAATTTCTTTGGTGAGGGTGAACTACAAATCCACTCGTGGGAACATAAATGCCTCGATTGTGGTAACCGATTAACAACAGCCTATCGCAATGATGACGAAGACATTGTTTTTGCCGACGAAGATGTTGATCACTGTCCGTATTGTAACCGTTCACCGGCGTGACGCAGAACAAGAAACTCTCTGTCCGCGATTGATGCTATGATGGTACACTTAGCTGCTATGAGAAGTTATTCAATTCCCATTCTCACCAACTAACCAAGAACAGAGATCCTTCCCATGCGTGGAATTCTAACAGCAATACCTTTTGCTTTAATTACCGTTATCTGTTGGGGGTCTTATGGTCCCGTACTACACCATGGAAAAGAAGGAATGCGTGGAAATGCATGGGCGCAGCTTTTGTGCGTTGGCTTGTCGTATTTTATTATTACGGTGATCGTTCCTATTTATATTCTCAAAACTAAAGGGGAACAGGGTGCATTTTCAACAAGGGGCGTGCGTTGGGGATTAGGCGCTGGTGCGTGCGGCGCCTTAGGAGCTCTGGGTATTATTACTGCCTTAACCAACGGTGGATCGCCCGTCTATGTCATGCCGATCGTGTTCGGGTGTGCGCCCGTGGTCAATACGTTTGTTTCCATTTGGATGGGAAAACTGTTTGATAAGATGACACCGGGGTTTTATTTGGGCATCATCCTAGTGGCGCTCGGAGCGGCTGGTGTTTTTGCCTTTAAGCCCAAAGCAGATACTGCTTCGGCTGCGGATTTAGTTGCGCCTCAAAGCGTAATAACACAAGTAAGTTTTTCTGACGCTGATGGTGATGACTCCAACTCAACACAGGCTCCACCTAAAGCACCGGCGAATATTTTTCTTATTGTGGGGGGTATTAGTCTCACTGTCTTGTGCTGGGGCGCTTACGGTTCGCTACTTCACAAAAGCCAACACTACATGGAAGGTAGTCGGCTACGGCCGTTGTTGTGTGTGGGTATTGCTTATTTCGCAATAGCCGTGATTATTCCGATTTTGATTATGAGTGTCAGTGAAAGCGATTTTCCTAAGGGTACGACGCTTGATGGTTGGTCTTTTTCTATGTTGGCGGGAGTCTTTGGTGCGGTTGGTGCGTTTGGTATTATCCTGTCGTTCACTTTTGGAGGCAAGCCGGTGTTTGTGATGCCATTAGTATTTGGCGGTGCTCCGATTGTCAACACGATCATTTCAGTTATGGAAATGAAGGCTGTGGGCGAAGTGTCGGGCATGTTCTATGGTAGTTTGGCCACGGTGATCATTGGCGCGATCGTGACACTCGTGACTGCCCCCAAACCGGGTAAACCTGCTGCACCCGTCGATGAATCTGAAGATCCCAATGATTTGGAAGCGGTCGATGTTGCCGAATAGGAGGGAATGTTATGACCACCGCACACGACCGAATGCTCCAAGTTGACACAATGCTTAGCCATGTGTGGATGGTCCGTACTTTTTTAAAACACAGCGACGAAGCTGAGGATGATGAAGAATTACGAGCAGTCCACCGCGGACTTTACGATTATTCTTTGTCCCTTGGTAGCCACTATGCCAATGACGATGCCGAGAGCTATTTAAAGCAAGCCAAAAAGAAGTTCCGTAGGTTACGCGAGGCGAATGATTTATTTCAGGAGATCCAGCCGGAGATTTCTAATCATACGAATTTTAAGATGGCCGCTAGATCACTCGCAGTGGCTGTTGATAATGTTGCCGAGCTATTGGAAATCTAACCACAAATTGAGCTGTGAATGGTGGAGAGATTTATTGCTTGGTTACAGGTCTTCGTCCTGCGACCATTCGACAATTACATTGGTAGAGATGCCGCCTCGGGCACTAAATTTTGCGGTCAGTTGAATCCACTTGGGATTGAGTACGGCTACGAGGTCGTCGAGAATCGAGTTGGAGACGTTTTCATAAAAAATTCCATCGTTGCGGAAGCTTTGTAAATACATCTTTAGACTTTTTAATTCGACGCATTTCTCGGCGGCGATATAGTTAAACGTCAGTTCCCCAAAATCTGGTTGTCCCGTTTTTGGGCATACAGAAGTGAATTCTGGGCAAATAATCTCGATTTCGTAATCACGATGTGGAAACTCATTTGTAAAAGTCTCTAACAATTCACGTCGTGATTCTGGTGTGTGCGATATAGTCATCAAATTCTACTCCTTCTCGATTTCCCCTTATTGTGTCATGATGTTTAAAGAAGGGCAAAGGGGGGGTGCACGGAGATATGTGGCGGTGAAAATAGCAGAGATTTATCGATCGATTCAGGGCGAGGGCTCGTTAACGGGCACCGAAAGCGTGTTTGTGCGTTCTAGTGGGTGTAATTTGCGCTGTTGGTTCTGTGACACACCCTATACGTCTTGGGATCCTATCGGCGAAGATATATCTGTGAATCACATCATGGCGCGTTTATCTCACTGGGACTGTCAGCATGTTGTTTTGACCGGCGGGGAACCAATGTTGTTTGCTGAGATGTTACCGTTGTGTGACCGCTTGCGAGCAGAGAATTATCACATCACGATTGAAACAGCTGGCACTCTATATCTACCTTTACAATGTGATTTGATGTCGATTAGCCCTAAGACCTCCAACAGCGCACCGAATATCCACGAACACCCAGGCTGGCATCAGCGACATCAACGCACTCGGTTCGCCCCAAATGTGATCCGCCAGTTGTTGGAACATCATCAATGCCAGGTTAAATTTGTGATCGATAGTGAAGATGATTTAGATGAAGTTTCCGCCTATATTAAACAATTTCCTGAACTCGCTTTGGGGCAAATATATTTAATGCCGCAAGGAACATCGCCCGAAGAATTAACCGTGCGGGAAGATTGGCTGAAACCATATTGCGAACAGCAGGGGTATCATTATTGCCCCCGCCGCCAAATCGAATGGTTCGGCTGTGTCCAAGGTACGTAGAGGATTTTTGGTTGGGTTTTAGGGCTAACCCACTACGATTCGATTTCCAACGCCTCACATAACGGGTCGGCATTAGGTTCACAGAATCCAAGATGGCTATGTTTGCGCCAGCCTTCGGCGTATTCAAACTTGCCGGAAATACTTCCGAGATGTCGATCTAGATCTTGCATGGTGTTCAAGTAGGAATCGAGCCCTTGGCTTTCATCGAGCCATTGTTTTTGACTTTGGTGTAGCGCTAACATTTCACGTTTACGCGATTGCAATGCACTTACATCGACAAAACAACTGGGAGTGATCAAATCACCCAGCGGACCATAATGCGAATAGGGTTGCGCGTGATAAACCGTGATAGGTTTTTCAATGGCCGCAGTAACGGGTGTGGTGGGATAATTAGGCATGCCGCGACAAAACGCAGAGGTTACAGCAAGTCGGCATGTCGTTGTATGATCTTCCATGTAATCCGTTGGCGAATGCGTTAGTAGAATATTGGGTGCCACATTACGGATAATTGCGGTTAGCTTCGCCAAAGTTGGCTGGTCGTAAAACACCTCTAGATCGTTGCAAAATGGCTCATGAAATGTTGCACCAATAAAGTTGGCAGCGGCTTGTGATTCCGTTAGTCGTATCGCCGCTGTTTCCACGGCGCCGTGTGTGGTGCTGCCACAACAGCCATTGGCGATGTTCATATAGTGCAGCTCGTAGCCAGCTTGCCCCAATCGCATCAATGTTCCGGACATTAGAAATTCTATATCGTCTGGATGGGCACAAATAGCAAAAGCAACTTTAGATGTTGTATTGTTCATATTATTAATTTCGAGTTATTCGCCTCGTAATGACGAAATCAAGGGGGCTTTCAACGTTGCTCGCACAGCAACCAACCCAGCGATCATCCCAACGATGAGAATTATTCCGATCATGATTACGAGATCACTGCCCGGTGGTGCTGCTTGCGTGAAGAAGATGTGTGGCACTATAGCAAAGGCAGCCGCTAAAACACCTGTAGCAAGGCCACTGAGTAGCAGCACAAGGTTCTCCCAAAGTACCATTTTGGCTAACCGTCGTCCGCCGAATCCGGCCGCTCGCATTAACGCCAATTCTTTGCGCCGTTCTAATATACTACGCAACTGTACGGTCGCTAAACCAAACGTACCCAATAACAAACCTAGTGCTCCTAAACTCTGAAAAGCACTGATGTAGGTATTCTGCACGGCGAGCAGGCTTTCGAGTAGCGACTGAGTGGACTGCATATCAAGTCCTTGGTCGTTAAAATGAGTTTCCAAAACTGTGTCCGACTGGCTGTTACCGTGGGTTGTAGCAAGAAAAAATCTATAACCGCTGACCTTCGGAAAAACAGTTGTAAAATCTGTTTCGTTGATTAACAAACTGCCCTGCAAAATGCTATTGGATAACAAGCCTACGACCTGAAATGTCACGGTACGGTTGTCATACGTCACATCAAATTGTTCCGCTGTGCCTAGATAAAGCTTTAGGCTATACATGGCTGTATTCTTATCAATGACGACTGGAATAGGATCGTCCGGCGTACCAGCATGCGGTGGCCTGTCAGAATCTAGTAGATGCCAAGGGTTGTGTTGCAATGCGTCCCCGCCGGCCTGAGTAGCCCAAGTAAACGGTGTTATTGTTGTTGTGTTGCTTGCATCGTTGTCATAATGATCGACAAAAGTTTGTGGCACTCCTAAAACTCGTGGTTGCATCGCTTGATACACATTTGAGCAACTCGCATCGTCACCATCTCGGTATCGCAAACACTGAATGGATTCATTTTCCAGTTGGGACGCCCGCTGCTTTCCTAAAACCGAGATCCGTAGATCGTCTTGACCCAGATTTTCGTAAACTGGCATCGAGCTTAATCCCCAATAATCAAACCCACCTTTTCCAGCTGCTGAAGGGGCAAGTTTAAAAGAGCCCATCGAGATTAGCAAAAAGGTAGCCATTGCCATTAAACCGATGGTTAATGCGCTACGACTGGGGTTTCGTCCTGCATTACGTGCCGCGAGCCACGCAAGAGGTTGTGAAATGTCTCGTATAGATTTCACTTTCCATCCGCCACGCAAGTACTGCCGAATCAATAGCAACAGTGCCGATAACACACTAAAGCCCCCCCCAACAAAGGCACCAGCCTGTCCCTCGCTGCCCAGGCGGTCGCCCAAACCTGGCATGGCAGCGACAACAGCTAGTAAAATTCCTACCACCAGCAAAATGAGTGCAATCCATTTGGAACGTGTTTGATTTATGGGGGTTGATGAAAGCGGAGGTTCCGTATTTCCTCCGAGTAATCGACAAGTAGTTACTGTCTTAGTCGCGCGGATAGCCCAGGCGATGGTTGCGACGGACATGATGACACCCAGTAAATATCCAATTACTAAACTACGTGGCGAAATATGAAATTCCAGAAATGAGGTGGCAATAGCATCGACCCACCAAGTGCTGAGGCCAGCCAGCATTATCTTCCCATAGCCAATACCTAATCCGCATCCAACGAACGCTCCAATACTTGCGACGATTGCCGACTCGCCGACCCACATCCGAATGGTTTGTTTACGACTGAGTCCCAAAGCTAGCAATAATCCGATTTGACTGGCACGCTGCTGAATTCCTAATCGAAACAACACAATAATAAGCATCAGGGCCGCGGCAATGACAAACAAACTGAGTCCGAGGAACAATCCATCAAAAGGCGTTGAACCGCTGGACGCGGCTAAGCCATTACGTTTGACGGCCACAAATTGCATGTCTAAATTATTTCCTTTGTCCGCATTGTGAGCTACTTGTTGTAATAATGCTGGAACCAAGATTCCACCAAAACGGACACTAGTTACATTTCCAAAACGGCTGCCCCATAGTCGTTGACCGGTTGTTAGATTGACGAAAGCTTTGGGGGTTGTGCGGTGGTTATTCCAATAGTTGTCATCTTGCCCGCGAATTCGATGAACAAGGGGGAAAGGTAAATCCCAGTCCTCGATCGACGCTTGGTCGGTAACTCCGGGTACTTCGGGTGTTAACGCCGGATCTGATATCAGTGTTGGTGGGTTTTCAAACAAAGCCACGTTGCGTCGGGTGTAGGGTCGTCGAGGCTCGGTCAGCGATAGAATATCGAGAACTTCGAGGTCAATGAAATACTCTTCTCGTTCACCGTGTGTCGTTTCGGGGTCAAAATAATCGACCCGTAACCAATCTCCTTTTTTGAGTTGCAAATCGTCGGCGAGCCAATCTGAAATGACAACTTGACTATCGCCGATGACGATTGGTTTTCCCTTTGCATCTAGTAACGGTCCAAGTGTCTTCGTGGAATCTACGGCGGTAATGAGCGAATAGGGTGTAATGCTGCCGTACTGTTGCGTGGTTCGTTTTTCAGTGACTGGTCCCCCCGCGGGTTGGGGTGTCGTATTGGACGGAACTTTCATCATGGCGTTGGCGAGATATGTCAGTACGGATTGCTGATTTTCACCCACTTGTTCAACCATGGCGACGGTCGAGTCATCGAGCATCATTCGTTGACTGGAAAGACTTTGGTATCGCAGGACAGTCTTGATTTCTGATTGGGGATCACTGTGGTCTGGCTTAAACTCTAGAACAATCTCGTTCAGCAGTAGCCCATAATCTTCGAGCGTTGGCTTCAGTGCAGATTGCAGAGATTCACTAGCAGCCACATTGGGCGGGTTATCAATTTTGTCGGATGCAACCATGATGGTGTTTACATTGCCTTGTTGTTCCAGTTCTTTTTGCAATCCCGAGAGATTAACGAAGGCGTTTAAGGAGGATTGTTGAGAGGGTGACAGTGAAAATCTACCAAAACCAGTTGCGGGAATAATCGCCGATACGACTAGTCGCGGAACGCTCCGAATGCGATCTTCTTTGTTGCCGAGTGAACTGTCAGCACTGACTTGTTTATTCTCTGGCAGTCGTAGGGTGACAAGATCACCGACGTTCACCTGCAGTTCGTTTGCTAGTGTTTGATTGAGGACAATTTGATCATCCAGTGGATGGATGGAATCTTCTCGCTCGGTTAAATCAAGCTGCCAAAACTCTTCCCGCACTCCCAGCACTAAAACATTACCTGCTACGGGCGAAATAGCGTCCACTTGGTTTGCAGACTCAGTGGATTGCAAGGTCCCCTGCGGAAACAAGATAGCACCAGTCGCTGTTCGATAGTATTGTTTAAAATTAGGCTCACTTTGTAGTTCTGCAACGAGCTGTTCACGAAAAAAATGTTGAGTAATGAGCAGCTCATCGATTTGCCCGAGCCGACCAAGTGTAAGATCTTTGAGGCTGCCGCGCATGCTGTCGCCAATGAGCAAGGCTCCTGTGAGGACGGCTGTGGCTGCAGCAACTCCTAGCGCCACGGCGCAATTTATGCGCCAGTGGTGGATTAGGCTGCGACGAATGAATTGCCATTGAACCATAGTGTTAAGCTATCTCTTATATATACTGGGCGTTAATTCGGCAGTGGAGTTAATTGGCCGGAAGATAATTCTAGTTGTTGGTCGAGTTTTTGCGATAGCTCCTGACTATGAGTAACGACGACTAGAATCATTTGTTCTTGGCGTTGGATATCTAACAGCAGTTCGCCGATTTGCTGTGCGTTTTCATGATCGAGGTTACCGGTTGGTTCATCAGCAAGCAGTAGCATCGGCTTGTTGATCAGTGCACGAGCTACTGCGACTCGCTCTCGTTCACCACCGGATAATTCCGCCGGCCGATGATGGCTGCGATCCGTTAGGCCTACGCGTTCGATAAGCTCTTCTGCTCGCTCGATGTCAGCTGTTGTTGGTTTACCATTCGCTAGCGTCGGAACCAAGATATTTTCAAAGACGCTCAACTGGGGCAGCAAATGATGTTCTTGGAATATGAAGCCAATGTTTTTGTTTCGGAACTCGGCGAGAGTTTGTTCGCCCATGGCGAAGGGGTCATCTTCGTTGAAAAGGAGCGATCCACTGCTCGGGGTGTCTAGCGTACCGAGTATATGTAGTAGTGTGCTCTTTCCGGAGCCACTGGGACCAACAATGGCAACGTTTTCGCCAGCGGAGAGCTCGAGATTAAGATCATGCAAGATCCTCAGCGGTTCGCCGCGAGTGGGATATTGTTTGGATAGATTGTTGGCAACTAGGGTAGTCATATTGAGAGGTTACTTAGCGTGATAATGTTCCAGGTAATTTGAAATTGATAATCGATAGAGTTGTTAATTTATGGGTTTGTTAATAGCGCAACGGTACCGAGCCCATAGAACGTATATTCAACGTCACAGACCTTGTCCCAAGCGGCGCCCAAAAAGCCACCACTTTGTTGTTCTAAGCTATTAGCATACTGCATTAGTCGTTGTTTATCGATTTCCGAATCTCCATTGAGATCTTGAAGTGTCAAAAAACCGGTAAAGGTGCTCAAAATATCGGCAATTGGAATGCGTGAGTTAGCTCGCAATCCACCTTCATCATTTTGCATTTCGGCGAGGAATTCGACGGTTTGCGTGACAACTTTTTCGGGTAACGCCGCTAGAATTTTGAGGACACCTATCGCCGCTGCTGTGGGATTTGTTCCGCCACGCTTTTGCACTCGAATTTCTCGGAACCCGCCTTCATCACTTTGTTGCGACATGATGAATTCAATAAGGTGTTCGGGGTCGTTCAGCGGTCGCTCAATCAACTCACGACAGAGTAAAACTAAGAACGAGTTGTATGTGCTACTGCTACCACCCTCGACGGTGCGAGCGTACCCCCCATCGTCGCGACGCAACGTTTCGAAATAATCAGAGCATTGATCCCGCCAATTTGGGTGAGCTTTTTCATAGATGTCGATGCCGGCAGCGTTGTCTAACAACGTGGCCGCGTAGATGAGCGAAGCGAGGTCGACGATGGATTGCTCGGTGTTGAGCTGCGAGCTCAAATATTGAGCAACTCGTAGAGCGGGATCGCCGAACAGTTCACCAGTCATCGCAAGTGTTCGAAGTGCAAATGCGGTGTAATACAAATCACTGCTACCTTCCCGTCCGGAAAATCCCCCATCGTTTCGCTGGCAACTCCAAATCCAATCGGTATGACGTTGTCGCGTTTCATCATCAACGTGACCAAGTGAAGATGCGAGGCGAATCGTTAGTTCCTGTAGATACGCTGGCATGATATTGGGTACGTGACGGACTGGTGGATTTGATAGTTGCTACTCGTTTGTCGAGTGCGGCAGGTAAGATTCGAGTTGAGTGCGAAGGTCTGCCGGAATCTCTTGGGCGGTAGGATCTTGGTTAGGGGTGATTTTACAACAGACGGTTGTGATAGTGCCGCTAGCCACTGGTTTACCAGCTACGCTAAACGCGTGTTGATACGTGACACTGCTGGTGCCTAGTCGGCTAATGGAAATCTCTATTTCGAGTTCATCTTCAAACCGAACGGGACCTGTATACTGTGCAGTTGCTGCGACACGAGGCCAACTCAAGGAATGTTCCTCATTAGCAACGACGACACTAGTCCCGAGGCTTCGTAATAGTTCATGTTCGGCCTCTTCCATATAAGTGAAATAGGTCGAAAAGTGCATTAAGCCCGCTGCGTCGGTGTCACGAAATTCGACACGTTTGGTAGTTTTGAATATTTCAGCCATGGGTGCATTATAGTTCGGAAGCAGTGAAGCGGGGTAATGTTCTGGTACAAAAAAACGCACGATCATTTGAGGGATCGTGCGTTTGGTTTGTTTTTTGGTGGCTTTATTTGCCGACTCAGATCAAACGTCTTCGTATGGAAGTAAAGCCATAAATCGAGCTCGCTTAACAGCTTGTGTTACAGCGTGTTGACTTGCTGCTGTACAGCCAGTTTTACGACGGCCAACGATACGGCCGTGTCGATTGATTAACTTTTTGAGCAGTTCAATGTCTTTGTAATCAACAAACATTGGACGGGGGCGCACGCCATCTACAAAGATTGGATCTTTCTTGCGTGACCGTGATCGTACTTTACTGCGCTTACGCGCCTTGTTACCTGCAAAAGGTGCCATTTATTCATACTCCTGAACGAGCCAGCTTAGCTGCCCACTTATTTTACGTTCGTCGCCTCCCCAGGACTCGGTTCCAGTCCCTTGGACTAACCTACACGTGTAGGTAAATGGAGGAGGGAAACAATCAATTCTAGGTTACGGTCGGTTGCCCACAAGGGCAAATGGAAGAAAACGACCACGAATTGCGACTCAAAATTACACGAATTACCATAAACGCGTGAAATTAAGAATCACTCTTCTGCGGGAAAGAATTTATCGAGCGTTTCCTTGCTCGGTGAGGGCGTGATTAGCGAGACAACAATCATTGCAATCGTGGTCAACGTGATCATGGTGGCGACTGGCATTACGCCAAAAACAGTATAGTTAGCGTTCGCGGCGTAATTGGCGTCGGCAAACATGTAGACCCATGATATAGCGGCTGCCAAAATTGCGGCATAGGCACCAAGTTTGGTTAGTCGCTTCCAATACAGACTTGCCAAAATCAAGGGGAACAGGCTTGAGAAACCGCTGAAGCACCAGACGCCAAGCGTAAATACGCGTCGCGGTTCAAATAATGAGAACAGATACGTAAGCGCGACGATTAATACAATAAATACTCGTGCAATCGTGATCAATTGTTTGTCGGTAAAACGATTCTTACCGGCGTAATGTGAAACGATGTCTGTCGTGAACATAGTACCCACGCATAGAAATTGGCTATCGAGCGAGGACATGATTGCTGCGAGGATTCCTGCGGTTAACAACCCAGCCATTAGTGGACCTGTCAGTGCTTTGACTGCTGCCGGCAATACCGCATTAGGAGGGAAATGCGCAGCGATTATAGGGGCCCCGGATATAGGGTCTGTCGCACTAGTCATCCAAACACCTAATAGAACGCATGGCACCCAGACGATCATAATAAAGATAGGGTGGGCAACAACAGCTAGCTTAAAACTGTCAGCACTTTTAGCTGTCAGCCAATGTTGGAATAAATGGGGAAACATACCGACGGAAAGCGGGACAAAGAAATAAGTCAAGAATTTCCAAGGGTCCATGCCATGTGGTGGATCGGGTGCCCAATGTGTAGCACGGAAAACGCCCTTGGCTTTCTTACGGGTCCATTTGTTTCTGCCAGAGGCCAATTTATCATTGGGATTGCCTACGAAATCTCCGAAAAGCGATAGTCCTTTTGCATCCGAACCAGGCAATCGCGGAAAGGCCATAATTTCATGATGCGTCATGATGCTGGAATCTGAAATTCGCTGATCCACCGCACTTTTGTCGCTGGGCATTTCATAGCGATTATCTTGTATTAACAACGCCAAATTCTGATCTAGAATCGAGAGGTCACTCAGCAACCCAGCTTTCTTTGCAAAGACAGCTGGTCCACGTGTTTTTTTCAAATAACCAGCAGGACCAGCAACTGGAAACGCTGCGATGGCAGCTTTTTCATCAGCGGGGTCGAGTTCTAGACTTTTATGTTCTTTGGCATATTCGTATTGAGCAAACACAGTCCATTTTTTGTAACTGGCGGCATAGCTGTCGGAATCCTTTGGATCGACCGACCGTATCATTTTGGATGGGTTTTTGGCAAGAACTTTATTGGTTGATTCTTCGAGTCCACCAAGTTTATCGGAGATGATGACAAACGTGATTAAGCCGAGAATCATAAACACAATGGTTTGTGCTGTATTTGCAATGGCAGTTCCACGCATCCCTCCAAAAAAGACGTAGATAAGAACCACGAGGCAAATGACTAGCGAAGCCATCCAAGGTGGCACACCATAGTCATATTGGGCAAAGGTAGTGGTGAAGGCGCCTTCGGTGATACTGTTGATAACCGTCCCTGAAGCCATTACACCAATGAGCAGATAGGGGATGATTAGACCGACAAGGATTGGGAATAGCAGGATCCCGATACGATCACTTTCGAGTCGATCGCGAAAAAATTGAATCTGTGTGGTGTAGCCATGTTTTTTACCAAGGCTCCATAGTTTTACGCCGAGTACGAAGAAACAAAGTGAGTGGATGATTCCGCTTGAGGATGCGAGCAATCCATAGACTCCAGCACCTTCTTTAAAGGACTCGCCGGTTGACCCCACGAGCGCAAAGGCGGTCATTGTTGTGCCGAACAAGGACATCAGTAACATGAACGGCCCAATACTGTGACTCGCGAGCATATAGTCCTTGCTCGTACCACGAAACAGTTTGCTAGAAAAGAAACCGAGCCCTAACAGTAATGCTAAATAGATAGAGATAATGATTAGTTGTGTCATGTTTAAGCATCCTCCGAAGTCATGCTGGATATCGGTTCATCGTCTTCGAAGGTGGGCCAAGCAATCCGAGTTGCCAGATACCAAACTAGACTGGCGCCGATTGAAATTCCAGCATGCCATGCCAAAGCAACGGGCATGAATCCAAAGATAGGGTCCTTATTCTCCCAGTTCCAGATATCGTGATGCAGAACGATCAACAGGCAAACGAGCCCGATGATGATGCATTTTCCACAACGTTTACTCATAGGATTTATTCTCATCGAAAGGATTTTGGAGTTACCAAAGCCAAACAACTAGTTTAACGTAATCGATCACTATAGGGGGCTGCCGGCGGCGAGTTTTTATGTTTCGACCACGAATAGATTGTTTGGAAGTTATTCGTGTTTGCCGGCAGTTGCTGCTTGGATGGCAGGGTCCATATCGTCAAAAATCCGGCCAGCCCCTTCGTGGAAAATACGACCGATTAGCAGGTCGGTTAGAGCGCCCGTATATTGCGGGTGCATTTTCAAAAACTGGCCAAAGCTGAAAGGATTTACGTAGTAAGCATCCACTAGTTTCCGAATCCACTGGGTCCCCGCGCCGTATTCGGCGATCCAATTCCCCAACTGTTCGCCGGAGACGTCATCGGCTTGTAATCCTGCTACGATAGCATCGCTCGCGAGGAGTCCCGACTTCAAAGCAAAATAAACACCGGAACTATAAATGGGGTCTATAAAACCAAAGGCGTCGCCGACTAGAACCCACCCAGGGCCGCTCTGTTGGCTAGTCGTGTAAGAAAATTCACGCGCAACCCGATATTTGTCGGTTATCGTTGCCTTGTCCAACCGCCCCTGCATCGCGGAACATAACTGCAACTCCGCGGCAAAAATTTCTTCTGGCTTACCGCGACCTTCTAGCATATAGTCGCGATTTCCGACCACTCCAATGCTCGTAATGTTATTGCGCAACGGGATAAACCAAAACCAAGAATCTTTTTTCTCAGTATGCAAGATGATGGTTGCTCCACCGTGAGGCCCTGTTTCGCGCTCGGCATTTTCAAAATAGGACCAAATGGCGATCTTACGCAAATCAGGATCATCTTGCTTGAGATTCATTTTATTTGCCAATAAGGCACTCAAACCAGTCGCATCCACGACGACTTTGCAAGCGATAGAGTGGGGGTTACCGTCACTTGTTTGCAGGGTCACTCCGTTTGCTTGGTCACCATCAAAAAGCACATCCAACACTCGGGTTTCATCTCGACAATCAGCGCCATGCTCGGCAGCATTGTCGTATAGCATCTTGTCAAACTCCGCTCGCTCAACTTGCCACGTCGTAGAGTTTTCTCGGGGGTCATGCTTTTCAAAGAAAAAGGGATTGGATTCTCGGCCACTGTGACTAACAAACTGCACGCTTTTTTTACGGATAAAATCGCTTTCCCGCATTTTATCGAGCATACCGAGTCGTTCAAAACACCAGAATGCCTCAGGCATTAGCGATTCACCCACGTGGAATCGTGGTAGTTTTTCGCGTTCAATCAACAGCGTTTCGTATCCCGCTTGTGCGACCATTGCCGCAGTAGCACATCCGCCCGGACCGGCGCCGATGACGATGCAATCATATTCGTCTTTAAAAGCGGGTGCTGTCATAGTGTTCAAAACGAGATAGGGATGTTGGTTAATTGAGTGTAGTTATCTTAAGGCGCAGGTGTGACAACCTCGAGCAGTTCGATGGCTGGTTCCCCATTACAATAGATCCACGCCGTACGACCATAAACGATTGTGTCAGGTGTAATGCGGAATAGCTCAGCTAAATCCTGACCCACTTGGATTTTCCACAGTTGCGACAATTCGACACGCCGCAGCACGTTATGGTTAATTAAGATTCTACCAAGTGGCGTTTCTTCCGCCATGATTTCTTGTTGTACATGGGTCGCGAGGAACTCAAAATGCAAGCGCACAATACCGAACTGGACGACCGTACTATCGGTTTGTTTTGTTAGTAAAATTTTACGGCTGTAAGCCTGCCCGTCGAACAATGTCTCCAGCACTTGAACATCGACTTCACAATTATGGTAGTCCTCTACGGTTACCGTCATGTGGTGTTCGTGGTCCAATAATTTTCGCGCTACGGCAGGCATAGCATCGGCTGGGGTTGCTGCTATCGTGCCAAACTGGGCAATGTCTTGGTAGAAAAGACTAAGCAGTGTTTCAAGATCCGGAGCTGGGATTTGCTGGGTCACAATAGATAGGGTTTAGGTTTAAGTATTTTCGGGTGGGATAGAAGGGCGGCAGGCGAGCGATTCACTATGCATTAGTCGTTGATGGCATCTGTTGGCGCGACTGCTTGTGTGGTTGCTGCATGACTGTCAATCGGTATGGTTGTAACTTGTGGCACCGAAATTTCGGGTCGGTCCAGAATCGAATCGATGAGGAAATACATCAAACGACGCAGGTCCTCGGGATGGATATCATCGGCTACCGCTTCGGCGCGAGCTTGGTGTTTGTCGATCAAGCGATCGGCCAGTTCAAACACTCCAGCTTTCTCATATAAACGTTTGATTCGTTGAACGCGCTCGGCGGGTGCATGGGATCCGTGGGTTGTTAGTTCAAGTAGCTCAGTTTGTTCCGTTTCATTTAACGCTTCTAGCGCGAGAGCGTGTAGCAGGGTAGGTCGGCCACCAAGTGCATCTCCGCCCGCTTCCATTTTATTGAAGTCATCGCCTTGCCAGTCCGAGAGGTCATTGAGAATTTGAAAAGCGACACCTAAGTTCCGTGCGAACTGCTTAACGGGTTGTCGATAGTCATCGATGGGCTGTGCCATACGGATGCCCGATAACATCGCCGCTTCAAATGCTGGGGATGTTTTTAGAGCATATATTTTCAAGGCATCTATAGGTTTGAGGCGTTTATCTAAGGCATCGCGCCATAATAATTCCGCGCCTTGTCCTTCGGACAAGCGAGTATGTGCTGCTGCTAAAACATCTAAAATATCAGCTGTTACATCAGCTCCGAGCGTTCGTGATTCGGTACTAACGAAGCGATACCCCATGCCGATTAAATAGTCGCCGATATTAATAGCGGTGGGTGTGCCATAGCGATTATGAATCGTTTGTTCGCCATAGCGAAACGGGTCATCGTCTTCGATATCGTCATGGACAAGTGATGCTTTGTGAAACGTTTCGATTGACATCGCTGTGCGTTTAACCGAATTTGTCCAACTGGCGATCGTTTTGTCACCGTCACGTTGTGTGGCTCGCCCACCCGTCAAGGCATCGTAGGTTGCTAGAGTGATAAAAGGACGCGAGTGTTTACCGCCTTTGCTCAGGAAATCATAGGCGACGGCTTCGGTCGCTCCGATGGGGTCCATGGCTGCTAAGTCCGCGGCACTGGAGTGTTCGGCGATGCGCATCGTTCCGCGGATACGGGGGATAAGCTCTTCAAGCGTATCGGGATCAAACAACGCCGCAGATGCTCGCATCAAATGCATATAGGTACACGTCTGTGGTGTGGAATTGTCATATTCCAAGCGGATCATCTCATCGACCCATCGTTCATCAACGGAAGTGTTACGACAGTCATCGGACAATAGCGGTACGGCCATACAAGGGATGCCGGCAAGTAATATTTTATCAACCGCTTTTTCAAGCACGTTGAGGCAAGCAACTCCGACGACGGCGTCGACATAACCAGAAACTATAATCTTGAGGACGATCGGTGATCCTTCAGCAACTAAGACTCGATAGCCTAAGTCCTCGGCCAGTCCGCGAAAATCCGCAATGCTACAGGCGCCACAAGTTTTGCAGTCCAGACCGAACTGATCGTAGTCTGCTGGACAGCCTTCTGAGTGTTTTAGGCAATGTGGCAACAGGAATAATCGCCGCGAGGGTGGAACAGCGGCTACTTGGTCTCGCCAGAATTCCGACGCGAACATAACCATGGTCCAACCGATGAAATGTTCTTTGAGTTCCATTTCGTCTAGAATTTGTCGCACAACGACTTCCATCTCATCTTTCGTCATTGGACGAGATTTATCAATTTTGTTAGTAATTTCACGACAGCGGTCACGGATTTCATCGCGCAGTGATTGCGGTTCTGGCACCTGTTTGAGGTGAGATGTTTTGCGGCGCCCCGATTTACGTGTTGGTGGGGCTATGTCAGCTGGTACCTTAGTGTCGTCACCAGTTGATGATACAGAAGCCAAAGTCAAAATCCTTGAGTGTTTATTCGTTGATAATACGTGTGTCGATGTTCTAGAACCGGTTAATGCTTGAACATTTATTTGCTGCGTATGTGTCGATTAATTCTGTTTGTTTTGTTGATTCAATCGTTGCATTGCAACACCTAAAGCAGAAACCGTAAAGATGACTGGATATAAACGTTCATGATACCACAGCTTCGCGAAGTAGAACCCGATTGGGCTGCAGTCCTTATAGCTACCATTCTCTACACTACGAATCATCCACTCAAGTCCCTTATTTAGCGTATTTTGAGTTAATTCAGACTTTGGGGCTGTCAGTAATGTTTCGATGGCTAATGCAGTTTCTTCTACACCGCTTCCTGAGCGGTTGATACATAATTGTCCGGCGTCATTACGAGATTTGTCGACACCGCTACCCCAGCCACCATCGTGGTTTGCTTGGTTTACGAGCCATTGATATCCCTGTCGCGCAATTGGATCTTCAGATTTACCCCACCTATGGTAAGCCAACAAGACTTTGGCAGTTCCGTAGACAGGATTTTCTTCGTCGCTGTGATCTTGATTACCAAACCACAGCGGAAACCAACTCCCGTCGCTATTTTGCTTCCGTTGTAAGTATGCGAAAGCACCATCGATAAGTTGTTGAAGCTTTTCTGGTTTGCCATGAAACGGTCCAGCAGGCGATAATATCTCTTGCTCCCAGGCTTTCAACGCACGTAATACATGCGCCGTTAAATCTGCCCCGCTGCGGTCGAATGGCAAGGTGCCCCAGCCGCGACAAAATGTAGGCCAGCCATGATCTCGGTTTTGCAGACGCAACATCCATTTAACGCCGGCCATGGCGGCCGTGGTCAATTGGGGAAAATCGATCGCGGAAAAACCGTCGGATCGACGAATGGCGTCAAGCGCCAAGAGTGCGGCGGGTGTGTCGTCACAATCAGGAACCGCGCCTGTTAAGTTACTCCAGCCCCACCCGCCGGGATTAGCTCCCGTATAAGGATGACGTTCTGTATGTTGGCAACTTAGCAACCATGTTGTAGCGTCAATTGTGGCGACGTCTGTTTCATATTGATCTAAGGCTTTGATTGCTAACGAAGTATTCCACGTTGCCAAATCTGAATCAATTGGCCAGCTGCCATCTTCGCGAAGCGTGCTCATCAAAAAGTTAACGCCTTGCGTCGTCACTGAATGATGTGAGCGTCCGGTAGCTGCGAGGCTCATTGTCACAAACGACGTTAATGGAATTGCCTCTAGATATCCCCCGCTCGTTGGTTGGATGCGTTGGAGAACACGTAGGCTTTTGTTTAAAGTGAGTTTGCGGACTAGCCATGTTAGAGGATTGCGTGGGCGACGATGAAGGAAGCGAGCTTGGCCAATCGCAACTAATGCAGGAATGGCATAGCTTACAACAGGTAGCCTGAGAAATCGATAAACGGCGGTTGGAAAACAGGCGAGCTCGAAGGGGAGTGCTGTTACTTTTTTCCAGGGAACCATACCTGCCAACGCGGCATTGGCAAGGATGGGAATCGCAAACGTTTTGTCTTTTCCATATCGTTTTCGCAGTCCCTCTTCGATGCCGATGTTGTCGATATATTGTTGAGCGGCTTGTAGTAATTTCACATTAGACGATTCTTGGTCAGCCAGTTTAAAAGCTGCGATGACTAAGAGTGTTGTGGCAATGTTGGAGTAGCTAAGGTTGGTGTCACCCCAACCCCCATCTTGATTTTGATGATTTGCAAGCCAAGCTAGACCGTTGTTGATGGTTTGCGAGAGTTGATTTATTGTCGGTAGAGCTGATGGTTTGTTAGTTGTGGCCGGATAGTGTTGTCGGACGAGGGCCAGAGTACTGATCGCAGTGGCAGTCGATAGAGACGAAGCAGCAAGTTGTCCGGTCCAATGATCACTACCCATACGTTGATCTAATAAATAATCACGAGCGGTCTTGTACGCTATATGTAGAGGCGAAGTTGTTACGGATTCGGTTGTAGTTGCCATGACAAGCGCAAAGACAGGGAGGGCTTATGTTTTAGTAGCGGCGAGTTACTTCGTAGGTTTTTGTGGATTATCAGTTCGCGTATCGATCCACTCGTCGGCTTTGAAATGTTGTGTATAGGCGCCATAATCGTTGAACCAGAATTTCTTGGCGAAGCGATAGGCCAAGTTCTTTTCGGGGATTTCGTTGCCGGGGTTATATTGTGAAGGACGAATTTCCATATTGTCGAGTTCCGCCAGTGCTTCTTTGCGGATCGTGGTGTCTCGCGCACCATGTCGTTCGGCTAAATCTTTCAATAAATCTGGGCGTTC
>JABHUV010000374.1 GCA_018658605.1 Planctomycetaceae bacterium | reverse complement strand
CTAAGTTGCAGCTTAAGGAACACGATCGCAATGAGGTAATCGGTAAAACTTTAAAATGGGCGTTGCAACGAGATACATCGGTTGCCACTGGGGCGCATGAGTTATTGGAAGCATTGTGGGTGTTGCAATGCGTAGACCATGTCGATGTATCCTTAATCGAACAATTACTGGATAATTCGGATCATCGCATACGAGCGGCCACAGTACGTGTTGTGTCTCATCAGCGTACACGGTTACCGCAGTATAGACGTTATCTTAGTGCCGCGGTTCGTGACCAGCACGCGCGCGTTAGGCTCGAAGCAGTGAGGGCGTTGTCAAATGAAAACGATCTTGCTGCTGTATCTGAGATTTCATCCGTATTGGAATATCCGATGGATCGTTTTTTAGATTTCGCTTCATGGAGGGCGTTGCGGGATACCAAAAATGTATGGCTCGCTTCGGTAGAATCTGGTGACTACTCGTTCAATGGGGATAGCAATAAGTTGTTGTATGCATTGGAGTCAGTCGATTCCGGGAATGTTGCGCCGACATTGATTAATATTCTGAAGGGACTGCAATTCAACAGCGAAGGGACTCACCGAGTGCTGCGGGCGATTGCAAGCAGCGGTGGATCCGATGAGGCTGGTACCGCAATTGGATGGATTTTGGCGAATGCGAAAAGCGACAAGGTTGCTGGCGCCGCAATTTTGGACGAACTAATCGAGGAGTTGCGACGCCGGCGCGTTCGGCCAACCGGTATTGAAAACCTTGCCGGATCGATGGTTGGTTTGGGCGATGAGTATGTTTCGGCGCTTTTTGCGACCTCCGGTGCGTGGAAGCTCGAGGAATATTACCAAAGGTTGGTGGAAAATACTAGACAGACGCAAAATCGAATCGTCCAAGCCCAGGCGATTCGTGCGGTTGGTTTTTATCAACACGATGCGGCGCGGGATGATTTAAGCTTGATTGCAAATGGCGATGATCCAATAGGGGCAGTCGCGGCAATCCAAGCTTTGTCAGTATTTGCCGTTGAACGTGCAGCTGAGTCTGTGATGTTGATGATGCAGAGTCAGACCGATTTCGATCCATCTAATGCCTTAGCGGCGGTTTTACGTAACAAACAGGGTGGCAAGGTTTTGATGCGTTTGTTGGCGGACGTGACGATCACTGCTGACGTTGCGAAGGCAGCAGTGCGTACCACACAACGTTCAACAGGGGACTACACTACATTGATAAGTGCTTTCCGTAAGGCTGGTAATATCGTCGATTCTGGTTGGAAATATTCGGAACAGTTGGTGCAGGAACTTGCGGTTGCCGCTTTGAATAGCGGTGACCCTCGCAAGGGGCAAGCTGTGTTCCGACGAGCATCACTGCAATGCATGCTATGTCATGCAATCGGAGGTGCGGGGGGAAAAGTAGGGCCGGATTTGGTAAGTATTGGAGGAAGCGCTCCGATTGACTATTTAGTCGAAAGCTTGATTGATCCCAATCGAAAGGTTAAAGAGAATTATCATTCAATCCAAATATTAGATGTTAATGGACAGGTTTATTCGGGTGTTCCAGTCCGGTCGAATGACAAGTCCGTTGTGATACGAAACGCTAAAAACGTATTAATCACGATCCCAAAAGCGGATATTGACTTACAAAAGAAAGGACGCTCCTTAATGCCTGATGGCGCGGTGGACACCCTTACACGCCAAGAAATTATCGATCTCGTGGCTTTTATGTCGCGACTTGGTAGGGTTGGGGAATTCGAGATTAGTAAAGCGCCGATTGCGCGTAGTTGGCAACAATTAGTGTGGACCGATAAAGCACATAATCGTATCAATCGCACTAGTTTGGATATTACTGCTAGTAATGATGCGGCTTTGACATGGGCGCCTTTTTACACAACCGTACAGGGAGAGGTGGAAATTTCTGAATTGCCGTTGTTTACACCGCGTTCAGTTACCGGCAACCTCAGCTTTTTACGTACCCGATTGACCGTAAGTGAAGATGGCGGGCGCTGTGCGATAGTCTTTGACGATACTGCAGGCGTCTTGCTTTGGGTTGATGGCACACCGACACCGCTAAATGGCAACCGTTGTGAGTTGGAACTGAAAAAAGGACAACATGTAGTTACCCTCGGTGTGAAACGCCCTGCTCGTGAAAATCGACTGATGATGCAGCTAGAGGTGCCCAGCGGACAACCGCATGCTCAGTGGTCCCTAGTTGATCAGTAAACACCACCTGGTTAATAACCTAATCCGGCGCGCAACATCACAGTAGTTCCAGGGCTGAAATTATCGCCGGGTGTATTTTTGTAGATGACCTCGCGATCAAATACAATTCCCGCTTCGATGAAACCAATATGGCGACCCAGACGTAGTTGTTCCGCGAGTCCAAATTCAAGTCCGGTAACCAGACGTAAATCGTTAATATCGACTTGGCTGGAAGCCAAACCGTTGGGTTTCATCGTCCAACTACCACCACCGTATTCACCGCCCACATACCACCATACGTCGTAGTTATTTATCGATGTGTAGTACTGGGATATTCGAGGCCTTGGGAAAAATAAGTCGATACGAATTTCAGGATGGGGATTCCAAAACACACCAAAAGCCGGAAGCATTTTGATATTCACACGGTCAAAGTACATCACACCGAATGTTAGGGTGGTATTTTCCTCTAGTGAGATGTTCGCCAGGGCGTGACCAGTTAAACGTAGACTGTCTGTGGTCATTGTATCGAACGCGGAATGGATTCCAACGGTAACACCGAGATCAGCGTAGAATCGTTGCGTTGGGTCTGAGGTCCATTGCACGTCTAAATACGCGCTGTATACTTGCCCGGGAAGTTCCGGCGACTGGGGACCCTCAAACATGGTTAAGCCGAATGAAGGGGCCACGTAGATTGGCTGTTCTGATTCCATAAAATTTGGGAACGCGAAAACGACCGATACGTCAAATTCACTCATGTTGACGGAACCCACACTGCTTCCGTCAGGGACCCACGCATACTGTATTTGTGGAGTTTCGGCGAAGCGAAATATATCCAACGCTGTGGCCCGACGATTTTGGCCGAACAGGTTTCCGGAGAATAGTGAATTATTTGGAGGATCCAGAGGCTCTGTATATTCAGGTCCAAACCAGGGTTTACCGGGAGCCGAACCCAACCCACTTCCACCTTCTCCGAAGGCGGGTGGTCGAGGAGCGCCACTGTTTTCATAAGCGTCAAAGTTGGGTTCCCCCAAGCTACCGGTTTCTTGATAGCTGGCAAACTGTATTAGAGGGGTTCTGGGCGCTGCAGTTGTGATCGTGGGGCAATTGAAACAGAGAGAAAGCGCGGTAATGAAAAAAGCCAAGCGGGGTAAGTCGTAAGTGGGTTGCGGAAATGCCATCAGGTGGAAATTAGTTAAGGGACAGAGAAATAAATAATCGGATTACAAATAGATAAGTACTAAAAAACGCCTAGTAAAGTCAAGATTGATCTGCCGGCTGACAAGACGGGAAGCGCAGGAAGGCTAGGTTAGATGCGTAAAATAATTGGCATATACGGATAGGTTTAAATATCGGGATTGTTGCGTGCCGAACATGGCAATGGGTGGAAACTGATTAATTACCAGTATTGGTCAATCGTGTTAATGGAGTGGAGTGGAGACATTATGCAGTATAAACAAGTTGTCGTTTCGTGTTTGGCGTTGGTGTTATTGAGCGGGGGGATGTACCAAACGCATGGGCAAGAAGGGCTGCCGTCAGCTGCCAGTCCTTATTATCAACCGCGTGTTGCGATAAATTATCCGCTGTTAGCTGGAAATCGTGTTTCGGCCAGCGAGCCAATCACGGAGCCTATGGAAACAGTGGTTGGAGAATTAGGTCAGCTTGGTACGGGTTGTGGGTGTGGTATTCCCTTATTACCTGCTTTGGCTCAAGGTTTACGAGATACCTTGGATTGTATTTTCCCTTGTCGCGGGATGAACCGAGGTCGGGGGTTGTTTTTCTCCGAGCGCTTTTACGGGGCGAATTGTCACGGCTGTGAGCGGGTATCGCCAGGGGTTATTTATGAATCGGGTACAATTGGTGTTCCAACACCGGCTAAGCCGATCGAAGAAGTTCCTGCGATAATGGCACCCGCAACCTCTTCGGTATTGCCGTCCCCGGCTGAACGATTCCCAGTGGTTGTGCCGATCGGTAATGGTGTGCGGACGAGTATGGTGCGCCCAGTTCAGTACAGCGCACCTAGTTTGCCTACTACCAGAGGTGTGTCGACCATTCCGAATAATCCACTTCGCCGTTAGGAAATGATAACCTTTTTTGGTTCATGAGATGTGTTTTACGCCTTGCTCGGGAACGATACCGGAAGTAAATTACTACGATAGGGATTTGTGGCCGATTGCAGCCTTAACCTGCTAAAGTGCTAACAATAAACGTAAACACCTTCAATTAGGTTGTCGTTTGTTTGGACTCTGCCAATAGCGGTTGGTTTTAGGCGCGCATTTTTCTATTGCGGCACGGTATAAATAATACTTCAAGCAATTTGTCTTCGCTTAGGCGTTTGGCGTCCTGCTAAATTCAATCAGTAACGGTATCAAGTTAATGACATTTCAAAACAAAAAAACAGTTGGTTCGGCTACGCAAGCGGTGCATGGAGGTGAATCCGCGCACAAGGCTCTTGACTCAATTACGGACCCTATCGTCCTCGCATCGACGTATACGTTTGCAGATAGCCAGTCGATTATTGACTATATAGAGAAGGGGGAATTGCGCGAAGAATATGGCCGCTATGGGAACCCCAACGAAGCGGTGGTGGAACGCAAACTGGCAGCGCTTGAGGGAGCCGAGGATGCAATAGTATACGCAAGTGGGATGGCGGCTCTCGTAGGATTGGTAATGACTAAATTGGGTTCCGGAGACGAGATCGTCTTTTTCGACGAATGTTACCACCGGAGTCGAGAATTTTGCGCGAAACATCTTGCTCGGTTTGGTGTGATTACGCGACAAGTTGAAGCCTGTAATTACGACGCAATGGCTGACGCAATCAATCAAAATACCAAATTGCTCGTGAGTGAGTCGCCGACTAATCCGCATTTAAGTATTGTGGACCTAGAAAAGTTTGCAAAGCTAGGACAACAACACGGTGTCGAGACTTTGATCGATGCCACTCTCGCGACGCCATATAACCAACAACCGCTTTCTTACGGTGTTGACTATGTATTGCACTCGGCTACTAAATACCTAGGTGGCCACAATGATTTACTCGCAGGCGTGATTTCTGGTTCGCAAGAGCACCTCGCGGATGTAAGAAATTTGCGCGGAATTATGGGATCTATCAACTCTGCCCATAATATGTATTTGCTACAGCGTGGTCTTAAGACTTTCACACTACGGATGCAACAGCACAATGCCAACGGACAAGCCGTTGCGGAATTTCTGGAGGCTCACTCACGAATTTCAAAAGTGTATTATCCCGGTTTGCGTTCACATGAATATCACGAGTTAGCTAGCCGCCAAATGACTGGCTTTGGGGGATTGATAACATTTGAGATTAAAGGGGCGAATTGGCGGGAAACCGCGGATATAGTTGACCGGGCGAAGATCCCGAAAATAGCGCCCTCTCTGGGTGGAGTTGAATCGCTAATTGAACAACCGATGATTATGAGCTATTTTGAGCTTAGTTCCATCGAACGAAAACAATTTGGTATCCGCGATAACATGATTCGTTTATCAGTGGGTATCGAAGATGTCTCCGATATCATTCGCGATCTTGAACAGGCTTTGCAGGGATAGTGGTGTCTACCATGGTTGAAGAAAAACAATTAAAATTCAGGACGCGCGCAATCCACGTGGGGAACTCGGCGGACGAGCAGACGGGCGCGGTCGTGCGCCCATTACATGTTGCCTCAACGTTTGTACAGAAGACTCCCGGTGAATGGGGCCCGTACGACTACACGCGTAGCGGTAACCCGACGCGTGACGCTACTGAGAGCACAATAGCTTCATTGGAGGGTGGAAGTCAGGCCCTGGCCTTTTCGACTGGTATGGCTGCGACGCATTGCGTCACCATGTTGCTAAACGCTGGTGACCATGTTGTTGCCGGTACCGACATCTACGGCGGGACCTATCGCCTGTTCCACAAAATTTGTAACCGAGCGGGAATTGAAGTTTCACTAGCTAATTCAAGTAGCCCGGGCGCGCTAGCGTCGGCGATTCGACCACAAACGAAACTTATCTGGATTGAAAGTCCCGGAAACCCACTGATGTCGATCACGGACATCGCAGCATGCGCAAAAGTTGCTACGGAGCATGGTGTTTTACTTGGTGTGGATAACACATTTGCCACGCCGGTCCTAACGCAACCTTTGTCGTTGGGCGCCGATATTGTAATGCACTCCGCCACCAAATACCTAGGCGGTCACTCCGATGCAAATGGTGGACTGCTCGTTGTGGATAACGATGATTTATACGACAAACTATATTTTATCCACAATTCTGTTGGGAACTGCATGAGTGTGTGGGATTCATATTTAATCACGCGAGGCATTAAGACATTGGAACTGCGGGTTCACGAACAATGCCGCACAGCGATGCTAGTAGCGGAATATTTACAGCAACACCCCAAGGTTAAACGAGTTTTGTATCCTGGTTTGGCATCGCACGAGGGATACGACATTGCTAAGCGCCAGATGAATGGCGGATTCGGCGCAATGTTGAGCTTCGAAGTTGACGCTGATTATGATTTGACTAAAAACGTAGTCGGGTCAACGCGGTTATTTCAATTAGCCGTGTCGTTAGGGGCTGTTGAATCGCTAATTAGTCAGCCTGCATCGATGTCGCATGCAAGTTACGATCGCGAAGATCGAATTGCTAACGGCATCCACGATGAGCTTATTCGCCTGTCTGTTGGATTAGAGCACGTTGAAGATTTAGTTGCGGACTTAGACCAAGCCCTGCGTAACCTCTAGCCTTTGAACAGTCACTGCTACATAATATAGTTTGGTGGCGGGGTTTTTGTGACGTTACAGTTAATAACAAAAAATATGCTTTCTACGTATACCACAAACAGTAAACTTATGAATTGTGCCGTTGTCGATAGGTTCCAGCATTTTTACGTTTGGCCACTAGTTGACTGTTTGAGGGTTCTTGGTTGTTACATGGCATTACTCTTCGTCAATGCCGATGTGGTTATGGCCGAAGTTGCGACTAAAGACGACGTTGTCGTCGAATCGCTGATTAGGGATTTGTCGGCTCCAAAATTCGTAACTCGACAACGCGCGATGAGTCAGTTAGTGGCGATCGGCGCTGACGCGATACCGGGACTTAACGCCGCCATCCGTGGTGGTGACCGTGAAACTCGTTTTCGCGCCGGGCGAGTACTCGATGCTGTCGAACAAAATGTATTTCAACAAAAACTAGAACAGTTCATTAAGGCCGGAGTTGGCGATTTGCACGTAAACTTGCCGAGCTGGAAAACGTTTTGCGGGAAGATTCCTGAGTCGGCTGAATCTCGGCGAGTGTTCGCACTAATTAGCCGCGCTGAACCTCGTCTTTGCAGGGCAATTGAGCACGGTGCGGCGCAAGCTAGCAAAGAAATTGATAGACGGTGCGCAGAAATTCAGGTTTTGTTACGGGAGAATCGCATGGCTACGATCTCTCAGGGAACCATTACCGGTTTGCTATTCGCTTCAGGAATTGATGACCTGAAGATGAATCGCTATAGCGTTAAAACCATATTTAGTTTGTGCAATCAGGCGGCGTTTTCGAACCAACTACGGGTTCGTAGCAGTACTGGTGTTTATACTTATCCGACCACACCCACTGCAAATATTATGCGAGAGTTGTTCGCTGGGTGTTTAATGCATTGTGAAAGTTGGGATGCGCAGATGGCATTTTCATTGGCCATGAGTTTCAACATTCCTCAATGTTTACCACGGGCCTTAGAACTAGTGCGTGATAAGCAGACCCCCTGTCATGTTATGCAAACGGTGATGATCGCAATTGCCATGTTCGGCGATAAGACCGCCATACCGGTGTTAGAGTTACGAGTGGACGACAATTCGTTTTGCGGCGTTACACAACGAGTCAATAACGTCCAGTACCAGACCCAACTGCGGGACGTAGCGATTGCGGCTATGTTGATATTGGCCAAGGAAAACCCGAAACTCTACGGGTTTCCGCGTATCCAAGTATATGCGAGCGGCCAGTTCAGCTACTCGCATGTAGGTTTTGCTAATGATGATTCCCGTATTAAGACACGTGCTAAATGGGATACGTTTCGTGCGACGTTGAAAGTGCCACGTATCGACGAAGAATAAATTAAGTGGATATAGATCTCTCATCAATCTCGGAACCGATAGGTAAGGTGCATACCCCAGTGGGCGCCGACCCCCATCTATTTCGACTAACAGATGGCCAAGTGGAATCGTTTCATGCGCAAGGTTTCGTTGTCGGTAATGAACCGTTAGCTGATGAGTTTGTGGACCTGCTTTGTGGTGATCTGGAATTTTTAACTTCTGCTGCCAACGTTAACAACCCCCTGTGGCACGAATGTCATCTAAACGAATGCGACAATGGTGTGGATGTTCTGTTTCACGCTATCGGGGCTTGGCGGATATCAGAAAGTTTTCATGATTTGTTATGGCAACCCGCCGTGACTGTACCAGCAACGCAATTGTTAAACGCCGATGTTCGATTCTGGCATGACCAATTATTCCACAAACCGCCACAGCAGGGCGGTTGTGTGGCTTGGCATCAAGATTATTCTTATTGGATTCGAACAACTCCGATGGCACACCTCACATGTTGGATTGCGCTTGAGGACGCGACGATTGCTAATGGGTGTTTGCAATATATTGCGGGAAGTAGTCATTGGGAGTTGTTACCGATTACTGGGCTGGCCGGTGACATGCAAGCGATTGAACGGGTATTAAGCAAAGAGCAGCTGCATGCGCTGCAAAACCCACAGCCGATGGAGTTATTGCGGGGACAGGTGGTGTTTCATCATCCATTGACTGTACATGGAAGCTTTCGAAATACTACGGAAAAATCGCGGCCAGCGGCAGTTGTAAATATGCTATCGGACGGAGTCGCGTCAGTTAGTGCGGAGCCGCTGCTTACCGGAACACCGGTGGTTAAAGCGGGAGAAGCGTTGACAGGTCAATTCTTTCCGCTTCTTCGAAAGCTAGATGAATCACTATAAACAAAGAGCGAAACTGCAATAAGTAATACTAACTGTCCTATTTGCATACCCATTTAGAATAGATTCACCTTTGAGGTTTCGAAGCGGGGACGGTACAATATGGCTTGTTGGACTCTAATTTATTTGGAGCTGTTATGAAAATTCCGCGAATCATTCTAAGTTTAGCCGGCGTCGCTCTTCTGACGACTATGCTAGGTTGCAATGACCTTGGCGTACAACTTGCGAAGATGCTCCCTGAAAATGAGGGATCGTCCGCCGCTTCAGGACAACTTAATGAGGCGGGCGATACACAAGCAATTGACCCTTCACAAATTGGCGGGGGTAATTCATCGATGTCGCAACTCGATTCCAATGACGGTGGTGGTATGAATGGTTTTGTAGATGGGCCGATGGACGAAGACTATTCAGAAATGATGGAAAACTTCGGGGATGACATGGCAATGGACGGGATGGAAGACGGCGGCGCGGTCATGGGATTAGACGACGAAAAGCAAATGTTGCAATTGGATGACCCTACCGACGGCTTTGAGGGAGGTGCCGACTCCGATATGACGGCGCAAATGAATTCTCTTGAACCTGCGATTTCAGGTGGTGACGACGATGGACCCGGTTACTTGGAAAGCTTAGGTGGTGCTATGGCCGGACCCCCTCTCGACGGCTTTGGTGGGGAACAATCCCGTGACGGGTTTGGCGGTCGCGTTGGCGGAATGGAAAAACCGACCAATGGTCGTGGTCCGCAGAAACAAAGACGTCCAAATGGAAATGACGCAAGTCAAAGGCCATCATCTAACTCAGGAATTCCGAATATTCGCGATCGTCCGACTAAAGCCAATGCGAATCCATCGGTTGGCGTGTCCAGCAACTCCCAGACACCAACAATGCAATCTAAGACACAAAATCGCGGCGGCGGAAAACCTTCTTCTAAACCGAACGTGCCCGCAAACGGGATCGCTGTGCCGGGTAAAATTGTGAACCCAATTTACTCGTTGTTAAACAGCGTTGCCGTTCCGATACTCTTGACAAACGGTACTGGAATGTCTTTTTCGTCTGAGATGAAGCAACAACGGGAACTTACGTCCCGGGGAACTGTTTATTGGGTGGTGCATTCACAGAAACTTGGTTTGATCCGTTTTGCAGTGTCGCCTCGAGGCGGTCGCCTAAGTGGAGTCGGTTCCAAGTTTACACCCACCTCTGGACCATTTAAGGCCTTTATTGTCGCGATTGAGTCGGACGGTGCGGTGAAATACCTATCGTCGGCTGTCGACATTCAATGGAACCCCTAATATCGACGCGTACCCTGGGATTTGACGCTATACGTTGACTGCTTGTGGACCAGAGATAAGTTTCAAGAGTTACTACTCCATCACAACAGCCGCGGTTCATGCGGTGTTTCAACTATAGGGTTGTCCGTGAGTACGCCGTGCTCACATCGTCATCGCAAACTTGTATCGTCCGTTAGGTATTATTCAACACGATATAGGTGCGAATCCGTTCGAATATAGATAACGCCCTCCTCCACTGCGAACGACGCTAATGTTGCTTGACCCATTGAATTCTTTGAAACCACTTTATATTCTTCTGAGGCCTTAACAATCGTGGTATCGCCTTGCTCACTGGTGAAGTAGATATTTCCGTTATTTATAATAGGCGAAGCTGAGTAGTTTCCACCGATACGTTCCTGCCAGATCGTTTCGCCCGTGACCGCATTGAGGCACGATCCGATTCCTCTGTCTGATATCATAAACAACTTGCCCTCATTTAGAATGAGGGATGGCGTATGCGGAATCTGCCGTTGGATGTTCCAACGAACATGCGAGTTGGTCACATCTCCCTGACCAGTGGGATCAATGCAGTAAAGCCAAGGTGTATTGTATCCGGTACAAATATATAGCAATCCGTTGTGATAGACCGGCTTAGGAATGAGGCTGTAACCGTCATACTTGACTTGCCAAATAAGTTTCCCCGAGTGCAGGTCGATTGCTTGGACAATATCACTCGCCGGTGAGATTAATTGCAGGCGCCCGGCAACTTCAATTACTGCGGGGGTCGTAAACGAGAATTTGCGGGATGCGGAACTCTGCCGATCGAACTCCCACACGGTGTCCCCCGTCGCGGCGTCCAAGCAAATTACAAGAGTCTTCACCTTTCCATCAACACTAAAATAGAGCTTTCCATCGTGAAGGATCGGCGTCCCGCCGTTGCCGTGCACGGGAGAATATTTCGATGCTACTGTTTTCCAAACAACGTCCCCTTTGATGTTTAAGCAGGCGGTTCCCATGTGTCCAAAATGGACAATGACGTTTGTTGCTGTGACGATGGGTGTGGGGCTCGCGTGACTGTTTTTCGAATGAATCTTTGGGGAATCAAGCGGCTGGGTGAATACGTTCGTGGTCCAAAGTATTTTTCCAGTTTGCGAATTAATCGCAATGGCGTTTAGTTGATAGCTGGTTTGTAATTCCGCATCTTCTGAAACCGCGTTGGTTATATACAATACACCGTTTCGCAGGACAGGCGATGACCAGCCCTGACCTTTGATGGCAGTTTTCCAAGTAACATTATCGGTGGCAGACCATTTAAGCGGAAGCTTATTGGCTGTGCTAGCACCATCGCCTGTAGGACCTCGAAAACTTGCCCAGTCGTCTCCCATAATTGATGATTCAATCGATATTAACGCCGAAAAGATTGCGGTTGCGATAAGAATGTATTGGATTAACCGATTCATGGTGTAGGACCTGACTGAGTTATTTGTGAAATTAAAATTCGCCGTGGGTAGTTCTCTATATGAGTATATATTAACACGAACCGACATATTATGCGCGAATCTATTTTTACTGTTAGAAAACCTAATAGGATTGCAGCAATCGTTCAATGGACACACGGGGCAGCCCAACCGATAACCGTTTAGTAGCTGTCATAAACATGGAAACACCTAGATCCTGCGACTGTTCGGTGAAATCACTTAAATAAACACATTGCCATTTCTCACTGTCAATGAGAGATTGTAAAAGGCGGGGGTGGCGCAAGAGCTCGTCGTTCCCAAATACCAATAGCGGCAAGTTCCCAGATTCATCGACAAGTATTTTCTCAGCCGTTATTGGGTCATTTGCGAGCAGGCGTGGGATAGATTCAAATTTCTGAAGCACTTGTAAGGAGTTGGCTTCTAGACGGGCGTCGGCGTAAACACGCTTACCAAACTCCGACTGCTCATCGAAACAGTGGTAAATTACAACACCCGCGAAACCCGTTCCTTTGTGTCGCGCGTAAACGTTTAGTGGGGCTGGTATGTCCCTTATGAATTGTGCGGCAGTGTGATTATACCAAGGGTGCTGTTCGGAAAAATAGATTCTTTGCGGTAGTTGACCAGGGCTTTGCTCGCGATGATTCAGGGCATCGTTGAAGCTTAGGGCAAATACCGCTACCACGATTAAGAACGTCGCGATTTGTAGGAATTGTAGCAAATTCCTTGGAACTATTTGCTTTGATTTTAGGATGTGTGTGTTTGTATCGTCTGCAATTTGTTTAGTTGATCGATAATATGCAAATATATTGGACAAGTTACTGCAAAGTATGTACCCGTAGACCAACGCAAATAAATTAGAATTGCGATTCATCTGCCAAGCAAGATATGCAAAACCACCAATCAGCGACCAGTGATAGACATCGATTTTCCGCCGATAGATAGTTGCGACGCACTGACTGCCCACGACGGCCAGTGCGGTACCGAATAAGGTGAGTGTCGTTGTGTTCCTGGTAATTGCGAGTAACCCATAGCGATCGATAAATTCTGAAATGCCTGAGGTTTCGCCCGCTAGGGACTGAAAAAACACACGAAGTTCCCCAGACATCTTACCCATCAACTCAAGCGGGAATAGCGCCCCTTGCAGGCCGTAGGGGTTGATACAACTCGCCATCGTCGAAAGGACGAACACCAACAATAATCGCCGCAGCGCATGACCGTTTTGACGTTCAAATAGAAAGGTTATTAACTGTTGTAGTAGATATGCCCCCACAAGTAGGTGCTGCAGGACGAACAATCCTTGGACATTTACCCAGGCGATTTGTATTGGCACAAGCAGCCATAGCAAAGTGGCGCGTCGGCTCGAATGGTGCAGTACCCACAGGGTGCAAGCGACAAATAGCAACGAAAACATTTCTGGCCGTACATGATACCGCCCCGCGAAAATCGTCAGAAAAGGCGACCAGCACAGAAGTGTCAACCAACCCGGCAATGATTTACGAGCCGTGAGTAGAAGCAGTAAAAATGTTATTGTCGCAATCAACGACTTTGCGACAATTAAGCCGAATCCGCCATAATAGCGATAAACCAATGCTACGAAGCATTGAAATCCCCAATGTAAATCAATCCATAATGACTTGGTGTTAGTGTACGTGAACAAATTCTCCGTGGGTATTCGACGTTGTTCAAGAATTAACTCGCCTGTTTTAAGATGCCACCAAATATCACCGTTGACCATGGAATAGCATCCAAAAAGGAAGACGATTGCCAAAAACGGGACGACGAGGGACCACCACCGTAGGCCCGTTGAGTCCTTAAGCGGTTGTAAAGAACGAGGAATTTGGGAGCTATCAACGTCCATGAAACCCTACCCCACGTGTTCGTAAAAAAGTGCACCGATTTTTTTCAGTTTTACGTCAGAAAGGTATCCATAGCGATTAATCCAAATACGGTTATTAGACGCTTGTAATCCAACAGCTAGTCGATTGAGGGTATCGTTAACGGGACCGTACCCGTGGACGAGTGCCGCTATCGGTGTGTCGCCCGCCGCCAATTGTGCATGGGCTATTTTTCGATGTTGCGCGTTTTCGCTGGGTAGGTGTGGTTCGTCCGGAGAGGGATATTTTACATTCGCGATTTCCGTGGGCGGCGATCCATCGGAGATCTCCAATAAATTGAATAAAGCCGAAACGAGTAAAGTCTCATCTACCTGCGGATTGTTCTCACTGAGCTGGTCTAAATAAAAGCGCGCGATCATTGCCCAATGCATTGTGTATAGTTTTACGGGAATATGATCCGCCAGGGGCGCTATCCGTCCAAAATCCAGCCCACTCATAATGTTAAAGGGCGGTGGGAATGCATGCGGTACCAGTTGCTTGTCTTCGTGGCCATGAGAGTCAAGTGCATCTCTCAATTTCTGGATGTAATTAAACACGAGGTCTTGCTTGAGAAGCAACCAATCACGGATGGCAAATTCGGAAAACCGTTCGGCGAGCAGCGCCCACGGACTGGCTGAGTTGATGATATCCTCGAGTAGAGAATTTGTAAGTATCGGAATTGGATTTGCATGAATCGCATCATAAAATGCCGCGATGCTTCGACGGATCGACAAAAACGACGAACCGTCTCGGCGAGACGCAAATTCTTGTACCGCCGGTGAAAAATCCAAAAACACACTGTCGAGTCTATAAGGAGGATATTCCGGCCAGTCGACTCTTATGCCCGTGAGACTGGGGTATTGATTACATAGGTCTACAACTAGTGCGCAATGATAACTAAGAATATCCTCGCTCGCTAAGGAAGCATTGGCCGCAACCCGGTCTAGCGCTGGTTGCTGATTCGGTAGTAACGGCATGTCCTCAGGTGCAGTAGACGCAAATTGCACGCGATACCCAGGGGGGATTGCTGCTTGAACTTGCATATATGTCAGCACATTGTTTTCCCGAGCTAGTTTCAGGGCAACGTGGATGTGATGTTGATGTGCGTGCGTCAGTTTGGATTCAGCAGGGGGTTGATATTTCAGATGACGGTAAAGTGTCTTACTTGGCGAAAAAGCAGGGGCAGTTTGTACAAATAATTCCCGTTTTCCCCACAGCGGTCGGTCGAGCAAACGGACACCACCGGCGCCAGCATCAATCGGGGGTTCGCGTTGACCAGAATGTGCATCGGAGGGGTCGGCTTGACGCATCACGTAAGGTGAAGTGGTTATAGCATTTGCATGGGCAATTTCAACGCAATTGTTTATTACTTGAGCGGCGCCTTCGACTTGAAAATACTCCGGTAAAACCGTTATTCCCAACAGATAATCAGAGGAAGAATTCATATTGCATTGACTTTGTGTGTTTTGAGCAACTAATATGTAATCTATTGATTCGCGGATGTTAAACTTACGAGTGTACTTCATGTACAGTTTATCAAGTAAGAACATATGAGTCGCTTTTACGACGCTTATATAATTTCGTTTATTGTTGTCAATATAGCGTATTGAGGAAATGTCAAATGCTAAAATTGCGATCCAACCGAAAACCAAACTCGCCTGATCATGTCCGAGAACTTTGCGGTGAAAATCTAGAGGAACGATGTTTGCTTGCCGCAGATATATTTGCATTTCAAAATCCAACCCACGCTATGGATGTAACTCACGACTCATTCGTTACACCAGCGGATGCGCTCGCAATCGTAAATACCCTAAACGGATTTGACCTCTATGACGGTAAGGTGGGCGCATACTTGGACACCTCGGGCGACAGCATCGTCGCTCCCAACGATATGATCAGCATTATTAATCTGCTTAACGGTACGACTGAATCCGACTTAGATGCCGTCGACACAGAATTTGAATTCGCATCAGAATATTGTCAAGACAATTTCGACGATATCCCTGAGGGACTGAAGCAAGTTGCCCAGCAGTTCATTGATGCGACTGCGGATTTCTCCGATTCCAAAGTACTTCTAGACACATCGCTCACCGACTTTTTAAACTTCTCACTAGATAACAATGCGGCAATCAACGTACGTTACCAGGAAATCGAAGTCGCAACGGGCGTAATTGATAAAGAATACCGTCAAGACCTTCAGGAACTTGGCGTCGGTTTAACTGAGTTGGTAAGCGCAAATTTCCCAGAAGATCCAACGGCCGTAGATGAATACCCTGACGAATATGATTTTGACCCTGACGCGTACGACAACGTTGAAGATGTATTTGATGAATTGTTCAACGAAATCGACGATGTCGTGGGTGATATTGAAGTACCTGATTATGGCGACGTCATCGATAGTTTTGATGACGTATTCCAAACTTACGATGACACGGAATTTGTGTTGGATGAATTCGTGGGCGGTATACTTGAAACCGATGAATATGACGTCTTCGTATTTGAAGGTCATGATGTCGGCGAATTATTAGATGATATTGAAGGTGCGTATGATGCGGGCTTTGATCTCGACGAATTCGTGACGGATGAATTTGATACTCCAGAGGAAATGATCGACCTATTGGACGGCGTTCTAGAATCCGTCTATATTGGCGAGTTGATTTTCAACGATGTGGTGGTAATCGGTGGTGAAACAACTGGCTCCAATATTATCCTTGGAGATGGGAGTGTGGTTGAAGTCGACTTCGGCGATGATCCGGAACTGCTAGCTCTAGCAGAATTCTACGACAACGAGAACGTATTGATCGAAGGCGTGGCTGAGCTGGTTTATGGTGTGGAAATCCCAAACCGAACGGTAGTCGATGTCACCGCTATGGTGGGGCAGCAAGAACTTGCGTCGCTTGAATTGTTGCTACTATCGGATTCGTCGGTTGCTGCTAACACTGTCCTACCTTACTTTGCCGATATACTTAATTTCTAGCCGCATTTGTGACCCTAACAATTCCAAGTAACGCGCTCTACCAAGTTCTCGATAAGAAAAACGATGAAACGTATTGGAATTTTGACCGCTGGTGGAGATACGCCGGCCTTGAATGCCACACTCTTAGGCGCTGTTCATAAAGCAAACGAATGTGGAATCGAGTTGATCGGACTCCTAGCAGGTTTCCAAGCTCTTTACCGCCCCGATGTACCCCATCTGTTATTGAATCCCGGACTGACGGCGATACCTGAACTCGACGCAACGCGTGGTGGTACTATCTTGGGTTCGTCGCGAACCTATGTTGATGAAACCAACCCCGCAGCACTAGCAACTGCGTTTGAACGTCTTAAATTGTTAAATTTCGACGGATTAATATGCGTCGGAGGTGATGGCACGCTCAACGGTATGCAACCACTGTGTGAATGCCTACCAACGGTCCTGTCGCCTAAAACCATTGATAATGATCTGGGTCTTAATTATTTAGGTGAGGCATCGGAGTGGTTGCGGGAGAAAAACGGTCCTGAGGTCGTTTATACCCGGCGAGAGGTTTCAAGTGATGAATCCACTAAGTTCGCTTTGGAATCAATTGTCAATTACGTGACGCCAGGTTATGCCACTGCTGTTTTTGTGGCAGCAGATGGAATTCACCGCGTACGAACCACCGCGGAAAGTCATCGTCGCATAGCGATTGTGGAGGTGATGGGACGGCATTCGGGATATATCGCCGTAGGTGCTAGCTACGGTCAACCAGACATAGTACTCATCCCTGAAGTACGAGTGGACGTGGGTACACTCGCCCGAAAGGTCCAAGAGATCTGCCAGCATCAACAACATGCGGTTATCGTTTGCGGAGAAGGCATACAGGACGCCAACGGTGACTTTTTTGGTGACTCGCGGCGCAGCAGTGACCCTGCGGGTAACCACAGGTTTGCCGGCGCGGCGGCATCATTAAAACAATCGCTATTGAATGAAATTCCCCATTCGTTCTTGCGGGAACTTGGGGGCTTCGCAGACCCAGACACAGCACTATTTACACGAAAAGTGGGCCATACCCAACGAGGCGGGAGACCATTGTCATTTGATCGGTATCATGCAACGCAATTAGGTTATCACTCCGTTGAGATGTTAATTGGTGGTCAAAGTAACCGCGTAGCGACGCTGCAGTGGAACGCTGAGGATCTCACATTTGCCGTGGACGATTATGACGCGAAGGTGTTTCGTGACGAATGGGGAGAGATACACCCACGAACGGTTCATCCAGAACTGTACGACTTCGTAAATTTAGATATCACTGCAACGGCGCAACAATATCTACAGCCGATTTTCGACAACGCGATCGGCGCGGACGACACGGAGTATATCCGACAATCCCTGTTTGATTCAGGGAATTTGCAAGACGATTACCAAAGTGTTAATGTAAAACTACAAAATCGAATCGAATATCTATCTTGATAGGCGCAAATATGAACTTTACCAGCGACAGAACAATATCGCGGCGGGCGATGCTAGCGACCATTGGTGCGAGTTCGTTGACAGCGACGAATTGGTCAATTGCCAAGGCTGACTCTACCGAATTCAAACTCAATTACATGTTAGCTTCATGTATGTATGGAAAACTCGACGTCCGTAAATGCATCGAGCAGGTCACCGAGATTGGTGCTACATGTATCGACCTATGGCCTCCATCACACGGCGATCAACGTATCCAAATTGATGCAATTGGCCACGAACAATACGTCATGGCGTGTAAAGCCGCTAAAGTCAGTCCCCAAATGACGACACGTTACGATCTAGGCCCGTTCGGCCTAGCAGATGAAATTCAGGCTGTTAAGCAACTTGGCGGTAAGATGATCGTCTGTGGTTCTACCGGTAATCGAGAAGGGTCACTCAAACAACAGGTGGCCGATTTTATAGAAAAGATGCGACCTCATGTTGCCATTGCCGAAAAAGCGGGAGTGGTTATTGCCATTGAGAATCACAGCAGCGCATTGATTAATTCACTAGACTCGCTGAGATACTTCGCCGACTTGAACAAATCGGCAAACCTCGGGATTGCCCTAGCACCTTATCATCTTCCCCAAAACAGTCAGACAATCGCCAAGCTTATCAAACATTGCAACAAAAGTATCGTGCATTTTTATGCGTGGGAACATGGCATGGGTTGCCATCGCAAGATGCCTAAACCGCACGAGTTGATGCAATTACCGGGCTTTGGCACGTTAGACTTCACACCTATTTTGGCGGCATTACGAGATATACAATATCAGGGACTAACAGAAATATTCATGCACCCTACCCCGCGCGGTATCCCAATTATGCCGTCGGTTGAAGAATCCAATGCGGTGATCAATAAATCGCGGGAGTATTTGGCTCGCTGTATCGAACGTATTTAGTCAAGGTATTCCATTGATATCGCAAGAACAACAACAGCAATTTAGGGAAGAAGGCTATTTCATTCTAGACTCGGCCTTGTCTTCGGAAACGTTACAGTTACTAGGTGACGCCTGTGATGTATTGATCGACCGCATACATGCCGAAATGGATCGATTAGGAACAGATCACCTTCATATAAGCCATCGCAATCAACGCTATCATATTGCCAAACAATACTCCCAGGTCAACGGCCTCGATAAATACGTATTTGGCGAGTTAATGGCTGAGATTTGCAGGGCAACGGTTGGTCAAGATGCCTTTCTGTTTTATGACCAGTACGTCGCAAAGGCCGCGGAAATAGGTCGCCCCTTCGCCTGGCATCAGGATAGTGGGTACTTAGATTTCCGACACACTCCATATGTGACGGTGTGGGCAGCTGTAGATGACATGACCGCGGAAAATGGTACGGTGTCCCTGTTGCCATATTCAGAAGTGGGAATCCGTTCACCAGTGGAGCACATTCGTAACGAGGAGTCAGGTGATAAAGTGGGGTATTTTGGTGACGCGGAGGGAGTTCAGGCTATCGTTCCAGCTGGAACGCTCGTCGTTTTTAGTAGCCTTGTGTTCCATTGCAGTAGCCCAAATCGCACATCTTCAATGCGACGGGCCTATGTAACTCAATACTCACCTGAGGTAATCTTCGATCCCGCGACAGACACGCCCAAGCATCTAGACGTTCCTTTTCTGGAAAACGGAACGATTATCTATAATGGATAGTCTCTAGTATCACACTAGTGGTCCGACAATGTTATAATGCCCGCAGATGAGTATGCAATTGCATACCATCTTCGTTGACGAAGAGATTATATAGATCACTTTAGACGACTCTAATTGATGATTCATCGTTAACCGATGAATTGGTTTTCAATATGTACTAGAAGGAATAACAACCGATGAAAACGCTCCTACCTCTATTCTTTGTCATGGTGTTAAGCAGTTTCGGCGCGAACTCAGTGATCGAGGGTGATGATGGATTTCACCCAATCTTTGATGGCAAAACTCTTACGAACTGGGAGGGAAATCCTAAATTCTGGTCGGTTACTGACGGCGCGATCACCGGAAAGACAACTAAGGAGAATCCGACCGACGGCAACACGTTTATTATTTACCGCGGTGCACAGCCTAGTAATTTCGAGTTGCGTTTGCAGTTTAGAATTGTCGGCGGTAATAGTGGGGTCCAATATCGGAGTAAGGAAGTCAACAAGTGGGTAGTGGGTGGATATCAAGCGGACTTTGATGGTGCCGGCGCTTGGACAGGTACGCTTTATGAAGAGCGAGGACGGGGTGTGCTGGCGAAACGTGGAAACAGAGTTGTCATCGATGGTGAGGGAAAGAAAACGCGGGTTGCCGCAACGACGGGCGAACAAGATATCCTCGCCACAATCAATAAAGAAGGTTTGAATGACTACACCATTATCGCTGATGGAAACCACTTAGTTCAAATCGTTAATGGTAATGTGACGATCGATGTAACAGATAAACAGACGGCCAAAGCCGCCACAAAAGGATTACTGGCTCTGCAATTACACGCTGGGCCGCCAATGACGGTTCAGTTCAAAAATATCCGAATTAGGAATCTGCCAGTCAAACAAAAAAAGATTGCGTTAATAGCCGGAGTTCGAAGTCACGGTTACGGTAGCCATGAGCATTTTGCGGGCTGCATGATATTGGCAGACGCCATTCGTACCGCGAAGCCTGTCTATGCGGTGGACGTGTTTCGCAATGGATGGCCTAAGGATGCTTCAGCGTTAGCGGACGTCGATTGTATCGTCATGTACGCTGACGGTGGCGGGCGACATCCTGTGGTCCCCCACCTCAAGGCGGTTGACGACCTAGCGAAAAAGGGGGTTGGGATTGTATGTATTCATTACGGAGTTGAAGTTGAGAAAGGTGAAGTTGGTGATAGATTTCTCGACTGGATCGGTGGTTATTTTGAGGCGCATTGGTCGGTCAATCCACATTGGACAGCAACCTTTTCGAAATTCCCTGACCATCCTATCTCGCGTGGTGTTCAACCGTTCACAATTAATGATGAATGGTATTATCACATGAGGTTTCGGAAGGACTTGAAAGGGGTAACGCCGATACTAAGCGCTCTGCCACCCAAGGAGAGCCTATCCCGGCCGGACGGTGCTCACAGTGGTAACCCCCACGTACGCGCGGCTATCGCCGCGGGTCATATTCAGCACATGGCTTGGGCTTCAGAAAATGAAAATGGCGGACGAGGCTTCGGCTTCACT
>JABHUV010000068.1 GCA_018658605.1 Planctomycetaceae bacterium | reverse complement strand
TTCTTCTTGCAGATCGCCAACTATCAAAACTATCTCACACCGGGACTCCTCGTCGCTTTTGTGTTAGGTATATTTTGGAAACGAGGTACTGCCCCAGCGGCATTTTATACAATCCTCGCTGGGATTGTGCTCTCGTGGGTCGTCGTCCAAGTTTACGACAGTAACATGCCTCGACCGCTTTATGACATCGCCTTAGATCGAGCAAGTGTGTCTGATTTTCATGCCGGTAATTTCCCTAAAGGGTATTTGAGCCAAAACCTACATGAAATGAACCAAGATCAGTTCGATGCATTTATTGCGAATGACATCCGTCCCAATATTTCTGCCCTACAAAAAATGTTTGGACCAACGCTTAACTTCTTCCACCGAGTCGTTTTTGTACTAGGTCTTTCCGCAATCGTATTTGTCGTCATTAGCTTAATGACACCCAGTGATCCCGAAAAATCCCAGCTTACGTGGACTGGACTTGGTGGTCATCAACCAACACGCTTAAAGGTACTCGCTAAAACACTCTGCCTGTCGCTATTAATTTTTGCCCTCCTTGGGTGGCTTACCGATCAAGCGTTTCTGACGCCAACTCTGGCAGCCTGTTTTGCAGCATTCTGGACTCTCGGAGTCTATGGCTGTGAAATACTCGAAAAAATCAAAACCGACAATAGCGGGATGACACGTGTTCAATACATTCTCCGCAGTGACTTAACCTATGCTGGTCTACTAGCGGCAACTGCAATGTTCATGATGTACTTTTTCTTTTAATCCAAGCCAAACCCCACCTTCTTTTTCCAGAGGCCTAGGCAATAGCTAGACATACGGTAGGTGAAATACAATGACCACACAAAAACAAACACGACGTGCCGTTCTAAAAACACTCGCGGCAACTCCGGTTCTCACAAGTCTAAGCGCACTGGACTCATGGGCAGCGACCATACTTGCTGAAACGGGAAAGCGCCCTCGTGTCGCTGCCATCTACACCTCATTTACATATCGTAGCCATGCACATGTACTACTAGAGAACTTCTTGGAGCCTTATTTATTTTGCGGCAAAAAAACAGACCCCGGGGTTGAAGTCGTCAGCTTGTATCGCGACCAACAACCTGACGGTGACATGACGGACCAAATTTCTATGAAATATGAGATTCCTGTTTTTCAGACGATTCGAGAAGCCATTTGTGTAGGCGGTGATACATTGGCCGTGGATGCGGTGTTATCGATCGCCGAACATGGCAACTACCCCGTCAACGATCGTGGTCAACGCATGTATCCACGTAAAAGATTTTTCGACCAGATCGTGGAAGTGATGAAGGAATCAAACAAATTTGTACCACTGTTTAACGACAAGCACCTGAGTTATCGGTTTGACTGGGCCCAAGAAATGGTCGCCACAGCACGACAGCATAACATTCCCTTTCTCGCTGGCAGTAGTGTTCCGTTAGCTCAACGCAAACCGGCAATTGCAATTAAAAAAGGGGCGAGAATTGTGCAAGCCATTTCCATTCATGGTGGACCGGTAGAATCATATGATTTCCATGCATTGGAAGTCTTGCAATCGATGGTTGAAAATCGCCGTGGTGGTGAAACAGGGGTCAAACGATTGACGTTTTATGAGGGTGACCGAGTGTATCAAGCAGCCAAAGCTGGAATATTTGATATGGAATTAGCCGATGCGGCGATGACAGCGGAATTAGGTCATTCGATTGAGGATTTCGGAAAACTCGAAGGTGAAGATGAAATTACACCACACGCTATTGTCTACGATTACGTGGATGGACTCAAAGCGACTATTTTACGTGTGGGAAAAAGCAGCACACGGTGGAACTTTGCTTGTCGTATCAAGGGCAGTGCCGCCCCACTAGCAACGAGTTTCTACGTCGGACCATGGCAAAATCGTAATCTATTCAAGGCTCTCGCCCACTCCATCCAAACACACTTCCGCAACGGATCGGCTCCTTATCCCGTCGAACGGACACTGTTAGTGTCTGGAATGCTGGATTCTGCCATGCAGGGACGTCTCGCTGTGGGACACCCGCTGCATACAAATCATCTTCATATCTCCTACAAAAGTCCTGACCATTCAGCGCTGCGCGAAAACGGGGACTCGTGGAAATTAATCACAGAAGCAATTCCAGAACCCGAGCGATTTGATAATGGGCTGCCAGCAAAATTTAAAAAATAAAACGGGCTAACGTTATGGTGCAACCACTCAATTGGTCAATCATTGGACTCGGACGTTTCGGAAAAATTCATGCCGAAACACTACGTGAGATAACTGGTGTACACTTGCATTCAGCCTGCTCTAGAAATGTACAAACATTACAATCTCACGCGAGCGACCTGCAACTCACAAACACGACAATTGATTATCAGGATATTCTTACGGACCCGGCGGTGGATATTGTCTCGATTGTTACACATTGGGAAGATCATTTCCAAGTTGCAATCGATGCACTACAAGCAGGCAAGCACGTGCTGCTCGAAAAGCCAATGGCCGCGACACTTGAACAATGCCGGGAGATCCAAGAGTGTGCACAACACAGCGACGGCAAGTTTATGGTCGGCCATATATGCCGCTTCGACCCCCGTTATGCACTTGCGCGTGAGTCCATTATGGCTGGCGATATTGGAACGATTTGCTCCATACATGCGTGCCGCAATCTACCCACGGTCGCAGGAAATATTCGCCTTGATAAAATTTCTCCCATGATCGGTGATGGCATCCATGATCTAGATCTAGTGATGTGGATGCTCGGCAGGCGCCCACTGAGCGTAATGGCAAAAAATGTACGCGTCCATGATTTCAGATATCCTGATATATCATGGGCCATGTTTGACTTTTCAGATCCAGCGATGGACCACGAGACGATCGCTGTTATTGAAACCAATTGGGCGTTACCTCAAAACACTCCTACCGTAATCGACGCACAGATGGAAATCGTGGGGACTACCGGTCAAATCCATATCAATTGCAGTGAAACCGGACTCCAAGTGCAAACACTCGAGGAAACAAAATATAAAGATACAATGTATTGGCCGCAGGTCAACGACCAACACCGAACAGGGATATTAAAGTCGGAATTAGAGTATTTTGCCAAATGCATTCATCTCAATCTGCCCATCAATATCATTACTGCTAAGGAAGCACGGCAAGCTATGGAAATCATCTTATTGGCTGAAGAATCTGCTCAACGTGGGCAGCCTCTTCCGATTCCGCCCGCAGAATGACTATAGCCAGCGTTGCCAATTCTCAACGGATTGTTCTCTGATATTAAACCAATATTTGAACTCGCCAAACTCGCTCGGTCGTATTATCCTGAAGAGTTCCCGTAAGGGGATCTTATGTCACAGAACCCGCTAGGCTAAGGCTACGGTTTCCTGAAAATTTTACACAACTTTTTGCGTCAAGAACCCCATTCCATGAACCACCGCTTATACATCGAGACGGTCGGCTGTCAAATGAATATGCTTGACAGTGAAATGGTCGTCGCCGACCTCCGCAAGCACGGGTATGAGTTAACCCATGATGTCAAAAAAGCAGATACAATTCTCTACAACACTTGTAGTGTCCGAGCTCATGCTGAAGACAAAGTTTACAGCGCTCTGGGAAGGCTAAAGCTGCTGAAACGTCGTCATCCCGAAAAGATTATTGGAGTCATGGGATGTATGGCACAAAAAGACCAAACCACAATTTTTGATCGAGCACCGTATGTCGATTTAATTGTCGGACCAGGTCAGTTACAGGAAATACCTGGCTTGATTGAGAAGATCAGAGCCGGCGGTGAGCATGAGATAGCAGTCGGACTAGGTCGCCGCGACGGTTCGCAAGAAGACATTCGTAAAAGTCACCTTACGTTTGACCCGCTACGAGATCCGACAATGCGACCGACACCCTATCAGGCTTATCTACGAATCCAAATTGGTTGTGATAAATTTTGCACTTATTGTGTAGTCCCAAATACGCGGGGACCGGAGCAAGGTCGTCCGCCTGAGATGATCGTCGATGAAGCTCGGCTATTGGCTGAGCAAGGTTGCCTGGAAATCACACTTCTGGGACAAACCGTCAATAGCTACAGCTACACAGCCGATGGCGAAACAACCGACTTGGCAGCCCTACTTGAAATGCTGCATGAAGTCGAGGAAATCCAGCGAATCAAGTTTGTCACCAATTACCCCAAAGATATGGGACGAAATTTATTAGAAACTATTCGTGACCTCGACAAAGTCTCGCCTTATTTACATGTCCCGTTGCAGCATGGCTGCAACGAAGTTCTACAACGCATGAAGCGTGGTTATACGGTGGAAGATTATCGAGACATGATGCATCGCATCTGGGACATTGTTCCAGACGCCGCTATTTCAAGTGACTTTATTGTTGGTTTTTGCGGTGAAACCGACGCTGAGTTTCAGACGTGTATTGATTCTATTCGTGAATACCGATTCAAAAACAGTTTCATCTTTAAGTACAGCGAACGCGAAGGTACTAAAGCTCAGGATGTAATGATTGACGATGTTCCCTATGAAGTCAAACAAGCACGTAATAATGAGCTGCTCGAAGTACAAAACGAAATCAGCGAAACTGAGAACATTAAATTTATCGGTAAACCAGTCGAAGTGTTAGTCGAAGGCCGCAGTAAGAAATCAGAGCAGTTTGAAGAAGACGGAAAACCGATCCAAATGGTTGGCCGAACCCACTGTGATCGAATTGTCGTTTTTGAAGGCAATGACCGTCAGGCCGGACAAATTCTACCCGTGACAATTTTTGAAACAACACCATTTACCATGTTTGGCACAGTTGTAACAGAGCATGTCGGCCCCGAAGTGTTTTCACTTTAATCGGGAGCTCTTATCGGTAAGAGAAGTGGGAAAGAAACAATGTCACGAGTAGTTTTAGCAATGTCCGGAGGCGTCGATAGCAGCGTCGCAGCACATTTATTGCTAGAACAAGGGCACGATGTCATCGGTGTTTTTATGCGTCATGGCGAAGAATCTGCGCAGTCCTGTGAATTAGACGATCCGGCTGACAACCCACTATTACCACTGCTGCAAAACCGGGCTGACCACAAACAGGGATGCTGCAGTGCTTCGGATGCAGAAGATGCTCGTCGAGTAGCCGATAATCTGTCCATCCCATTTTATGCGTTAAACTTACAAAAAGATTTTCGCCGCATCATCGACTATTTTGTCGCGGAATACACCATTGGTCGCACCCCTAATCCTTGTGTTATGTGTAACAATTGGATCAAGTTTGGAAAGCTATTTGAATATGCCGACAGTGTTGGTGCCCAGTACGTTGCGACCGGACATTACGCGCGATTGATCCCAGCTGCAAACACAACAGATCTTCCTCGGCTAGCAAGAGGCATTGATGGCACAAAGGACCAAGCATATGTATTATTTGGTATCGAACGAGATTATTTACAACGAATGATGCTACCTGTTGGCGACTATCCCAAAACAGAGATCCGTGCACTCGCTACGGGATTGGGCCTGAGAGTTGCCGATAAAAAAGACAGCCAAGAAATCTGTTTTGTTACGTCTGGGCATCACGGTGAATTTGTACGTCAACGACGCGGCAACACCGACTTATCTGGCGACATTGTTACTACCAACGGAACGGTCGTTGGTCAGCATAATGGCATTGAACAGTTCACAGTAGGACAACGCAAAGGACTCGGCGTAGCGTTGGGCGAACCACACTATATTGTTCGCATCGATGCCCCGGAGCGAGAGGTGATTATTGGTGACATTTCTGAATTAGCCAAGAGTTCACTTACGGCTGACCGCACCAATTGGCTTGTTGATATACCTCTTAATGAACCGTTTAAATGCCAAGCTCAGATTCGTTACAACAGCGCTGCTCGTAGTGCAACAGCAGCGATCCATAACGACGGTATTTTACATATTGAATTCGATGAACCCTGCGATGCGATAGCTCCCGGACAAGCTGTTGTTTGTTTCGATGGCGATATTGTACTCGGCGGTGGTTGGATTCTCTAAGAACGAATGGCACATAATTCTCAGAAAACACGAACCTCCGCTGTGGCGTCCCCTACTATTACATTAACTAACTATCTTTATAATGAAGACTGTTTCGGTACTTAGTCTTCTTGCGATGACACCATTTATGGATCCTGAATTACAAAATCGCGCTGATAAAATTCGCAATCAGTTATTGCATTTGCGCGACAGCCTTTGACTACACTGCAAAAGCAGCTGGAATCACCGCCATCGAGTTAAAAATGGGGGAAGCTGGATTCTGGGATAACCAAGAGACTGCGCAGCAACTCGTTGTAGAGCTCAAACAACTCAAAACAATTGTTTCACCGATTGAAGATCTAGACACAGCGTCCGCAGATCTCGTTGAATTACTGGAAATGGGTGAAGATGATCCGGAGATTGCCGCTGAGGTGACTATCGAAATTGACCGCTTGGAAATGCTGGTCAATGAACTCGAGTTAAAGTCAATGCTGAGTGGTCCTCATGATCACTCTGGGGCCATCATGACGATCAACGCGCGGGATGGAGGCACCGATGCTAATGACTGGGCTGAAATGATGCTCCGTATGTATACGCAATGGGCACATCACAATGAATATTCAATCGGCTTGATGGATCGCAATGACAACGATGTCGCTGGTATTAACAGCGTCACCATCAGCATTCGGGGACCGTTCGCTTATGGGTATTTAAAGGGCGAAACCGGTATTCATCGACTCGTTCGAATTAGTCCATTTAATTCGGAAGGTAAAAGACAGACCAGTTTTGCAGCGGTCGACGTATCACCGGAAATCGCCGATAGTGTTGAAATCGAAGTCAATGAGAGCGACGTTCGCGAGGACACTTATCGGGCTAGCGGAGCAGGCGGTCAGCACGTGAATAAGACCGATAGTGCCATTCGTTTGACACATGAACCAACCGGAATCGTTGTGCAGTGCCAAAATGACAGAAGTCAACATAAAAATAGGGCGGCGGCCTATAAAATGTTACGTGCGCGGCTCGCGCGAGTCGAAGAAGAGAAACGGGAAGCGGAACAAGCTCAAAAATATCTAGACAAAGCCCGTGTTGGATTTGGGTCCCAAATAAGAAATTATTTCTTGCATCCCGACCAACGTGTTAAGGATGCACGAACGGGATACAACGAAGGTAATTTTCATAATGTTTTGGATGGTGATATCCAAGGTTTTCTAGATTCATTTCTTCGTTGGCGTATCGGACAAGAATAGAGTAGAATTCGGCGCAGTAACTATTTGTGCTATTCATTGTAATGCTATCCTAAAGTTACTATTACAGAGCTTGCTTGGAATCAAACTTTTCAACGGAGGAATAAAGAAAGAGAATTATGTCAGAATTGGAAAACCTAGAGTCCATTGGACCCGACGCCACCGGACTACGCATCAATATGGTTTGGGAAAATGAACGTTTCAAACACTGTGTCGATTGGGTAGCTGGAGATCAAGCGTTTCGCATTCTGGAAAGTGTTGAAGGAGGCGAGAACGAATTGTGGCCTCCTAGTCCCGCCCTACAACAACTCACCTTAGAACAAAGAACACAAAGTCGCCAAGTTGGTCTGATCGTCGGGATGGCTGGAAATAGTCATTGGTCTGTTGCTATTGAGAATGATCCTCGCGACCGGTCAATGCTATTTGAAGTCGCTTGTCGTGTGGCTGATACTGAAGCTGGCAGTTTAACGACAACGTATAAATCCATGGTACCTGTGAAAATTATCGATCCGATTGAGCGAGTCGCTGAGCTTTCGATCGCGGGACGTAAATGTCGCATTAAAGTTGAATCTACGGGTCGCGGAGAATTGGATGAGCTTAAAATCGAGGGGAACATCATCACGATCACTCCCACCGAAATGCCCGAGACTTGGCCGGCAACCGTCGAATGGAAATATCGGCTATTTGGTTAAAACTTGAACACGATAAAATCGGAATTGATCGAATCGCCACCCTTGATAAACAACGATTCTACGATCAAAATGTGTGCTAACTGTCTAAACAAATTGACCCACGAACACGGAACCTATCATGGTCTTTGAACATATCGAGAATCTTAAAAACGCCTACACCGACAAAAACGTGCTGGTCGATGCAGATCGCCCTGAACTCGGAAGATTCCAAGGGCTTACCGGTACGGTTAGGACCGTCAATATGAGTGGACGGGCCTTGGTTGAATTTGATGGCCATAAGAACATCGGTTGGTTTGATATTGATGTCGATTTTTTGAAGCTCGTCGATAAGCCGACACCTACAGAAACACCGGTATCTTCACCAGCGGCTAAAAAGCCCGCAGCAGCAAAACCGGACGCCGCTCCGTCAGATCCCTCTGAAATGAACGTTGCTGATATGCTCGCCGCCGCTCGAGGTGAATCCGCTGCGCCCGCTGCCGTGGAAGAACCTGCCGCAAAAGAAGAAAAACCAGCTGCAGCGTCTACCGATCCAGCCAGCATGAGTGTCGCTGATATGCTCGCCGCCGCTCGAGGTGAATCCGCTGCTCCCGCTGCAGTGGCTGAAGAAGTGGCTGAAGAAGTGGCTGAAGAAGTGGCTGAAGAAGTGGCTGAAGTAGTGGCTGAAGAAGTGGCTGAAGAAGAGCCCGCTGCTAAAGAAGGTGGTGACGAAGTTCAAGCGCTCAAAGAGGCTGATGACGCCGACGGTATGTGTGCCTATTGTCGCAAAGTCGATGCATAACAACCGACATCATTTTACATCTAGCATGCGTTGTAGCGCCACGAGTGACCAGCGTTGCGTTTCTTGATCGACAGAAATTGTATTGACGGGAGTGCCGTGGGCTAGGTTTTCTAAGGTCCAACAGAGATGGGCTAGATCAATACGATACATTGTGGCACACATGCAAACCACTGGTGATAAAAAATGAATTTCCAACTCGGGATGTTCTTTTTTTAACCGATTGACTAAATGCAACTCGGTTCCAATCGCCCAACTCGATCCCGCTTCAGCCTGTTCAATCACTTCAATGATCTTGCCAGTTGAACCTGAGATATCTGCCAAATCGTTTACTTCCTGTGGGCACTCTGGGTGCACCATGATTTGAATACCCGGATGTTCACGACGAAACATCTCAACATGCTCTGCCTGAAACATTTGGTGCACACTGCAATGCCCCTTCCAGAGTATCACTTTGCTATTCTCGATAACTTCGTTACTATTGCCGCCCATTTCCAACGCAAACGGATCCCAAACTGGCATTTGTTCATTGGAAATACCCATCGCTAAACTCGTATTGCGCCCGAGGTGCTGATCGGGAAAAAACAACACTCGCGACGTACGCTCAAACGACCACTCTAAAACCGCAGCGGCATTGCTAGATGTACAAACGATACCTCCATGCCGCCCGACAAATGACTTTAAACTTGCAGCTGAATTAATATATGTAACAGGTGTGATATCTTCACAATCAATTATTTCTCCCAATTCGTCCCAAGCATTTTCTACTTGGTCAATCGCCGCCATATCTGCCATCGAACACCCAGCAGCCATATCAGGTAACACGACGGTAATGCGATCTTGAGTTTCAAGACGTTCTGGGCGATTGGCTAAAATATCAGCCGTTTCTGCCATAAAGTGGACCCCACAAAAAACGATGACCTTACAGTCAACGTTATCTGCTGCCATTCGACTCAACTGAAAACTATCACCCCGTAAATCACAATGGCCAATAACTTCATCTTGCTGATAATGATGTCCAAGTATCAATAATTCTGAACCCATCTGTTGACGGATTTTCTCAATGCGCCCAGACAATTCTTCATTGGATAGGGACTTGTAAGGTAGCAATTCAAAAGCAGGAGTCGAATCTGTAATGGTCGCCATAATAGCGGTTCTCTAATAACAAAATTGCGGCTAGTACCGTTTTTACTAATTCTATTATGAACACTAATCTGTGTTTTGGGAACTGTTACAGTCCCTGCCGAAGGTATTCATTAGTAGGCATTCAATAGCGCATAACTACCAAGATGACATCCCATAGATTAATATAATTTAATCATCTTGGTATATGTTCGTGGCATGTCCACTATGAAACAACCTATTGCGATATGTCTTATCTATCCCGTGCAACAACAAGCTTATGATTTTGCTGATCGATAATTACGATTCTTTTACCTACAACTTAGTTCAGAGACTAGGTGAAATGGATGCTACTTTGGATATCGAAGTGCACCGCAATGACCAGATTACTGCGGACGAGGTGCAAGCCAAACATCCCTCGCACATCATTATCTCGCCAGGCCCCTGCACCCCTAATGAAGCAGGGCAAAGCATGAATATCATCGAGCAATTGATGGGAACGATTCCTATCTTAGGCGTTTGTCTTGGCCATCAATCCATTGGTCAAGTCACTGGAGGTACGATCGTTAGGGCCAAACAACTCATGCACGGTAAGACTGACGAAATCAATCATGACAATCAAGGAATTTTTGTTGGGCTACCTAACCCATTTATCGCAACTCGATATCATAGCCTCGTCATCGAACCCAATACACTAAGCGACGATTTCCAAGTGAGTGCATGGACATTTGCGCCCGATGGCTCACGGGAAATCATGGCAATTCGACACAACTCCATGCCTCTTTTCGGTTGGCAGTTTCACCCTGAGAGTTTCTTGTCAGATGTCGGTCCTGAGATACTAAAACGCTTCATCCAGACGTCGGTGTAATCACATAGCGAAAGCAACTCAATGACAGCCTTGCCGAACACGCGTGCTAAGTTACACATGATAAACATTTCCCAAGCATGGCAAGAAATATCTCGGCGAATCCCCCAACCCACTAGCTCCACGTGCCCACTCACAAAAGCGCTCGGGCGATTCACCGCGGCTGATATACAGAGTGATATTGATTCTCCACCGTTTGATAAGTCACTAGTGGATGGGTTTGCCATGCTGCTAGATGACCTCCAAGCTAGCCAATCCCTTTTCATCAACGAAACTGTTCACGCTGGTCAAACGCCAACTCAGCCTGTCAAAGCTGGTACCGCAACACAAATAATGACCGGCGCACCTATTCCTACCGGCACAGAAGCAGTTGTCATGATCGAAGATTGTACGGTGGATCTGGCAGCCAACACTGTCACAGTAAATAACACCACAGTTGCGTTGGGCAGCCATATTATGCGGCAAGGGAAATCATTGAGTTGCGGCAATGTCGTGATTCCCGCCGGCTCTGAAATTCGCCCTGTCGAAATTGGCCTGTTAGCAGAAGTCGGTTATGCTGAAGTACCCGTTACGAAACAACCAAATGTCGCCATTATTTGTACCGGCGATGAATTAGTCGATGTTGATCAACATCCCCAAGCTGGACAAATCCGAAACAGTAATGAAGCGTTGTTAATTTCACTCGTTACAGCAAGCGGCGGCAATGCAGTTTCACTGGGAATCGGCCGTGATAATGAAATAGAATTATCCGACAAGATTCAACAGGGACTTGAGTATGACGTGTTGCTACTCTCAGGCGGCGTATCCATGGGTGAGAAAGACCTCGTTCCTGCACTGCTGCATCAAGCTGATGTGATGGAAGTTTTTCATAAAGTGCAGCTCAAGCCAGGCAAACCGCTGTGGTTTGGGCAAGCCGAGAACACGCAACCACGAACGCTCGTCTTCGGATTACCGGGTAACCCTGTCAGCAGTCTAGTTTGCTACATGCTATTCGTAGCGCCTATGATCAAGGCCTATCAACAAGGAGCTAGGGGAGTAGACATCCAACCAGAATCCTATGCAGAATTGGCAGTTCCGTATACACGCCGCGGCGACCGCCCTACTTATCATCCAGGACGGTTGGATTGGATTTCGGGCAAATGGTCTGTCACGCCGTTGTCATGGAGCGGCTCGGCCGACCAGCAAGCACTCGCCCAAGCAAACTGTCTGGTCTTTTTCCAACCCCCACAACGCGAGTATGATGTGGGAGAACAAATATCTGTCCTACCATTTCCTTGGTAAACATCAACACTTATCACTTGCAATATATTTCAACAAGGAATCCTAGCTCGAATGCGTAGGCCATCACAATTGTCGCGACGCATGACATTTGGATTGTCACTGTTCGGTGGATGCTTATTATGGACCGCCTTCCCTCCAATTAATTGGGGCTTCATGGCTTGGTTCGCACCAATATTGTGGATGCCACTGCTAATGGCTGATAGGTTTGTTTCCAGTAAATCACCCAAGCGTTTAGGACGCATACTGGGAAATGCATATACGCATATGTGGCTAGCACACGTCGTCTATTGGATGATCATGTTACAGGGGCTGCGATTAGCTCATTGGACAACACATTTTGGCTGGCTCGCAATAGGACTATATCTAGGGATATACTTGCCCTGTTTTGTTTTTGTAGGTCGCTGTTGTGTACGCCGCCTTCGTATGCCATTAGCGCTCGCAGCAGCGATCAGCTGGATTACATTTGAATGGTTACGCGGATACATTATTTCAGGATTTTCTATGGCGTGCCTTTCCCACACACAAACCGATCATCTGATGTTAATTCAAATTGCCGATCTCGGTGGGAATCAAATCATCTCGTTGTTGATTATGCTGGTTGCTGGCAGTTTGTATTCCATTCTTGTGGCCGCACGCAATTGTTCGAGTCACACATCGGTTAAGAAAACTATCCTCGTGCATGCTGCGGCAATCCTGTTGATGTTGGCCCTAACACTGACATATGGTTATCAGCAACTCGGTCGAACGTACTCGGATGTGTCAAAACAGACGACCGTAGGACTGATCCAAGGATCCATCGACACTCAATTCGAATTAACGCCAGAACAATATTCCGAGAAGAACAAACGCCAACAGCAAAGTTATATACAACAATCAAAATTAGCCCTTCAAGCAAACAAGAACTTGTCGCTACTCGTTTGGCCAGAGTCGATGTATCCGTTTGGACCAACGTATATTACCGACCCGCAACCATCATCAACAATATACAAACCACAGCATCAAAATTATGCCGACATTAACGACGCCACTTTTCGTCAACGTGTTGCAATAGTTCAGGATAATCTTAACCGCTCAAATCAGGATCTGCTTTCACTACTCAATAGAAACTCCACTGAGTCCTCAAACAATAGCGTGCACTTGATTGCCGGAACCGACATTCATGATCTAAGTGTTGTGGATACACCAACTTACAATTCAGCAATTCTATTCAGGCCCGACGGCACGGTGCGCGACATCTATCGTAAGAGTCATCTCGTGATGTTCGGCGAATACATTCCGCTTGGAAATCAATTCCCTTGGCTTTATGACCTGTTGCCGATCGGACCCGGATTAACCGCTGGCAACGGAGTATCAATCTTCGAAATTGATGGTGTCGTTTTTGTTCCCAATATTTGTTTTGAAAGTACGGTTCCTCACCTCGTACGTAAAATGATGAAACACTCCAACACTCAGGGACAGCGGGGCGATGTTATGCTAAACCTAACCAATGACGGCTGGTTCTGGGGCTCGGCAATGTTAGACATCCACTTACGTTGTAATATCATGCGAGCCGTTGAATTGCGGCGGCCCAACTTAGTGGCTGCCAACACGGGTATCTCTGCATGGATCACCCCGACTGGAAAAATCGTAGCCCAAGAAGCCAAACGCAAAGATGGTTTTGTGATTGCTCAAGTTGCCACAGCAACCTATGACAGCGTCTATATGCGGTTTGGTGATATTCTGTCAATCGTTGCAGCAAGTCTTAGTGGCATCGCGGTTCTACGTAGCTTTGAATCTGTTTCACCAAATAGGACAAAATAAAGATTCATGTCCGCCAAAATCTATTTTTGGGTATTCTCAGATCAAAAAACGCATAATTACTTGCCTGCTTAGTAACCAATGATAGATATAATTATCCAAGTGGCCTATTTTACCATTTTTTGCTTAACATTCGCAAAAAGTGGCACTTATGTTGATTACAAAGGGTCTCAACGTCCGAAAAAACAAGAAGTAGCGATTATCCCAATCGTATGTACAGCGTATATTTTTAGTGATTACGGTTTACAATTGGGATAGAATTCAAGGGTGTAGAAGCGTCTACTTGATTTCCTTGAACAACTATCCCTTAAGTCCACCAGAATAGGAATTGTTAGTGTCATGACACTGATAGGCAAAATATTCACGATATTGATTTTCATCATGAGTCTCCTTTTCTTAGGGTTCTCAATCAACGTTTATCAAACACACGTGGACCTAAAAATTGCAGCGACCAAAGCTGAAAGTACGGCCCAAAGCTTAAAAACGCAGATCGGCGTGCTGGAAACAGAAAAGGCCACTGTCGAAGACAGCCTCAAGCGTGAACAAGTAGCGCGTGCTTATGCTCTTGCAGCTCTGGAAACTCAAGTGACCGCAATCGAATCTGATCTCGCACAAAAGGAAGATATCGTCAAATCTACCGAAGCTCGAGCAAACGATCTTGCTGACGCCCTTCGTATCGCAGAAGAAACAAAATCCCAACTCACCACTGAAGTGGCCCAACTCAGGAAAGACATTAACGATTCGCAATTACGGACTGACACCTTCTTCGCTCAAATCCTGACATTGAACGATGAAGTTAATCATTTAAACAGCTTAAAATCTCAAGCCGTCGAACGCGAATCGCAACTACGCAATCAAGTTGGCCGGTTAGCTAATGTTGTCCGCCGTAATGGCTTGGACGAATTCTCTGACACGGCAGACAAACCACCAGCACTCGATGGTCGAGTGATCGCTGTGCGTTCTGATTTACTACAGATATCATTGGGCCAAGACGATGGACTCCGCATTGGACATCACTTAGATGTTTATCGAGGAGCTGTTTATTTAGGTCGAGTTAAGATTCGCGAAACGCAACCAAGTTCTGCGGTCTGCGAGATCATTCCTAAGTTTCTTAAAGGTCAGATTCGCAAAGACGACAATGTTGTCACGAACTTAAACTAAGCTCTGACAAACAACCATACCGAGCAAATTAGAAAATCCATTATGGCTAATAACAAAATGCGACTGAATGTTTATACGATGATGCTAGTGTTGTCTTTCATGGCAGTCACCGCATCGACTGTTCTACTCTGGTTAGAATGGGAAAAGTGGCAAACGCAAGTCTAGATCGAAAACTAGATCTGTTCCTCGCCCCGTCTTCTCGGGCTATTTCTTAACGCCTACGACCGCCACCACCACGAGCACCGCGACCGCGAACACTGCCGCCATTTCGGTCCACCAACAAACGTACTTCATATTGCTGCCGGATGGGCTTACACCATCCCAAATCATCATGACAAGCGAAATAGTCAACTTCAATAATGACCGGTGAATCTACCAAGCGATTGGCAGGTAGAACTGATGCGTCCCACTCTAGGCCCACTAAGAATTCCCGTGGATCCCCATCCGCTTCTACTTTAATTTCAGGGCCTCGCCCAGCACCTGGTCCCATTGTAATACCCACTGGACATCGCACGCGAAATTGAATTGGCGCAGCCAAATTGTTCCAATGCACGTGCAGAAGAGGGTCGAGATGAAAACCTAAATAAGCCATTCCCAAGCCTTCATTCATAAATGACTCGTCGACTTCTGCTCGTAATTTTACATAGTACGGTTCGTCACTTTCTAGCGGTATGACTTGCACTGCCCGCATTACAGAATTTATTTGTATGCGAGGTACGATTCCTGTTGCCGTAGGACGTTTAGCCGCTACTGGTTTAATTTTAAGATCAGCGATGCTCGTTGGCGGCGAAACTTTGCCCACCAGACTTTCAAGATCCGTTCGCAGGCTTGTCGCGTTACTCCAACCTCGCGCTCGAACGATCTTACCCGTTGGATCAATAATGAATTCGCTGTTAGGTGCACCGCCAAGTGCCGCTTTGAGACCGTTGTCCATATTGTCACAAATCCATTCAATACCAGACCCTAATGTTCGTTTAGCTTCTTGGACATGCAACAAACGCTCTGCAAGCGTAAAAGGCTGAATGTAACCGTTATTTTCGGGGTGCGCCAATGCTTTATAGATGTAATAAAACTTGACTCCCCGAGGAACGTAATCAACCGCGACTGTCTCCAAACTGGGAACATTTCGTAGAAACGGCGGTCACGTCAAGCACCCAAAAACCAAAACTGTGTAACTGCCGCGTAACGAAGCGGTTGATAATGAAGTACCCTGTGCATCAAACACGTTGACTGTTGGTAGTGTCGTATTCAACAACCGTGTGACTTGACTGAATTGTGCGCCACCTGTACGTCCACCAGATTGCGCAAGTATCGGCGCAAGATCAATTACTATTAATACCCAAAACAGAGACATTAGTGAAAATCTATATCGCGTGAACACAAATGATACCTTTAACGTTTTGATGCTCGAAATAGTTATTTTCCGCGCTGCCCTAATAATATAAGAACCCCTATAAAGGTCAATTGTATCGTAAATATTTTTCGCTTCCGGATGAAAAACCAATCTAAAAACAAACGGTACGAGAGTCAGCCCTGCACCTAGTTTTCACGCCGAAGCTATCCGGTTTTTATTGGTGTTAATTTGTGGTCAGATTTGCTTGAAACCCTAAACTTAATGTTGATTGATGTACTTTTTTCGGTCCATATTTCTACATGTGGAGTTGGCCAATTTGCGGCGTTAATACATCGTTGGGGGTGATTGTTTTCAGAGCTATTTTTTGCTATATTGGGGGGTATACTAATCAACTATATGAAACATCCTAGAGCGTCGTTGTAGACTATTTTTCTAGTGTTTTTGCGCATATTTTCTTCTCACACTACATCGGTCTCCGGTGAAAGGACATTAGCTTGTCTAGCGACTCAGATTCCCCAGAAAACACATCTACGGATGACGAACAATCGATGCTTGGCAAGCTAGTCGATTTACCAATTGAAGACGAGTTGAAGAGCAGTTATTTGACGTATGCGATGAGTGTCATCGTCTCGCGTGCGCTGCCTGATGTTCGTGACGGGTTGAAGCCATCTCAGCGACGTATTTTAGTCGCCATGAACGATTTAAATCTAACGCCCGGTGCTCACCGTGTTAAATGCGCTAAGATCGCCGGTGACACCAGCGGTAATTATCATCCACATGGTGAAGGCGTCATTTACCCCACGCTTGTGCGTATGGCTCAGGAATGGAACATGCGCCACGTGTTGGTCGACAAACAGGGGAACTTTGGATCCATCGCTGGTCTCCCTGCCGCAGCGATGCGATATACCGAAGCACGAATGTCAGCCACGGCCGGACTGATGCTCGAAGACCTCAAGCTGGACACCGTTGACTTTGTGCCGACCTACGACGAAACGCGGACTGAACCAACAGTATTGCCCGCCAAATTTCCGAACCTACTTGTCAATGGTACCAACGGAATCGCCGTTGGTATGTCAACTTCCATTCCGCCACACAATCTCGTTGAAGTCTGTGATGCCGTTGTCCAATTACTAGATAGGCCTGAAACAACCATCCGTGAGCTGATTGATATCATCACGGGACCAGATTTTCCAACTGGTGGAACTATCTGCGGTCGCTCGGGCATCCTCAAAGGCTATACCACAGGACGTGGCACCGTCATTGTGCGAGCCAAAGCCACGATCAAAGAACTCGACCGTGGGCGATCGCAGATTATCATCAACGAAATACCCTATCAGCAGTCTCGAGACCGAGTCGTTGAAAAAATCGCAGGGTTGGTAAACGAAGGGCGCGTTAAGGGGATTTCAGGAATCCGCGACGAATCTGACCTCAAAGAACCAGTGCGGATCGTGATAGACATCAAGCGGGATAACAATCCTGATGTTGTTTTGAATCTACTGTACAAATATTCCAACCTACAAGAAACAATTTCGATCATTTTGCTAGCCTTAGTCGACGGTAAACCCCGTTTGCTCAACCTGAAGGAAATGCTCGAAGAATTCATTCGCCACCGCGTCGAAGTAATACGCCGCCGAACTCAATTCTTGCTCGTTCGCGCACGGCGAAGAAAACACGTCGTCGAAGGTCAACTACTAGCACTCGCCGATATTGATGAAATCATTAAGATTATTCGCGAATCCAGTACCCATGCAGAAGCCAAAAGTCGCTTAATGGGATTCGCCTGCCCCGCCCCGATGCTCAAACGAGTCCTCGGTGACGATGGGTTTAAACAATTCCAAGAAGAACGAGGGGATGAAGAGAGCTATAATCTTTCCGCCGTACAAGCCGATGCGATTCTGCGAATGACATTGGGGCAATTGGTAAACCTCGAACAAACAAAACTATCCGACGAACATGCGAAACTCTTAACCGAAATCAGCGGCTATCTTGAAATCCTAGATGATCGTCAAAACATTCTCAATATTATCCGAGAAGATCTTATCGCAATCCGTGATAAACATGGAGATGACCGACGTACTGAGATTTCAAATATCGAACTCGGTAACGTCAATATGGATGACCTGATTACCGAAGAAACAATGGTTGTTTCCATTAGTCACCGAGGATATATCAAGCGTTGTGCCTCAAGCACCTATAAGGCTCAACGCCGAGGCGGCAAGGGCATGAAAGGTGCCACCGTCGAAGAAGAAGATCCAATCCAACACTTGTTCATCGCCAGCACACACGCTTATTTACTGTTCTTCACGACACGCGGAAAAGTCTACTGGCAAAAGGTCTACGATATTCCAGAACTCAGCCGCACAAGTAAAGGGCGAGCCGTGATCAATCTGTTGCGACTTGAAGAAGGTGAACAGATTCTGGATTGTATCCCAGTACGAGACTTCGACGTCGAAGGTCACTTCTTAACGATGGCAACGCGTCAAGGACTCATCAAAAAAACCGATCTGTCAGCATACAGTCGACCTAAAAAAGGTGGCATCATTGCCATTAAACTCCGTGATGACGATGAGCTCGTCGACGTCGCCATCGTCAAACCTGGTGATGAGATTATTCTCTCAACTGCCCAGGGAATGGCAATTCGATTCTCACAAACGGATGCCCGCCCAATGGGCCGCAACACCTCAGGCGTCAAGGGAATTAATTTAAGTGCCGACGATAGTGTTGCGGGAATGGTCGTAGCCGATCCCACCGCCCAATTGTTAACCATCTGTGAAAACGGCTATGGTAAACGAACACCTTTCGGACCGAATCGCGATCAAGCCAGTGGTGATGAAGCGTCCAGCAAAGTCTACCGCACACAGAAACGTGGCGGTAAGGGGCTACGAGATATTAAAGCCACGAATCGCAATGGAATCGTGGTTGATATTGTCCGAGTTGATGATGAAGATGAAGTCTTGATGATGACCAAGGGTGGCAAGATTCAGCGTATTCGAGCCAGTGATATTAGCATCGTGGGACGAAACACACAGGGTGTGAGGATCATGAAAACCGATAATGATGATACTCTCGCCGCCGTCGTACGAGTACCACCCGATGAACTAGACGATGAAACCGCGGAAGCTACTGCTGACGATCCAAATACGCCAGCACCAGAAAGTCCCGTCAACACCAGCGAAACAGATGCCATTGATGCCGTGGTCAGTGAAGACGCTGAGACCCTCGATTCAGTAGATGCGGATGATGCTGACGTCTCGGATGATTCCAATGGTACGGATGAGACGGCGGAATAATTGACACTTAATGTTCATGCCGAAGTAGAACGATGCCAAACACGAGCAGGAGATTGAGTGATGTCCAAATCCGCATTGATTACTGGGATTACCGGGCAAGATGGTTCCTATCTAGCCAAACTGTTGCTTGAAAAAGGGTATCAAGTTCACGGCATGCACCGCCGCACTAGCACCGACAGCCTCGAACGACTGACGGACATTACAGATCAGATCCAATTGCACCACGGAGATCTGCTCGATGAATTATCGATATTACGGTTATTAGAAAAAACCGAGGCGACGGAAGTCTACAATCTAGCCGCTCAAAGCTTCGTACCTATTAGCTGGGAAGAACCAGTCCACACCGGAGACGTAACTGCCTTGGGTGTCACGCGACTACTCGAGGCGATTCGGCTGATCAATCCGCAGATCAAAATGTACCAAGCGAGCAGCAGTGAAATGTTCGGTAAAGTGCAAGAAACTCCCCAAACCGAAACAACTCCTTTCTGGCCACGCAGTCCGTACGGAGTTGCCAAGGTATATGGTTATTGGATCACCGTTAATTATCGCGAAAGCTATGATATGTTTGCCTGCAACGGAATTCTGTTCAATCACGAATCGCCTCTGCGGGGAAAAGAATTCGTCACTCGGAAAATCACAGATGCCGTCGCACGCATTAAACTCGGCGTGCAAACTCAACTTAGCCTTGGTAATCTCGATGCCTACCGCGACTGGGGATTTGCCGGCGATTACGTAAATGCCATTTGGCTGATGCTGCAACAAGAAACCGCTGATGACTATGTCATTTCCACCGGCGAGCAACACAGTGTTCGGGAGTTCTGTGATATTGCATTTGCCAGTGTTGGTCTAAAAACAGAAGATCATGTAGTCACCGATCCCCGGTTTCTCCGCCCCGCCGAAGTAAACACACTTCTCGGCGACTCTAGCAAAGCTCAATCCAAACTTGGCTGGCAACGCAAGGTCAACTTCCAACAGTTAGTCACCATGATGGTCGAAGCAGATCTGCAACGCGTTGAACAAGAAATACAGACTCAGGGATAGCACAAAATAAAGGACGAAAGATACCGTGCGCGCCATTATTACAGGGGGATCGGGATTCGTTGCCCAACACCTCGCCCAACACCTTTCCGAGTGTGGCGATGACGTTCTGCTGACCCTGCGAACTGATGACCGCGACTGTCAATTCCCAATACTCCATTGGGATATCACGGCGCCGATGGATCCTGCGGCCGAGCGGGCAGTAGAACAATTTAGGCCGGACACTATTTTTCATCTCGCGGCAATTAGCACTCGAGACATCTGTGGAACTACAGACCCTTCAGCAGCGGCCATGGCTGTGAATGTCCAAGGTACACAGCATGTGATCGATCTATGTAAGTCGTTATCAACAAAGCCGCTGCTGCTCTTTTCGAGCAGCGTCTACGTTTATGGATCGCGTCGCCCCATTATTGAAAATGTCAATGAAAACAACTCTGCCGCACCTGATAACGGTTATGGCATAAGTAAGTTGCTTGCTGAACAGTTATTGCGAACAAGCGATTCACACCTACAGTGGGTGATCGCTCGCAGTTTCCAACACAGCGGCCCAGGTCAAAGCGGTTCATTGTTGGTGCCCGACTGGATTAACAAGTTGCAACATCAACCCAACAATATTACGGTTGGTAATCTCGATACTTGGATTGATATTAGTGACGTGCGAGACGTAGTACGCGCCTATCGCCTTATTGCCCAACCTCAATTCAATCGCCAGACGTTTAATGTTGGCAGTGGGAAAGCGACCCGTAGTGGTGAAATAATGGAAATTTTAAAAAACCTAATCGGTATTCGATGTGATATAGCAGAATTACAACCCGGAACACATTACTTACCGATTGCAGATATTTCACACATTACCAAACAAACCAATTGGATTCCTACGATTTCAATTACGCAAATGCTGCAAGATTGCCTAGAGTGACCATTCACGTAGGACGTTTGTGATAAGTCGTGATTGTTAATTCGAAGTCAAGAAAGTTATTGCTCCATGTGTGGACGCTTTACATTACGCACATCACTGAATTTACTTGCCGAGCATTTTTTATTCAATGTGTCACCAGATATTTCACTCCCCCAAAAATACAATATCGCACCAACACATAGTGTTGCCACACTGACGGCACCCCACGGCCAGCGACAACTCCATTGGATGCACTGGGGATTGATTCCCAGTTGGTCCAAAGACCCTTCTCGTGCGAGCCGAATGATAAATGCCCGCAGCGAAACAATCCATGAAAAGCCGTCGTTTAGCAAAGCATTTCAAAAACGCCGTTGCCTCATTCTTGCTGATGGTTATTATGAGTGGCGAGCTAACGGAGCCGATAAACAGCCTTTTTTCATTCACCGTAGTGACCATCAACCCTTTGCGTTCGCAGGTCTGTGGGAAAGCTGGACGCCTCCTCAAGCATCTACGGAATCGGGACACGACACTCCACAACCTTGGCACTCCACGACAATCATCACTACTGAGGCTAATGAATTCGCCGCGGCGATTCACCCCCGCATGCCCGTCATCCTAAATCCTAATAATTATGACCAGTGGCTTATGGATGACGACAGCCAACTTGACATACTGCAATCCCTATTAGTGGATCCCAGTAATTCCAATGAGATGACAGCTTTTGAAATGACAGCCGTCTCTCGATATGTCAACAAAGTTGCCAATGATGACACTCAATGCATTGAACCTTCGGCTACTCAACGGGAACTTTTCTAAGCGTATAGTACGCTTCTGCTGGAAAAAACGTGCTGTCATTTAACGTCAAATTGCGAATGCGAACATCGTATACAAATCCTGCTCGCATCTCAGCCATAGACAAATGTACAACTCGACCTTCAGCGGAAACTCGTACAGCAGTAATTCTCTCATTCCGTCGATCCCGGTCATCTCCACCATAGGATGTTGTGGAATCACGTGTTGCCGATTGGATCGTATAATTTGTGATATCCGCTGCTCGTTTTGCATCCACAGCTTTCGTGAAACGGACTTTGAACCCTGTCGCCGTAGCCGTGACCTCAGCAATTCCAACTGGTAAGTCCCCAGGGAATTCCATCCTCGCAAGAGTACCAATATTGTTTGCACCGCCCCAGCCGCTATCACGAATCGAGGCAACATATAGGTGCCCCTGTGGAGAAACAGCGACCGCTAGCGGTCCCAATAACGGCTCGCCAGCTGCTGGTTTCTCGAGTGTCAACGGATAGGCGGCTCCCTGATACGTATCTCCGACTCTCTGTAAACTCATTCGTATCAAACGGCGCGTGTCGTATTCACATCCGACTAGGTGCCCTTCAAACGGGCCAAACACCGGCATGCTGCCACTTTGCAATAAAGCATGCGGAGTTTCCAAAAAGCAAATTCCATTGACACTACGGGTCCACGGATGGGGAATGTCAATCGCCGGCGCTGTCAGCGGTGGACGAGGACCACCCTGGCGATCGATTTTGTTGACAAAGCCGAAATGTGCTCCCGCTCGGATATGATTCAGTTCGTTGTACGGGTTGTAGTTGCCTTGATTATCTGTCACAAACATCTCACCGGCGTGGTTACGCGCAATGCCCATCGGGAATCGGTGACCACTGGTGACAATTTTCACGCTAAAGCGATGAGGGTTTTCCCGAGATGGAATCCGTGGAACCAACTGTAGAACTTTACCTCGCAGCGCCGCACCCACTGGCGTTCTGTCATCTTGCTGGCAGGGAGTCGAAATATAATAGCCACTATTGCCGTCAGGAATCACACCGACCGCCCAATCATGATAGTCCGCCGTGTGTCCCCACCCAGACACTAATGTTTCTATCTTCTCATGTACGCCGTCATGATCAACGTCATACATCCGCAATAGAGCATACTTGTTGATCACGTCAATATAATCGCGTGACGCATGCACTCCGTAGGGTGCTGCCAGTTCGTCAGTTAAGGCATTTAAACGATCTTCTAAACCGTCTGCGTTCGTATCAACAGCTTGCCACACGCGACCTTTGAGTGAAGTTAGTATCATTCGTCCCGCCGGATCCCACGCGATACCTGTTGGCATAAACTCATCAAAAAACGGTAGCCTGACAGCCTTCACTCCAGGAATGATCTCCAGTGATTGAATCTCTAAGCCCGTAAATTCTGGCAACACCACTGGAAACCGATCCACGTTGACATTGCTTAAATATTTAAGCGTCAAAGGACTTTCAGCATCGCCACCTTGCCACCGAACCGATTGATAAGTTGTTTCATTTTCCGTGGATTTTTGTACTTTGGCGTCGGTTAGAGTAAGCTCAATCCATTGCCGCCCCGCTTCACCAGGTTCCACCAAACGTACATGATCAGGAAATTCCGTGACCTCCAAATTCTGATGTCCAAGTCCTACAATCATACTGGCATTGGCAGGAACACCATCAAACCACAATTTACGTTGAATACCAGACAAGTTACTATTCGTAGTGCTACCCTCAGTAGGCCACAATTCACTAAACTCCTGCGTAGCCACAACCACCAACATACGATCACCGAGTTTAAATCGATATCGCTGGCGAATCCGTAATCCAGATGACAATTGTTGCCAACTATCTAATTCCGTGACAAACTGGCCAACAGCACTAGGAACGATCAACTGCCCATCTGCCAATTGCATTCGCAAATCGGGAACCACCGATAGGTCACCGCCCAAATTCACGGTCCCCCAACTTGCCCCATCGGTTTCCCAGTACCATACTTTTCCTTTGGTTCGTTGCCGCGCGATATCACCTTGCCACCACCCTAACATTTTCCCATATTGCATATCAAACAAAAGATTGTGCCGATTTCTCATGCCGACGAGCGCTGGTTTTATATATTGCTGGTCTCGGTGTATCAACACATCCGTCAATAATTGAATACTCGCTTTGTGTTCTGGCACGCCTGTTTGTCGCGCAATCCGCACAGCGCCAGGTTTGGGAGGTTCGAAACCCGGCGTATTCAAAACCTTCCAAACAGCTTCAAGTTGATCGGGAAGGTGATTCTCAAGCACACCTCGTACAGAAATCTGAACCGATGGCATTTCCATTCGCGGCACAATTCTAGTGGGATTTTGCACCCAGCGAGAAAACCAAATTTTACGAATTCGCGAATCCAACTGCGACAGATCCGGACCTTTTGCATTTAAAGGGGCTCGTGGTGCATCCACGCTGCCGATTTTATGGCAGCTCGTACACCCAAAACCATCAGTCGTTACTAATCGTGCTCCTGCCGTCTGCAATTCTTCTGCAGCGAGTTGCGCTGACGCAGGCGACACCGTATCGAGCCAATCCAAAAACTGACTTGGGATGCGGTCTTTTTCCACAAACCACTGTGAAATTTCATGTAATCTCTCGTCGGTAAAACCAAACTTAGGCATCTTAACCCTCAACCAAGGTCGCCGCACAACTGTTTTACGTTGTATCGACTCATGTAATGCTTTGTCGTGTAATTTATCGCCAACACTGTTTAATGACGGAGGGGTTAATGCAGCAAACAGCGTCGACAACTCAGAAACCTGTTTGCCAATATCCGGTAGATGTTCTGCAATGCCTTTAGCATCCATCCGCGCGTGGCACTGGAGACAATTGTTTTGAGTGACTAATAATGACTGCGTCGAATCAGCAGTCGCTGACCTCATCTGTCGCAGGAACAATGTTAACGCTGTTTTGTTATCAGCTGATAACGAATAGCCAGGTCGTTGTTTCACTGGGTTGGGAGTGTCCATACAACTAGTTTTAGTCAGAGTCGTAACATCAAAAGCTACTGCATTCTTAAGTGGCTTTGTTTCATGACAGCTAGCACAACCATGTGTGTCGTAGAGCTTCTTCCCTTTCGCCGCCAACGGTTCTTCAAAGACAAATTGCGGTATATCCAATTCGCTCGCATCGTCAGACAAGCTCTTTAAATATGCAATGACATCGATCTGCTGTGTCGCCGTTAAATCTACCGTTGGCATACGGTGCTGAGAATTTACACTTGCGGGATTTTTAAACCAAACTTGCCAAAAATCCTCTCTCCGCTTTTGAGCAATATCATCTAATTTACCTCCGTCAAACAACGTTGATTTTCCTAATCCATCAGCTTGATGACAAGCCACACATCCCACCGACGCAAACACCGTTTTCCCTGCCTGTGCATCACCCTCTTGAGCTAATTCCCCGTTGGGCTTAGAGTTTGTTGAGGATTGAAAAAGATATGCCGTAATAGCTTTGGCTTGTTCAGTCGTAAACCCAAATGCTGGCATCCGACTGCCGAATTGAACGGCATCTTCATCGCTAGAAATCTTACGTTGTAAACGCTGGGCAACCCAATCGGATTTAAGGTAATCTCGCATGTGATTCAGATCTGGTGCTGGGCCCAACGTTGCAGCAATCTTCATTTCAGTATGACAACTTGCACAACGCAGTGCGTGGGCCAAGTGTTCACCGCGGCGATATAGATCGGCGTCAGATTTTTCAGGCGTGTGGTACAGAAACTGATAACCAATTGGTTCGAACTGAAATGCGGGACCCTGCCAATAAAGTTTTAACATAGACTGATCCGCTGCTGATTTATACCGGATCGTGATCGGGTGCCAGCCAAATTGCATGTCCATGGGCCCAGTTGACACCAATCCAGTTTTTTCATCTCGCACATTCACCGTGCGTCCCTGGAACTCCAATTCCAATTCACCTTGGCAATCCATTGAAATCGTATGAATTCCAACTGATTGAAAAAACAAAAATCCTTTCCATGTAGCCTCGAACTGTGTCCCCACTAAACGCGTATCCGGAGATTGTTGCGCCCAATGAAATGACACAATCGCATCAACCCGTTTAGCTACATTCCCGTGAGTGTCTTTATAGGTAGCTAGCAACCCAGGGACATATTCGTCCGACAACTCGGCAAGAATTGCTTCTCGATTTCCCTGTCCCATACACGAAATGCCGCTGAACACTGTACTCGTGATGTACACCAAGCAAGTCAGCGCCAGAAAGCAACATCGACGGCTATCATTTCGATTCTGATTTTTCATTGTTACCCTTGTATCCTAAATCACTCTATGAGGTTTGTCCTAGAACGCGGAATGCAACATCCATCCACCTAGTGGTTTTATTCAGGTCGCGGCACACCAGCTTTTTCAAACGCTAGAGACATATTTTTGTGACAGGTGCGAATTGCCTGTCGCGGATCGTACCCCGCTTGACGCCATAACATGCTGCTAACTTCGCAAGATATATCACCGCGATATCCACCCTGAAAGAGTAACTTGATTAACATCGCAAAATCAATTACGCCAGTTGATCCAGGTAGTTTGAACTGATACCCACCTGTGGGACTTTTGATGGTATCTTTCACCGCCACATGTGCTGTTTTGGATACCGCTTGTTCAACCGTAAGCTGCAGCTCCAGTCCCGTATAAATATAGTGACTGAAATCGTAAACCATGCGTAAATGCTGTGGATTGCCTAATTGTTGCATGAGCCAAAGTGCTTGTTCTGGATTGGACATACCACCGCCACGATGTGGTTTGATACAACAGGTCACGTCATATTTAGTCATAACTTCTACCCACTTGCCCACCTGGTCCACCAGTAGATCCTTGCGCTTGTCCCAATCACCACCACCTAAAACCGTTTGAATAACGCAATGCTTGTTGTCAGTTAAATCTCGCACTAACTCTGACGCCGCTTCTATTCGCTTGAGATTACCGCTGTTGATCGTTGCATCATCTGCTGGCACGGTGTGTTCCATCAATGACGTGAGTACTAACTCGGTATCGTAGAGAATGCGTTTAACTTGACGACGCCGCGTTGTCGTCATATTTTCCGGTGCCGCGTCAAATCCTTTCGTGGCTGTCAATTCAACTGCGTCATAACCAGTTACCGAAAGTATCGGGAGCACTTGTTCTGTCGTAATACCACGTGCCCCATAGGTGCTAAAACCAAGCGTCATGGTGTTGTGATTTTCAGCCGGAGCGGCTCTAACATGGGGACTCGCAACACATGCTAGTGCGGCGGTGGCAAGAAATCGGCGGCGCGAAGGACCGGAAAAATCAAACGACGAGTGCATCAAAACAAACCACCTAGCAGCAACAGAAAACAACGGTAAAAAGTAAATTATCAACTATGATTGTAACGAATTACGTTACCCCATACGTGTCCGGAACAATCTTTAGCGGTTGTCGCAGGATGCATCACAACCCTAATCCCACTCGGGACTTCGTTTTTCTAGGTAGGCGTTGATCCCCTCGCTGGCATGAGAGGTTGTGCGGCTAGCGGCAACCATCGCTGCGCCGAGAGTCAGCGTAGTTTCTAGACGCTCCGCAATCGTCTCGTTTAACAACCTCTTACACATCTGCTGCGCTTGAGCCGATCCTTGCGCGAGGTCAACTGCTAATTGCTGAGCTCGAGCCCAAACCAGTTCTGCGTCAACGATATCGTGCACCAAACCAAGTTGCTTCCCTTCTGTGGGTGTCATTGCAGCGCCAGTCAATCCAAACCGCGCCGCAATGGAACCTCCCATCCGGAAATCAAGTAACCCGAGTGTTAATCCCGGCACAAGCCCGCGATGAACCTCGGGACTCTGTAACGTCGCGTCCTCAGTTGCGATGATGAAATCGGCCGCTAAGGCAATTGCTAATCCAGATCCAATGGCAGGGCCGTTCAATGCTGCAATAATCGGTTTGGGAAACCGCAGCATCGCCATCAACAACTCAGCAAGTAACTCAACATCTTGATGCGTCGGCAACATCTCATTCGGATTCAGATTACTCTGTAGTTGTTTTAAATCAGTTCCACCACAAAAAACCTGTTGGCTGCCCGTCAAAATAACCGCTCGAACATTCTTCTCTTGATGTAAATCACCGAAGGCTTCTTGCAATTGAACTAGGCCAAAAGTTGTTAATGCATTGCCACTCGCCGGATTGTTAATCACAATCGTGCCGCTGGGAACATCTTTTCGCACTTCGATGATATTTTTCATGGTGCCTGTGATTCCTCGCTATTGTTATTTCTCTTATTCTGTTGAATGTTTTCTTCAATCAACAAGTCAACTCGTCCCGCTTGACCTCGACTCCACATTTGTAGCCCCTTAAGTCGAATCTCACCTTGTTGATAATAAATTTCACTTAGGCTTTCTAGATGAGCCAGAAATCGATTGCTGCGCTGTGCTGTAAAATCGGCAGGTCGTTTAATGATTGCTTGGGCAACCATCCTTTCAAAAAGATATCCAGCGATAAGTTGATGCCCGCGAATTGTTGGGTGGACATGATCTAGAAATAGGTTATCGCCGGGAATTTGAACTGGGGACTGTGCCGCGAAATGTTCTTGTACGTCAATAATTTGCAACGTCTGACTACTCGACACTGAGGCTAAAAATTCGTTCATAACTGTCAAAATACGTAACGGGCAGATGTCTTCGTCTTTAGCTCGCAATAACACGTCACGCGCTGCTACCCCCGCACCATTATCCAACAACAATAACCCCGCTTGATAAAGTGTGGCTGCGTTATGCGGATCGAGTTGGGTAAGTTGATGAGCTGATTCTCTGATCGGTTTGACTGACCGACTCTGTAATTGTTTGGGAATATTTGATTTAGTTTGTTTGATTGATTGAATTGTCGCTTGGTCCAATCCCGACGTCGGCGCTGACTTGAAAGGCGTGCAGTCACGAATATTGGAGGCCGGATTACAGAGATATAAAGGAACTCGATTGGAATCGCATATTTCAATCATCTTCTGAATATTGTATTTAAAATGTTCGATAACATTCGCTTGCCATGGGCGGTCACGCTGATAGGATTTCAAACCGGCTTGACGATCGAGAATGGTCTTAACTTCTGCAGCGAGGCTAACTTTTTGTATCGAAACCGAATCTCCTGTTATTTTATGCCACATTTCGCGAACTAAATGTATGGTCCGAATATTACGGACTGCATATTGGCTTATCGACTGCCATCGTGATGGATCACGTAAATGGGCATAAGTACGGTCTTCAAGAAACTCGTTGTGCCCAGTGTAAATAACTACCAAGTCAGGTTCGTAGTTCATTACCTCGGCAAGAATCGGTAGCAGTCGATAACTTGCATAAGAAACACCGCCACAATTGACAACCTCCCATTTACGGTTGGGTTCGGCTACTTCAAGCTGTAGTTTAAGCCAACTGGTAAAGGAGGTTTCTACTGCAAACGGACGACCTTGAACCGTGGAGCCGCCGAGACAGAAGATTCGAAAAGTATCATCCGTTTTGGTCTTGGGGAAAGATGCGTTTTGAAAGTACTGTTTCCGAGCGGCTACAGTTTGGTACTGCGTTTGTTCCGTGTTTAGCTCAAATAATGATACTGGGTGATTGATTGCAATAAACGGATCGAGGGCCTCATTGACATCGCCTATGCCGATTATCCGCAGGCTAATTTCGAAAAGCAAAAACGGTAATAACCCGATACCAATAGCCGCACCGCGAAATCGCCATGAATGCCGCAATAACTTAAATCGCATTTCTGATTGTTTAGCCACCATTCGCTTAGTTTACAGTTAAAACTTACCCCTGAGGGGAGGGGGAATCGAGTATTCTTTTATTGATATAATGGGCGAAAACCGATAATCTAAAACGGTAGGGAATTTGTTTTATCAATACAAGTGACAGATTTACGCTTTCATGACTTCACCAAACGAACCATCTAGCAATCATCATACTAACCACGCATTTTCCGCTCTACACGGACGGACGCGCGAAGGAATGGTGATGCACGACCGTCGTGGGATGTTGAAAGCGAGTATGGCCGGAATGGCTGGGCTATCTCTACC
>JABHUV010000329.1 GCA_018658605.1 Planctomycetaceae bacterium | reverse complement strand
GCGCCGGGAAGTGAAATGGCACAAACGTGGTGGTTGATAGGTGTTACGCTGGTCGGAATCGCTTCGATGCTCGGTTCGGTGAACTACCTGACGACGATCATTCAAATGCGGGCACCAGGAATGACCATGTTCCGTTTGCCGATGACGATTTGGAGTATGTTTATCACAGCTATTTTGCAAGCTTTCGCTTTGCCCGTACTAACAGCTGGTGGTTTCATGCAAGTACTTGATCGTCTCTTAGGTACAGGATTTTTCATTCCGGAGGGTTTGGTGGTTAATAACTCCGAGATGCTTTCCGGTGGTGGACAACCATTGCTGTGGCAGCACTTGTTTTGGTTCTATTCTCATCCAGCAGTCTATATTATGATCTTGCCAGCGATGGGTATGGTCTCTGACATTCTTTCCTGTTTTGCTCGTAAACCAATCTTCGGCTACAAGCCAATGGTCTATGCAATTTCTGGGATTGCGGGGTTGGGATTTATCGTCTGGGGTCACCATATGTTTGTGTCAGGCATGAATCCGATGTTGGGTATGACGTTCATGGTTTCGACGATGATGATTGCCTTGCCATCTGCCGTAAAGGTTTTTAATTGGCTGGGTACAATTTGGGGAGGGAAGATTCAGTTCACCACTCCGATGTTATTCTCGTTGTCATTTATATCAATGTTTATCATTGGTGGTTTGTCAGGAATATTCATGGCTGCGACACCGGTGGATATTTTCATACATGATACCTATTACATCGTGGCACACTTTCATTACGTATTATTCTGCGGCACCGCGATGGCGGTATTTGGGGCGATCTATTTTTGGTTCCCCAAAATGTTTGGCCGTAGTATGAACGAAACCGCTGGTAAGTGGCACTTCTTCTTGACCTTCGTGTTCATGAACGGAACGTTTTACTTAATGCATATTTTGGGGGCCGTTGGTTTCCCACGACGTTTGGCGGATCCGTATCATTACGAGACATTCAAACAGTTGTTGCCGATGAACCGATTTATTACTTGGTGTGCTTTCGGAATGTTTGTGAGCCAAGCGATCTTTGCAATCAACTTTTTCTATAGCATTTTTAAGGGACCACGCGTTGGACGGAATCCGTGGCGTGCTAATGGAATGGAGTGGTTTTGCCCGAGTCCGCCTGTGGCACACGGCAACTTTGATAAACAGCCAATCGTGTATCGGGGGCCCTACGAATATGGTTCACCAGAAGTGGATGAAGATTTTTATCCACAGACACAACCACCACCAGAGGGTGTTTCAGAGAATGATGATGCAGAGAGTGGCGGTGATCATTAATTGACGGGCAAAACAACAAATAAGTAAACGAACAAATTGAAAATTACACTAGGATTGGTTGTGCCACCGTAACCATAGCGAGGCACCGCCAAAAGGTAAGTGAGAGAGCATGATGAGCTTGTCCGCTACAAATGGGCGAATGAATCGATGGTCACGACGGCTTGCTTTGTTACTTACTGTCCTAACCTTTCCTCTTATCTGGGTGGGTGGTCTCGTGACCACGACAGATGCGGGGATGGCTGTTCCAGATTGGCCGAGTACATACGGATACAATATGTTTTTGTATCCGTGGGAAAGCTGGTTGCTAGGACCGTGGGACCTGTTCATTGAACATGGACACCGGTTGCTAGGAGCATTAGTTGGAATGGTTACGATAGCATTGATGGTTGTCGTCCTAAAAATGGACGCACGGTCATGGATGCGAAAGTTAGTTATTGTGGCACTGGTTGCCGTGATCGCTCAAGGAATCTTGGGTGGAGTCCGAGTACGACTAAACGACGTTACTCTGGCGATGATTCACGGATGTACGGGGCCAGCCTTTTTAGTTTTAACGACGATTATTGCCGTAATGTTTTCTGCATTTTGGCAGAATCCCGTTTCAACTGAATTGAGTGCTGCTGAGGCAGACAATGCAAACGAGGAAAACGAAGATAGTAAAGTTAGTGAGGACGACAAGCAACAATTTAATGCGTCTCTACGGTTAGCGAGGTTGACGACGATTTTGGTTTATTGCCAGTTAATTCTGGGAGCTAGTATTCGTCATATTCCTGTAACCACATCGCCGCAGACATATTCCGTGCTAGTGATTTTTCATATTGGCATGGCATTGGCTGTGACGGGACATATAGTGATGCTGTGTTTGGCAATTAGAGGCACCAAGAACTTGCCCAAGAGTATACGCTCGGGGGTAAAACAGCTGGGACTACTAATTGTCGTGCAGTTGTTGATGGGAATTGGAACCTGGGTTTTGAAATTTGGATGGCCTGCGGGACTGGGTAACAACAAGTACCTTGCAGACCATCTGGTGGTGACCCAAGGTTGGTTTCAATCTCATGTTGTCACAGGACACGTTGCGATTGGGTCGGTTATTCTTGTAATGGCTGCCTTGGTGACGACGAGACTGTTGCGATTGCAATTTGTAACGCAACAATTAGAAGCCACGGAATTTATTGAAACAAATTAGTTAATCCAATATGCCCATGCTCAACAAATATGGTGTTGAGTACGGCAGTAGTTAAGGGAATTTTTTGATGAGTAGCAGCGTTGTGCCACTGAACGAAACACAAGCTGGAATGCTTGCGCGGTTGGCTGACTATGTTGAACTAACCAAGCCGCGGATCACAGTGATGGTCGTCGTGTCGGTTGCCATTACGGCATTCGTTGCCAGTTGGGGACAACCAGACCCGATTGTCGTGTTGCATGCTCTTGTGGGGACGCTGCTGACCGCTTCCAGTGCAAGTGGAATGAATCAATGGATGGAACGCGATCTCGATGCTCGGATGCCCCGCACGCAAAATCGACCACTCCCCGCAAATCGCCTTTCTCGACAATGGGTGATGTCACTGGTTGTTTTGACGTTAGTGATCGGAGTCACCTACTTGATCTGGTTCGTCAATCCATTGACCGCTCTGTTTTCGGCTTTAACTTGGCTCGTTTATGTCGTTGCCTATACTCCACTTAAAACGCGCACTCCATTGAACACTGCCGTCGGCGCTATTTCCGGTGCACTACCAATCCTAATGGGCTGGGCGACAGTCGGGGGGAGTTGGGGTGATCCTCGTTGGTTAGCATTATTTGCCGTCGTGTTCTTTTGGCAGTTTCCGCATTTTATGGCGATTGCTTGGATCTATCGTGACCAATACAAACAAGCCGGTATGAAAATGTGGCCGGTGGTTGATCCCAGCGGGCGTCGAGCTGGTGTCGAAGCGGTCGTTGGTGCTTTAATATTATTGCCGATTAGTTTCGTACCGTTGTGGTTCGTACCTGATAGCCATGCTCAATTATTATTAGTTTTCGTGATGGGAATGATTCAATTGAGTTTTGCCATTCGGTTTTGTTTTGGCCGAAATGAACGTTCAGCTCGCCAGTTGTTGCGAATGAGCTTGATCTATTTACCGATTTACCTATTAACCTTGGTTACGCTACCGATAGGCTCGTTTGCTTGGTAGCAAAGTCCTTTTTCATAACCCTTTGAAATCTTAATTAATTGAAATAAGAAATGAGTGAACACGAACAACATCAAGACGATGGTCATCATGGTCATGTGGATTTGGTATACCAAGAAGCACTTCCGCTCAATAACGGAAAAGTGATCCTCTGGCTATTTTTATCAACTGAAATCATGTTTTTTGCTGCCTTGATAGGTACTTATATCGTGCTGCGTTTTGGTGCCCCCGCCGGCACTTGGCCACGACCGCATGATGTACACGTTGACGAATTGCTAGGAACTATCAACACGTTCATCCTTATCCTTTCTAGTTTTACGGTTGTCCTTACCTTTGAAGCCGCCAAGAAGAATCTAGCCGCTAAGGCCAAGATGTATTTGACAGTCACTTTCCTTTGTGGATGTGCGTTCTTGGGAATCAAGATGTATGAGTATTCGAGTAAATTTGCTCACGGTATTCACCCACAACCGGGTGGTCGCAGTCTGTTGCACGAACAGTCTGACGTTTACTATCTCTCTCGCCTCAAAGATCAAGTAGCGGAATATTCCAAGGGAGCGGTATTGCCGTTGGCGGGGTCCAAGGCCGAGGACTCGGCGATTGAACAAGCCGAAAAAGTTCCTGACGATAAGAACGTTAGCATCGCAAATGAATCGACAATGAAAGCGGAGACTCAAGCGATGCTCGAAGAGTTCCTACATGGTTCGCTGCAGTGGGCGGAATATGTCATTGGTCGAGTGCCCAATACACAAAGTGCCGCTAATATTGCTGGGCTTAATCATCGTGATGTGCTGATTTCCGTTTCTCAAGATGTATATTCGTTGCCCCGATACAATGGCTACATACGGCATTTACGTGAAAGTGAAACGGCTTATATTTCGCGTCGAATTGATGAAGTTAAAGGGGCTCAGAGTAAATTAGAACCAGCCGATGGCGAAACGGCGACTTCGTTAGATTTTGAAATGAAATTACTGGAAGCTCGGCAAACCTATTGGAGTCGCCAACACTCGGTGGCTCACGACGAAGAGCATGCTCATCCCGGCGGAGGGATAAATTATAAGTTGCACGAGGAACAGCACGCCGGTTTGATTCTCGCAATGCACATCCCCAGTGGTAATATGTGGTCGAGCACCTATTTTTTACTGACAGGATTTCACGCCATTCACGTGATTGTCGGTTTAATCGCCTTTGGATTCCCGTTGGCTTGGACCCTTGATGAAAAACGCGCCAACTATATTGAGAACACCGGATTGTATTGGCACTTTGTTGACCTTGTTTGGATATTCCTATTTCCCTTGTTTTATCTTTTCTAAGTGTTGCACCGAAGTTGCGGCACCGCACTTTTACACTGAACGATTTATTATTAGACGTTAACGTTTGAAAGAGACAAAAAAATGTCCGATCACGAACAAAATTCCGAAAATCATGATGACCATGACCATGGTCGAATCTACATTCAGGTTTTTATTGGATTGCTAATATGTACGGGGATTTCCGCAGGAATTGGATGGATGATTGCTGAGGGAATGTTCGAAGGTAAAGAGCTACTCGGATGGGGAATCATGTTGTCCGTTTCCTGTGTCAAAGCGTTTTTGGTTATTACGTTCTTTATGCACTTGAAGTGGGAAAAAGGAATGTGGAAGTGGGTTCTTACGATTCCAGCTTCCATCATGAGCCTGTTCTTGATGTTGATGTTGGTGCCCGATATTGGTCGACGAACTCACTACTACACGGATGAACGTTTGGATCGAGCGGCCTATGAAATTGCCGAACCTGCAGTCCCTGTGACAGGCTTGACGGATTCCTCGCACGATGCTGGTCATGTCGAATCGGCAACACAATAGTCCTGAAGATGACATTTCCGTCTTTCCCATTTGCTTATTGAACCGCTAACCTACAGCGTGGCCACGATGCAATCTGCCGCGATAAAAATTGAGCACCTCTCCTTTCATTATGGTGAACGATGTGCGCTTGAAGACGTATCGTGGGATGTCAATGATGGAGAGCTATTTGCCTTACTGGGGCCCAACGGTAGTGGCAAGACGACTCTGTTTCGGTTATTGTCGACGCTGATTCCTATGCAACATCTGCCGTCGTCACCAAGTTGTTCGATTCGAGTATTTGGCAACAGCGTTGAGTCTGATCTGAGTAGCGTTCGCCATCAATTGGGTGTGGTTTTTCAATCGCCTTCGGTCGACGGGAAGTTAACCGTATTGGAAAACCTGCGATTGCAGGCCTCGCTGTACGGTTTGACTGGAAAAAATGCAGGTGACCGTATTGTCGAAGTGTCTGAACAGTTGGGCATTTCAGAACGCCAACATGACATTGTGGATGAGCTGTCTGGTGGATTACGGCGACGGTTGGAATTAGCCAAGAGTTTATTGCATCGCCCTCGCTTGCTGATTATGGACGAACCGACCACCGGTTTGGACCCCGCCGCTCGCATTGATTTATGGAATGTGCTACGACAATTGCAACAAGATAGCGGAATGACGATTTTCATGACAACTCACCTCTTAGAGGAAGCGGAGCGGGCGGACCGAGTGGCGATTCTCAATGCAGGTCAGTTGGTGGCATTGGATCAACCAGATGTCCTTCGACAGCAACTCGGCGGAGATGTTGTTTCCATTAAATGTGCCGCCCCCGAGTCGTTATCCAAGTTGTTAGCCGCGGAGTTTAATGTGGAACCACGTTTGGTGGATGGGCAATTGCGGTTGGAACAAGACGCTGACGCAGCCATTGCGGAAGCGTCCTCAAACGTTGCTTTAGTACAGCGCATTATGGAACAGTTCGGTGACCAGATTCAATCGATTACCGTAGGTCGTCCGAGTTTAGAAGACGTATTTATTTCGAAGACGGGTCATCAATTTTTTCAGAGCGGCGAACTTGTGCCGACGGGAGAATAGAATGATGCCCGCACCCGACGTACCCGCTCCCCGCATGGCCGCCGTTGTCTACCAACTATGTTGGCGTGAGTTAGTAAGGTTCTTTCGTCAACGTAATCGCGTCATTGGTTCTATCGGCACTCCGTTGGTAATGTGGATTATTTTTGGCTTGGGCTTAGATCGTAGCTTTTCCGCGGGCACTAGTTCCGGCGCTGCTCCCGGGTTCTTGCATTATTATTTCCCTGGTTCGCTGGTGTTGATTTTGATGTTCACTGCTATCTTTACGTCGATTTCAATCATCGAAGACCGCCGCGAGGGGTTTCTGCAATCCGTATTGGTTTCACCAGTTTCCCGTAGCAGTATGGTTTTGGGCAAAGTGCTAGGTGGAGCGATCATTGCCTTGATTCAAGCTTTATTGTTTTTGTCAGTTGCTTTGTTTCTCGATGTGTCCTGGTCGCCGGGGCGGTTCGTGGCATTGGTGGTTTTATTGTTCGCCGCGGCGCTGATGATGACAAGCTTGGGATTTGTGTTTGCTTGGCGGATGGAGTCCACTCAGGGTTTCCATGCCATTATGAACTTAGTATTGATGCCGATGTGGTTGATGTCGGGATCGTTTTTTCCAGTACCAGCTTTGGCTAATTCAAGCGTTGCCCAAATGGCAGTACATTGGTGTATGCGGATGAACCCGTTGACTTATGTTGTCGCTCTGGTGCGGGAGTTGTTATATGCACAACCCTTGGGTGTAGATTACTGGACCGCTTCGACTAGTACCAATATGATTGTTGTGGTGGTGGGGTTAATACTGTTTTTTGCAATGGCGGTTTGGATAAGTCGCACGCGGATTAGTGGAGATATGAGATGAATAAATCAGCGATTTTCTTTGTGGCAGTCATGTTATTGTGTGCCGGTCTGTTGGTGATGTTTAAAGCGGGACGCTGGATGGATGCCGCCGATCCGAACAATCAATCCGTAGGAAATGAAATTGCTGATTTTGTGCCAGAGATAACACCTGCAGATTATGAACTGGGAGAAGGTGAGCCGTGGATTACCGATTTTCAGTTAGTGGATCAAGCTGGTACTGGGTTTGAATCAAAGGCCTTGCGTGACAAAGTGTGGGTCGCTAGTTTCTTCTTTGCTTCGTGTCCGTCCACTTGTGTTCAGCAGAATCAAGAAATGCAATCGTTACATAAAGTTTGGGCTCGCAAGGGCGTCAAGTTTATTAGTATCAGTTGTGATGCCGATAATGATACTCCGGCTGTTTTGAATTCCTACGCCAAAAAATTCACAACTGACAATGAGAACTGGAAGTTTTTGACTGGTAACTCCCAATATATTAATCGCATCGGTTCGGATAAATTCCTATTGTCGGTCGGGCCACGCACGCATGCCGAATCATTTTGTGCAGTCGATAAATGGGGAAATGTACGTGGAGCGTTTAATTGGCATGACGTGGAAGCGATGGAAGAATTGAACAAGCTGTTAGTAGCGTTATTGCTAGAGGAAACGGAACCAGATGACGTGGTGGCTGACCGTGAGCGGTTGGAAAAGCAGATAGCAGGATTTGTAAAGCAGCAACAATCGGACACGGCAGCGGAACCGTCGGTGGACGAATGAACCTAGATATACAAGCAGAGTAGATGATGGACTTACCAGCGATCAACGCGTCCCTTAACGCACTTGCCACTGTCTTATTGATCGTTGGTTTTGTGCTGATAAAACGCAAATACGAAACCGCGCACAAGTGGACGATGATTTGTTGTTTTGCTGTTTCAACTATGTTTTTGGTTTGCTATTTGATTTATCACTATCAAAAAGGTGGTGGCACAAAGTTTCCTGAATCACATCCGCCGTGGTTGCGATACACGTATTTTACGATTCTCATTAGCCATATTATTTTGGCAGTGTATGTACCCGTAGGCGCGATCATTACGATTTACCAGGGGCTTAAGGATCATCGTGCAATGCACTTGAAGTGGGCCAAACGAACATTTCCAATTTGGTTGTATGTGTCAGTAACCGGCGTCGTAATTTATTGGATGTTGTATCAGATGTCGTGAACTACGCATGGACACAAATTACACGAATCGAGATGGTCAATGTGGACTAGCGATAGAAGGTTGATTAGACTGAGAGTGTTAACTAGGAACCAATGATGATGTCAAATCTTAAAAATCTAATAACTCGTTTCGCTCGACAATGGGCGTTGTGTGCGATGGTGATCATTATTGCTGGTCATGTGGCGACTGCTTGTCCAACGTGTAAAGAGAGTTTGAGTGCTAACGACCCTCAAATGATACGTGGTTATTTCTGGAGCATCATGTTTATGATGGCTATGCCGTTTAGCATTTTGACGGCCATGAGCACATATTTCTATGTATTGATTCGCAAAGCGCGAAATCTTAAAGACAACGAGAGCAACGATTCTCCGGAATAATTCCAAGTCATCTATTCTTGTTTGGTACCGTTACGCTCGCGTTGTTGTGGATCAAACAATTGATCAAATCCTAGCCACACACTGCGTGCATGTCGGAACAGCAGAATAGGCGTGATGATGGTATAAGCGAACGCGTACCAGATGAGTTGATTGTTGGGGGCCCACTCAAGTATGAGGGCCGGAACATACATGCTGGTCATGCTGAGGGCGGTAAAAGCGTAGTTAATATAGATACTACCCAAAAAGAAACCAGGTTCGCGCTCGAACGTTACGCCGCAGTGCAAGCAATTGTCATACATTTTGAACCAGCTACGGAATATTTTTCCGATGCCACATTGGCAACACTTCAGGCGTAGACTACGTAAAATAACGGTTTTAATTTGCATCAGATTCAAGACTTCGCTAGTGGTAGTATTGGATGACATTGCCTACTATTGAGGATAGTCCGTTTACGGCTTTCTCCCAATCCCCTTACCTTTGAACATCAATAAAACAGTAGAATCAATATGCGGTTAATCGGAAAATGGATGCAGCTAGCAGCGTTGGGTATTTTACCTATTGCGATTGGATTGCAACTTGTTTTTGATGATCCCCATTCTAATACGAGCGAGTTAGAACGCCCCGGTCGAGATGTGTTTGGTTTTGGCGTGGATGGCCTGCTGATATCGATGATTTTTGGAGTTTGCTTGTTTTTGCTAGGGCGATTTATTGAGGGTTTTTCGCGTGGATAGTCCTTTTGTAAAATTGCAGAATTGGTTCTCGGAGATGCGCAGCCAAGCCGCAGTGCTCATTGTGCTGAGCACTGTGGTAGTTTGTTTAACTGCGCGGTGCGCTGTTGGGCAAAACCGAGAGGGAATGACGATTGTGGCGAATCCGGTTGGTTTGGCAGACCGCCATGTACCGTTGCTGGACCATGAAGATTTGCAATTAATTACAGCGGCGAATGGCATGTTGGCTCAGCAGGATTATCTGGCGGCACTAGATCGAATGGATCGATTGCGATTACGCGCAGCTGGAAAACTGGTACCCGTCGCCGCGCCGCAATTGCCCACAGGGTATCGGCGGTTTGTAAGTGTTGACAGTTTCTCACACGCTTGGCATGCTCGATTCGCTCAGCACCATCAGGCAATCTGGAAAGAACATCAAACGCGAATGGATCGTTTCGCTGATCAGACGATAGCAGCATCGGGGGTATTGGAACCAACGGATGTACACCGACTATTGACGCGCTGGCCCTTAAGCAGTCGCACTTTTCAATGGCGTATTATGCTAGGGGATACAGCATTTCAAACCGGACAGCAACTGGCCGCTCGCATGTATTGGCAGGCTGCGACTAGGAGCTTTCCGCAAGTTAACGTCGACTTAGAATATGACGGCGTGGTTGGTTTTTTACAACGCCCAATGACGAGATCAGAGCAACAAGCTCTGCAAGTTCGCATGTTCGCCAACAACGTTGCAGCCAACATGCCTTTAGCTGCTCGCGCAACATTAGCGACAATACGATCAGCTAGCGTCGAACGATTCACTGAAGTAGACGCTGATAAAGAACACATGAATTTTCAATTCGGTGGGCGGGTAGGTAAGGTAGTAAAAGTTTTGGAAGACTATTATTCGCAACATTTTCCAGAACATGACACTCTTGCTGTCGCATCTCCGGTTGAAACATTCCAACGCGCTCCTCAGTGGACACAACGCATCGATCTATCGGACAACCCACGCCTCGAGGTGGCGGTACAGCGAAATCGATCGCATTTGTTTTTAAATACAGTTGATAAGATTATTGCAGTTGATATAGCGACAGGATTACCAGCGTGGGGAACCGGCAAGGAGGGTTACGTCATTTACGAGCATGGTGATTCTGAAAATGACAGTGATTGGTATGACAAAGCGATTCCATATTGGGGCAGAGCTCAGGCAACAGTGGAAATAAGCGGCGATTTGTTACTGGCTCGAATCGGAGATCCCACGGCGACGCATCATCAATCGTTGGGGGCAGCATTTCGCTCTAGTGGGGCTATTGTGGCGCTGGACTTGTCCACGCAAGGGAAATTGCTCAGTGGTTATCCAGTCTATGCTAACGGGGCAAAAGAAAATCGTTTAGGGAACTGGACGTTTGTGAGTTCACCTAAAATTGTGGGCGATTTATTTTACGTGTTAATGCGTGAAACGACAGTTGTGCAATGTCGCAATTATCTGGTTTGTTATTCGTTGCATTCTGGCCGCGAAAAATGGCGCACCTATTTAGGAGGGGCGCGAGCAGTCGGTCATCAAAAAGTTTCGACGCTTGAAGCAAGCCATTTGGTGATTGCCGGTGACCGAATTGTAACTTGTTGCAACACTGGCGAAGTCGCTTGTGTTTCACTCGCCGGACAGTTGTTGTGGCTAAATCACTATGCCCAGAATACCGGAATTGCGGACGATACGGATGTTACCGATTTAGAGCAGGCCAAGCCGAGGCATACGAGTATCGTAGTAGATGCGGGTAGTCTTGGAGTAACAATTGCAGCAGCGGATAACGCCGTAATCTTTCAGTTAGATTTGTTTTCTGGTGCATTTCGGTGGATTACACATGAATCTCAATTCCTGCATTCCACTTTAATTCCAAGTCGTCGGGAAATACCTGGTGCATGTCTGCTATTGGGTAATGGTCTGTTTTATTATGACCGCGATGGGCGATTTCAGTCAGCGTTGAATTCAGGCCTAAGCGTTGCAACGGGTGAAGTCGAATCTGTTTACACTTTAGCAGATGACGGCACGAATATTTATGTTGTTACCGGCGATACTGTGATGATTATGCAAAGAGGAATAACTGAATTGGAATCCGGCCAATTTAGGTTAGAATTAGTAGCAGCCGCGACATTTCCCACGGAGATAATGGAATTATTGAATAGGCAACGGTGTCAAATAACATTTAGCGATGATTATGTCACATTATTTGCTGGCAAGACCTTGCTAGCGTTATCGCGTACGAAGCGAAAAATCGTTGCGGATGGCAACTAAAAATAGAGCTACATCAACCCCCCTAAGACGACCTATATTATGACAGTGAACGAGCTCGAGCAATCAGTCGCCCAGATCCGTGAATCGTGTGATGCGATTCGCACTGCGGTGTCACGTAAAATCGTTGGGCAATCGAAAGTAATCGATCAAATGCTGGTGGCGTTATTATCCGAGGGCCATTGTTTATTAGTCGGCGTACCAGGGCTCGCTAAAACACTGATGGTGCAATCGCTAGCTTCTGCATTATCTTTGACATTCAGCCGCATTCAGTTTACGCCGGACTTGATGCCTGCGGATATAACGGGAACGGAAATCATTCAAGATGACCTGAGTACGGGTCATCGAGAATTAGAGTTCATGGCGGGGCCGCTGTTTGCGAATATCGTTTTAGCGGACGAAATTAATCGGACACCTCCCAAAACGCAAGCTGCTTTGCTCGAAGGAATGCAAGAGCGACAAGTCACGGTGGGGGGGCGCACGCATGCGTTACCAGCCCCGTTTTTTGTGCTGGCGACACAGAACCCCATCGAGCAAGAAGGCACTTACCCTCTGCCGGAAGCGCAGTTGGATCGATTTATGTTTCAGTTGCAGGTTGATTACCCTAATGAAACCGAAGAATTGCTGATGGTTCAGAGAACGACGGGTACGGAGCATCAGGAGATTGAGGCGGTGTTCGGTGTGGAAGAACTTGCGGCAGCCACCGCGTTTGTTCGATCATTGCCCGTTGCCGACCATGTCGCTCAATTTGCCATTGGGTTGGCGCGGATGACACGTGGAGAGAACAACGTGTCTGAGAGTATTCAACGCCATGTTAGTTGGGGAGCGGGTCCACGCGCGAGTCAGTATTTAGTGTTAGGTGCTAAGGCTCATGCATTGATGAATGGACGAGTGGCCGTTGATTTTGACGATGTTATCGCAGTCGCTCATTGTGTCCTGCGGCATCGTATTCGATTGAATTATGCCGCCCAAGCTGAAGGTGTTTCGACAGATCAAATCATTGATCAATTAATTGAACAGGGGATCTCGCAAACGAGTCAGGTGAGTCACAGTGAGCAAGTTGCTGAAATCTTTAAGTCCGACAACTCTCGCAGCTCTTGATGGACTCACGTTGCGTGCGCGGCATATCATCGAAGGATTTGTCGCTGGGTCGCATCGCAGTCCTTTTCAAGGGTCGAGCGTGGAGTTTTCAGAGTATCGTGAGTACGTTCAAGGCGATGAGATTCGTCATGTGGATTGGAAGGCGTATGGTCGTACGGATAAGTTGTTCGTCAAACGATATGTGGATGAAACAAACCTGCATGCCTATTTGGTGTTAGATCAGAGTGCCAGCATGTCTTATCGTTCGGGAATCGCACCACTAGAAAAACTGGAATATGCAAAGTGTGTCCTCGCAGCACTGGCGTGGCTAATGCTGCGGAAAGGTGATTCGATCGGCGTTGCTCTCGCCGACACGGAAATTCAACAGTGGCTCCCTGCCGCTAGTCATCATCGACATTGGGACCGCATTCTGGAAGTGTTTGAGAATCCTCAGGAGGACGGTGAGTCGCTGTTGCCTGATCACAAGAAGCAACAGAAACGAGGTAGGGCTCTAGCGGGAACTGATTTAGGTTCGGTTTTGAATGATGTTGCAGGTCGGCTGCCCCAACGATCGGTTGTAGTTGTGGCCAGCGATTTTTTAGACGATTTGGAACCATTGCTGGCAGCAGTGGAGCAGTTGCGATTGTCGGATCACGACGTGGTGTTGTTTCAAGTGCTTGATCGCGATGAGGTCACGTTTCCATTCACGGGTAACGTAAAATTCGAAGATTTGGAGTTATTCGCAACCACTGAATTAGAAACGAACTCGGTTCGGCAAGAATACCTAGAGTTGTTTGAGCAGGCGCAAGATGAATTGACTAGCCGATCTCGTAATCTGGGTGCTGGATTTCAATGTGTTGTATCCGATGAAGACTTTGGACAGGCGCTACACGGGTTTTTGACGAGCTATGCTGCACAACGGAGGAGCGTGTAGCTTATGTTTACAGTCAACTACACATCGCCGGAACGACTTTGGTGGGCCTTGGTACTAGTGATACCGTTGGCGATTCATCTGTGGCGTCGACGATACCAGCGAGTGGTCGCTTGGTCGGCCATGCGATTTTTACAAGCGGCACAACAACAAGTCCAGCAGCGTGTCCGCTTGCGTCGATTGTGGTTGTTGCTACTACGATTCGCGATGCTCGGCCTTTTGATATTTGCAATTACCGATCCATCGACAGATTATTCACAATTCGATCGATATCTGCGTCGTTCGACTGGTACGCACCACGTGTTGCTGCTCGATACAAGTTATTCCATGGGCGCGGTTGGCGAATCTGCAGGAGCGTCTGCTTCGTCTTTTGAGTTGGCTCGCCAAAGGGCGATGAAGTATGTGCAACAGTTACCACAAGGCGATGTCATTTCCATTGTGACAATTGGTTCTCGCGATCGCCCATTGATAGAACAACCAGTGTTTGATCGGCAAGAAATCATTTCTGAGTTAGTGGCGTTGGAATTAACCAATCGTAGTGGTGAGGCGCTCAATGCGATTGTTCTAGCTGCTGCGTTGGCAGAACGTTCTCGCGTCGCCATGCAAGACATCGTTATGACTCGCTATGCAATCTTCTCTGATTTTCAACGTGATTCCTGGCACGGCGTAACACCTGAAAAAGTATCACGCATCATTGGGGCGAGCGGCAAAATCGAATACTTCGACTGCCGACAACCTTACTTACACAATCTTGCGGTCGAGGATTTAGACATTGAATATCCAGCGGGTCCATTTGGCAACCAAGTAGCGTTGCGCGCTCAGTTTAAAAACTATTCGCAGACAAAATCTCAAACCGTTACGGTAACATGGTCCATTGAAGGTCGCGTTGTGCAGCGGGAGCAAGTTTCACTGGCCCCCAGCGAACTAGTCACTGTTCGGCTCGATGACCAAAACTTGAAGTTAGGTCAGCATCAAGCTAAAGTGCACATTGCACCAGTTCCTGCAGCGCAGCCGGATTCATTGTTGTCTGACAATACGAAATGGGTCGTATTTTCGACGGCTGCGAAGTTTCAAGTGCTGGCGGTTACGGGACGATATCGGTCGGAAGAATTATTAGCAACCGCGCTCGTCCCGACTGCCAGTACTCAGTGGCCTGTTCAAATAACAACAGTCAATGAGGGGGAGTTAATCGATCAAGGACTTGCGCAATATGACATGATTGCATTGTGTAACGTCAAACAAATCAGCTCGTCAGAAATTGAGCAGTTACATGCTTATGTGACTGCTGGTGGTACGCTCTTGCTATGTCCTGGGGATCGAATCGATCTCGCTAATTATAATCGTTCGTTTGGGATGTCATCGGAATTTAAAATCCCCCTGCAGTGGCAGCAGATTATAGAAGACTCAGACGTGCAGATACAACTCGATAAGACATCACATGCAATCACTAAATTGTTTGCCGATCATCCGACCAATGGCATTGAAGCGACACCTATCTCAACATACATCAAATGCGTTGCCTCGGGTACTGACACAGTGCAGCCCATTTTAGTGCTTAACAACGCGGACCCATTGTATTTGTTAGCTTCCGTTGGCAGTGGGCATGTTTTCATTATGACAACTTCGATAGACCCGAGTCAGAAGACGGGCAAGTGGAGTGATCTCGGGAGTTGGCCTAGTTTTTTGCCGTTAGTCCATGAGTCATTAGCACATGTTGCTCGACTTGGTGGGAATCACCAGAATCATACAATAGGCTCGGTATTGTTTGAGAAAATCGACCTTTCTCGTTCACTGGCTGAATTGCAAATCCAAGTCCGTACTCCTAGTGGACAGCTAAAGCCCATTTCAGTGGTGCATCCGCGGGACAGTCAGCAACCAGAGAGTCGCCCACTGGTGTGGTCGTTTTCCGAAACGGAAGATTTGGGCGTGTATTCTATTATGACGGTTGTGGACGGCGTACCTGTGGCGTCGACTCCTCATGCGATAAACCTTGATGGTCAAGACAGTCATGATTTATCGATTCCGGCGGAAGAACTATTTAGTGCTGAGTCTCTAATATCGGATCACAGTGTTACAGTCAATGAAATCCCCACTGATAACCGATATGATTGGTTTGCTACTTTGTTATTGCTCGTGTTGGTCTTAGGTGTCGTGGAACTCTGGGTTTATCGAAATCGTGTTCCTCTCGATCCCCATATAGGGGGACAGCGATGATAGGTGATGCAAGCACGATAGTTGAAATTAATTCGATCTATGCCGATCTCGTACTGTTTGGCCAAGATGTTACGGTTACTGTTGATCAGCAGGCATCCCGCTTCCCGTTATTACTTGCTTGTGCGGTCACAGCGCTGCTACTAGGTATTTGGATTTTTTGGAGGACAACGGGCTTAACTCGGTTTCAGCGCCGAGTATTGTCAACTTTGCGGATTTCAATATTCGTCATCTTATTGCTGATGATGATGGGATGGACGCAACAGGAGCATGCAACACAAAAGCCGGATTTGTTGATATTGATTGATCGCAGTGAAAGTATGCAACTAGAAGATCAATATTCTATGACCGAGTTAGGCCGGTTTATAAGCGGTCGCACCATTCAGTCAGAATGGTCACTGCCGCGTTGGAAATTACTGACGGCCTGGCTGGATAACCTACGTCTTGACAGCGCAAATCATCGCTGGCATGAAGACGATAGCGAGCTAAACAAACCGTTGGCTCGACTCAGTGAAGATTATCGGATATCGGTTTATCACTTAGGTTCAAAGCTACGTTTGGCTGGGCGAGGTGTCAGTATAAATGCGGATCTTTCTGAGGCTCAAGACTTTGATCAAACTGAAAGTCGCATTGGTGACGCGATCCGCCAAGCGGTCACACAACATCGTGGCCGTTCTATTGCAGCGGTGATTGTTTTGACGGACGGAATTAATACGAATGGCTCTTCGCTGCATGATGCGAGCGATTGGATTGCAAAGAAATCAATTCCCTTATTGATCGGAGGGTTTGGATCGCTACAGCAAACGCCGGATATTGCTTTGGAAAACCCGCTAGCACCGACAATGGCTCATTTAGGTGAACAGCTTTTTTTAGAGGTTGATCTAAATTTGTTGGGAGAGTTAGCTACTGCTGGTAAGCCGCTTGAAGTTCAGGTTATTGCCTCTTTAGGAAACAGTGTGGATCCATTTTTGCAGATCATTGAGTCGGTTAGCAATGATGATCCTAATAAACGACTACGGATTCCATTTGTACCCAGCCAGGTTGGGCGGGCACAGATACGTGTAGCAATTTCCGCAACAAGTGAAGAGTCTAATACGGAGAACAATTCTGTTGAATTTGAAATTAATGTTACCGATGATGCGACGAAAATTTTACTTGTTGAAAATATGCCTCGATTTGAATATCGCGCATTGCTAGATTTATTAGGCCGCTCGAACAATGCGGAGCAAACGGGTAATCGGTTTTCCGTTGATTCGGTTTTATTTTCGGCGGATGCCCGACTTGTGGAAATGGATGAACGTGTTTTGGCATCACTACCGTCTAGTCGAGAACAGTTATTCCAATATGATGTCATTGTCGTTGGTGATGTGGAAAGTCGAATGCTGAGCGTCCAATTTCAGCAGTTGCTAATTGATTTTGTGGAGCAGAGGGGAGGCGGAATTGTCTTTGTTGCCGGCCCGCTTGGCATGCCGACAACGTTTGCTGGACAACCACTTGAAAAGTTGTTTCCCGTTGCTGTCGATCAATTCCAAGAGTCTGATGATTTGGATCCAACCACTGAGATAATATTAAATTCACTGGGAGAGCGGTTTGCTCATCTGCAGCTTGGCACAGAAGTTACTGATAACGTATCGGCATGGCGAGCGCTCACCGTTCCTTATTGGTCTGTTACAAGTGACCTCCAGCGTCCAGGGGTTCACATATTGTCGACGTTGGGGACGACGAATGATGACGTTGGACCGTTGATTACACAACAATTTATCGGCGCAGGAAAAGTTGTTTTTCATTGGTTCGACGCAACGTGGCGGTGGAATGAATCCGTGGAAGTCTCTGCAGAAGGCATCAAGCCCTTCGACCAATATTGGGAACAGACCATGCGTTACATGAGTCGTCAAACTACGCCGACTGATGGAAGTGGTTTGATTGAAATTGTGGTCCATGGTGAGGCATTTGTCGTTGGTGAGCCCGTGCCTGTGACGGTTCGTTTTTTAGACGAACGCATAGCCCCTGATGACGACCACGCGGTGATGGTAGTTGTCGAACATACCAATGGACGCCGTCAGTTTTTGCGACTGGCGCGATTGGGAGCTGATCGAGGAAGATTTGCAGCAACAATGCAAGGTTTAGAACTAGGAACCTATCGTCTACAACTCGTTGAACCAGTGGTGTCTCAAGATGGCGGCGAAAATACTGCAGTTGCGAGTTTCACAGTGATTGCACCTCAGGGTGAATTGGTGCGTCAAACGCTGAGTGACGTTGAAAAACAACAAGTTATTGACCCGGAACATGGGCGCTATTTTAACGTTAGTGAACTCCATGAATTGGTAGCAAACGTGCCGCGGGGAACTCCGGTGCGAGTGCGCAGCAAGGTTGCTAAACCGATTTGGAATGCGAATTGGATAGTGGCGTTATTGATAAGTCTATTGGCAATTGATTGGACCTTGCGGAGACGGTGGTATAATTAATGTCATGACAGAAGTAATTCAAAATATGGAGCACGCTAGTTTGGAATCGGCGGTTAGTTGGCCGCAGGATTCGGTGGTACGACAGTTGATCCGCCAAGTTGCGAACCGTTGCCGCTGGTATGTGCGGTGCCGTGCGGCGTTGTATTCGATAATTGTGATGTTAGCCTGCTTCTTGGGTATGGTGATACTCGATGGCATCGTACAACATCGATTGTCGCAAATCGCTTGGCTGCAATTTGCTTGTTTGTTGGCCATGTTGATGTTGGTAAGTTGCCGTTGGGTAGTGCCAGCATGGAAATTCAATCTTTCTGATTTTCAGGCGGCTCGCAGAATTGAACAATCCCATTCAGAATTGGGTCAACGGCTGTCTGTGTTGTGTGACTTGCGGAATTCAGCACAGCGTCAACCGCCGTTGTTATCTGAAGAACGACGTTTAGAATTTATAGCGGTGATGGAATCCCAACTTGAAGCGGAACTCATTAAGTATCAGATTGGCGAGTGTTTTCGCGTGCGGATTCTGCGCAGGCCGTTACTGTTGACTTGCCTGTTACTGCTAACTTTGCTTTCGCTTGCGTTTGGATTCCAGTCGACATTTGCACTCGCATCGCAGCGGACTTTGTCTCCGTGGACGTTTCAGCATTGGCCACGTCGCCATGAGTTGACAGTCATCGATCATCGCGAAAAAGTTTCAATGGGGGCCGATTATCAGATCAAGATAGGATCACAAAGCTGGCTTTTTCCACGGGAAGTTTTTGTGGATGTTCGCTGGGATGGGGATTCGGAGTTTTCGACATTAAGGGTCAACTCGAAATCCAACGAGCATGAACTGGCATTGCCGCGGGTACAACAATCGTTTGTATATCGTATTCATGGTGGTGATTACGAAGCGGATCAATGGCGAGATGTTAGCATTGTATCACCTCCTAATGTCATGCTGTCCAAGGTGATAATAACTCCACCTGCATACACCGAGCTAGAAAGCTATGAAACCGATGCTGCGGCGCGAGTGCTGTACGGCAGCCAACTTCAATTCCAGGCAACTATTGATCGACCGCTAGAACAAGCAACACTTTTGTTTCACAGCGAAGGCGTCGAGGATCGTATTCTTTTGGTGCAACAGTCGCTGGCAGACGCAATAGTACTACGTTTGTCCAAACCGATGACGATTTTATCGAGTGGCACATTAGGACTTGAATTAACCGATGAAGATGGTGTCGTTTCGAGGAATCTGGTCGATATTGATTTAAATGTTATCAAGGACCACGAACCGAGCGTGAATATACTAAGCCCGCATGCAGAGACATTACTTACGGCGGCTGGTCGACTGCCGCTGGTGATGGTGGCGATGGATGATTTGCAGGTTACTCAAGCGTGGTTACAGTATTGTGTTGCTGAGCAGTGGAACGATGATAAGATCCAAATGTTGGAAATTCCAATAGCGTCATTTGCTGTGAGTGAAAGAACGGAGTACACATCATTGCGAGCGTTTGTCCAGCAACTTCCCGATCGGTTGCGGGTTGAAATGGGAATCGACGTTGGGCGTTTAGGAGAGGTGGCTAGTGGTACAACGTTGCAACTAAGGGTGCAGGTTGCCGATCAACTTGGCAACAGCATCAGCAGCGACGTGGTGCCGTTAACGGTTCTATCGCTCGTTCAATTTCGCGGAAAAATGCACCAGGATCTTCAACTTGTCGCCAAACAGCTTGAGGATCTCAAGAAGTTGTTGCAGTTGTCAGTGATACAGACTCGATTTTTAGAAGAACGATTGGTGGAGACAACGGATCACGCAATTCGTTTGGAAGTGCGTGATCTTAGTCGTGGTTTGTTATTGCAACATCGCAGTACTGCTAGTTTGCTGGATTCTGGTCCACAGTCTATTCTCGGACGACTTGAATTGATTGGGAAATCGTTTGAAGGTGAAACTCTGCTACCTACGTTGGTTCAGGCTTTTGAGAAATTCAATCAAATCGCTTCTGAGCTTGATCAACAATTGTTGCCTCAAGTGCAATCAAAAATTAGGGAAATGGCGTTGTTGTCAGAGGTCGTGGATGCCGTTGACGGGCGTGGTGCTGGGGAGCTTAGTACGGCAATTCGTTTAAAGATGGTGCAACACACGGATGACATTGTTTTACTGCTCGAGGTCGCCATTACTAAACTGGAATTGCTGATGCAGGAACAAGTGCATAGTCAACGAACCGCAGAGTTTGCTGACTTTTGGGATGAAATGATTATTGTTCAGAAAGACTTAATAACTAGGACTCGCTCTTTGCAGTTCAAGGGGCAAGACGATCAGAGTGAGACGCAAGTGCGGTTAATGGCGTTGGCGAGAACTGAGTCTGCCAAACTGCAGGGTGACCTGGCCGACCGAGTGGCACAATATGTTTTTCAATTATCAAACTCCGCTGATGAATTTGCTAATCAATCCGCCGCTGAATTTCAGTTTTTACGGAAATTGCAGGACTCTTCGATCGTGGGTGATATGAGAAACGCCGCTAGGTTGTTGTTAAACAATGACGTCGCTTTGGCTGTGCAACAGCAGCAGCAAGTGACCATCATGATGCAAGAAATATTGTCCACCGTAGCAACAACGGCGATACAACTCGGTCACAATCAGCAGCGTGCCGTACAGTTGTTGGATTCGTTGAAAACGATTTACAAACAACAACTTGGCATTGAAACTGACTTGCAAAATACTGGTTTGGAGCAAGTTGAGTTACAAGCGATTGCGGCTCGGCAAGAGCTGGTAACAAACATGATTGTTGAGTTACTTGGATTTGAAGGGACACCGCCCGTGGTAGATTTATCTTTGCGATCGGTGGCGGCACATTTGCAAAATGCCCAACAGATATGGTTTGACGACACTCGAGTTTGCCAAGACCACATCGCTAGTGCTCTGTCGTTGTTGCGGACAATCATTAATGCGGCTGGATCGCGTCGAAATGAAACCACGCATCCGCAACAGCAGTCGGATGTAGTTCGTCAGCAAACGGAAGTGGTTGATCTTGTTTTGATTCTCGCGGTGCAAGAAGATATAAATATGCGAGTGATGTCGTTGATAAATGCGTCAGAAATGCGTGTTGGTTATTTGCGGGAATTCAAAGAACTTGAGGACCGGCAACGAGAATTGTCGATGATTGTTTCCCAAATAAGACAGTCTCGTAGTCAACAGAATGATCAGGAAAACAAGATTCATAGCCTTAAACCGAAGAAGGGGGTTCAGTAAATGGTGTCATTTCTAACATTGAACAGTTCTTCTTGGTGGCGATCGTTGATCGTCATTTGTGTGGTGCTGAATCTTGGTAATCAGAGCTTCGGCAAAGAACCCGCGATTGTTTTGTCGCCGCAAGTGAAACAGTCTCTTTTTGGTTCAGGGCAGGGGGTATTTGACAATCCGGCAAGTATTGCGCCGGGTTCTTCCGGCCCATATCAAGGAACAGGTGCAGTGGCCAATGCGGAGGTAACGAACGGCGATAATATTGAGATGGGCGATGTGAGTGTCGCGTTATTGCAGATCGAGTTGCAAATGAAAATGGTCACGAAGAATTTACGTAAGCTTAAAATCGATTCGGAAAAATCCAAAGGTGAAATTCAGAAACTGCAAATTGATATCATTCGACAGTTAACTAGAGTGATTGATCGGGAACAAATTGGTCCTGAATCTGTGTTTTCCGCAACGCCAATTGCAGGTGCGAGTGGCCAAGAAGCTGGTGTCGGCATAACATCTGAAAACGCTATGGCAGATGCTGATGGTACGTCTACTGGTGGTAGGCAGGACCTGACACCAGAGGAACTCGTACAACGACAATTATTGCTGTGGAATCACTTGCCACCTCGCGTCCGCACGCAATTGCGAGATGCAGCGGCCAATCCGTTTATCGCGAGGTATGAACGATTAATTGAACAGTTTTATTTACGGTTGAATCAGCAGAAACCGTTAGGACAGTAGCAAGTGGTGAGCGAATAAATGATAGATCGGCGTGCATTATTACTGGGGTCTGTGCCAATTCTGTGGCCGTTGGATTTGTCCGCACAGCCGTCAATGCTCACCGTCGAACATCGACAAGCGGTAAGTCGGGGCTTACGGTATTTAGTAGATTCTCAAACGGATGATGGCGCATTTGGGTCTGCCGAATATGAACGTAATCTAGCAGTAATAAGTTTAGCGGGACTCGCTTTTGTTTCCGCTGGGCATCTGCCAGAACGAGGGCCATATGGCAAACACGTTTCATTGATGGTGGATTTCGTAATGAGGCATGCTCAAGAAACAGGTGTCATAGGTTCTCGAGAATCAAACGACCGTGGGCCGATGTACGGACACGGTTTTTCGACGTTATTCTTAGCACAAGTGTTCGGGGCATCACGACAAAAGGGCCTACGGGCTGTCATAGAAAACGGGGTCAAACTGATTGTCAGGACGCAAAACGATGAGGGTGGGTGGCGCTATGAACCGCAGAAAGCTGATGCTGATATTTCGGTAACGGTTTGCCAAGTATTAGCACTGCGGGCAGCACGCAATGCGGGTTTGTATGTACCGCCCGCTACCATTGATGCGTGCCGACGATATGTGACAGCGTTGCAAAACTCCGATGGTGGATTTCGCTATACTTCTCAACCTGGCGAGAGTGCCTACGGGCGGACGGCGTCAGCTTTAGTCTCTTTGCAGAGTTTGCGATGGGATAAGAAGCAAGTGCTTAAACGCGGCGTGGATTTCTTAATGCAACATATTCCGCCACAGCAAGACTATGCTGGGGATCCACATTATTTTTATGGACAGTATTATGCTGCTCATGCGTTATACCAATCCAGTGGCAATGCTGGGATTTCCAGTAAGCCTTGGAAAACTTGGTATGCTCAAACCAGCAACTTATTGTTAGAAAAGCAACAGGCCAGTGGAGCGTGGCAGGACGATTTTATTTGTGACCCTTATGCGACGGCGATGGCTTGTTTGATTTTGCAAATGCCTCGCAGCCATTTACCAGCTTTACGAAAATAGTAGATGATGATGATTCGCCACATCTTAATTTTGGAAGTTCTTGCCTTGCTGCTAACTGCTTGCACAATATGTATAGCGCAATCTCCAATCACTACAGTCAACGTCCGATTGCAACAGCGTGATGTGGTTGGCGAAGTGCTGGGCATTGATGAGACGAGTGTGAAATTGCAGGTAGGCGAAGAGCGATTAGTACTTCAACCGTCAGAAGTGTTTGAGCTTGGGGCTATTCAAGAGCACGATGGTCGTCCGTGGATCGTGTTGACGCATGGTGAAGTCATCGTGGTCGATAAAGTGACGCTGGGAGTCGCGGATATCGTTGGTGACTCGTTGACGTGGAAGAAGTTTCGATGTCCCTTGGAAATGGTACAGGCTGTTATAGTTCAGCCACCGCATGATTTGCTGGCTCGAGACGAGTTGTTACAAACGATTCGTTCGGGGGTGGCAAATGACATTCAAGGAGGCGGGGATGGAATTGTGTTACATGATGGGACGAAATTAACTGGCAAGCTAACCATATTAGATGATCGTCGGCTTGAATTGACAGTCACTGGCTTGAAGATGCCAGTTGAATTCGCAGTGTCAGCTGTAAGTGCAATGTTTTTTGCGAGGAAGATCGAAGGAGCTGAGTCACGGAACGAAGTTCAGCAATTTGGATTTAACAATGGAAGTTACGGTGGTGCGAAGGGTGTTGTTAGAGACGGTGAAAAACTGCTGTGGCAGACCGTGAGCGGGTTGAAACTGACGACCCTCCCACCATTTCTAAGCTCAGAGATCGCCAGCTTTAACCCTTGGTCGGCGATCTCGTATTACCGACCCGTGGGTAAACAGTTTTTATTTTTGCACGACATTAAGCCGACTCAATATCGTTATTTGCCAATATTCAAGTCAGTATCTGGCGATCAAATTACGAGAGGCTATGGGCTTGGACGAAACGCAATAGGTGGGATACTCCGAGTAGATGGAAAGCTTTATTTGGCGGGTGTAGGAATGGTCTCGGTGAGTCGCTTGACGTTTGATGTTCCAGCGGGTTACACGCGATTTCGATCAGATGTAGGCATTGATTCCCGCGCAGCAGAGCAGGGCAGTGTGAGCTTTCATGTCTTGCTACAGGGCAAGCAAGATTCTGAGTGGAAATCCGCTTTTGACAGTCCAGTGGTTCGTGGTGGGGATGACTTGCGGTCGATTGATATACCGCTAGGTGACGCTCGACGCCTTAGCTTGGTCGTCGACATGGCCGACCAAGCTGATATCTTAGATTATGCAAATTGGATTAATGCGCGGTTTGTGAAATAGGAGCCGCGCATGGCCGCGAAATGGTTAAACTATGCGCCGTATTTTCCAAGTCGGCCGGCATTGGCGAGTGCGAGGGTCATCAGATGCTTAGCTTCGAATTGGCCTAGGCCGCCTGATAGGCAAGTGGATTCATTGAATGCGGTTTGTTGGTCGTAACGACAACAATTTGAAGCGAGTAAAGTTGGTACGGGGTGCCAACTGTGATTGGACAGAAAACTCGGTGTGCTGTGGTCACCGGTAACGATGACAACGTCGGGGTTTAGTTCAAGAATCTGAGGGATGAACGCATCAAAATCTTCGGTGCGTTGTTTTTTGGCTTCGAAGTTGCCATCT
>JABHUV010000372.1 GCA_018658605.1 Planctomycetaceae bacterium | reverse complement strand
TGGTGTTGCCATAGTCGATTGGCCATGACTCGGGCCGTAAGAGGATTCTGTTTGTTGGTAATCCAATTGGCAAGAGCCGTTCGGCGACCACTGCTTTGGCCATGAACGGATGGGTGGATGTCGGGTTGCGGAGGTGACAGAACGGATGGAAAACCGGGTTCCACTTTTTCCGCCTGCACATTGGCATTTCCACGCACCAATATAAAGGTCTCTCGGGGTTTCGCCCCTATCTCCTTGATGACAAGCGTCTTTGCAATATCGTCTGGACGTGTATCTAAAATAGATTTCCGGCGTTCGACCGCGGCAACATATTTCTCAACAATTTGTTTGGAAAATCCCTTACCAACATATTTTTGCGCAATATCGACGCGGACACCAATAGCTTTGAAATCTTCTTTTTCCGGAGGCGTCATGAGTCCCTGGAGTCGGTTATTAAGGTTGTTGATGGTGCGATCTAACTCACCAAGCTCTTTGTCAAGCTGTTGTCGCATCTGCGATTGCAAGGCCTGATCAGCATTGATGGCGAGCGGTCCGATCGAAGCCGATTGCACTGTGTCATGGCCACGCACACCATAACGTCGAAATCCTGAGAAGAACGCTAAAAATTGGTAGTAGTCTTTTTGAGAGATCGGATCCAGTTTGTGATCGTGACAGCGAGCACAGTTGATGGTAAGACCCAGAAAGACTTGAGATGTGGTGAGCAGGATGTCGTCCAGATCATCATAAAGAGCCTGCTTTTGACTCACGGGCTCATCATCCCAAATGCCCAGTCGATAGTATCCCGTCGCGGTGATCGAATCGGCGGTGAGCGTCTCAAATTCGTCGCCCGCCAACTGTTCCTTGACAAAAAGATCGTAGGGCTTGTCATCGTTGAAACTACGAATAACGTAGTCGCGGTATCGCCATGCAAAAGGTTTGGTTCCGTCACGTTCATAGCTGTTGGTCTCAGCATAACGAACCAAATCCAACCAGTGACGACCCCACTTTTCTCCATACTGTGGCGACTTAAGTAAGGTGTCGATCAGGTTTTCATAGGCCGCGGGGTCCGGGTTATCAACAAACTTCTCGACGGCTTCGATCGTTGGCGGGAGTCCTGTCAAATCATAATACGCTCGTCGAATCAGGTGCGCCCGATCGGCGGGTCGATTTGGAGTTATCTTTGCTTTCTCTAATTTGGACAAAACGTAATGGTCAATGGCGTTCGTCGGCCATTTTTTATTTTTAACCGTAGGGGTCTTTGATGGAGCAACGGACTGGTGTTGCCAGAATGCTTTGGTCTCGTCGTTAATCTCCGTGTTGTACTTGCTTTTGGGCGCGACAGGACGTTCCGTTTCGCGATCCGGTGGGATCAGCATATCATTCGTAATCCACTTAATGATGATGTCGATTTGGGACTGTGGCAACTTGCCCTTGGGAGGCATTTCCATGTCCTGATAAAGCATTGATTGAATCATGAGACTGTCCATAGGGTTCTCTAGATCGACCGCAGACCCTGTTTCACCACCTTTGAGAATGTCCTCGCGATTTCCCAAATAGAGCTCGCCCTTGACGCTGGAACCGGGACCGTGGCAAGCGAAGCAATTATTGACCAAAATGGGGGCGACCTGATCGATATAGAACTTCACCTGTTCGGCATTCAACACCGGACGGGTATCTTGCGCGGATAAGGTGGAGTTTATCAAACAGAATAATATGCTAAGAGTTGTTAGTTGACGTGACATAATGTCCTTGTGGAAGTATTCATTGGAAAATGCCGTAGGGCGTCTAATGACCGTGCCGTGTATTGTATAACATTTGAAGTTGGAATGGTACTTAATAGTGTTTTAGCACTGCGTCCTCAACGAAGGGGTGATTTATTGACCAACTGTTATTAACTTCCCATACTTAAGAATGCCAAAAAGATACGCCTTGGTAACGCGTACATTTGAAATCCTACTGAACGCTGCGAGCATCGTTGCCGGCTTGGTGAAATTTGGTTCCTTCGCGTTTGAAGACCACTCATCTATATATTACTACTCCCGTCGGTGGAGAATCTGGACAGGCTATTTCCAAATTAATTTCCATTCCCATTTCCGTTCCGAATATTTCCCCGGGGATGGGTATTTAGAGAATTTGATTAATATCGCAATCAGCGAACGGTTACAGTACAATCGACGACAATATTACATAGATTGATTCTGAGGTCGAGGGAGTAGCAGGTGGTGGGTTTAAAGGGAAATCAGGGTTTTACGAGCCTAAATATATTACAGGCTTTTGGAGCCGCCAACGATAATATTTTCAAACAATTCGTGTTGATGTCCGTGGTCGGCGCGGGAATTTGGCATCATCATTTTGGTGAAGGGGGAACCGCCTATGTCTCTTTGATTTTCTCGCTTCCGTTTATTGTCCTGGCTGGATTCACAGGTCAGTTTGCAGACAAATACAGTAAGCGAAATGTAGTGCTGGTGGGAAAAATATGGGAAATCATGCTGGCGCTGTTTTGTCTTATCGCCTTGTTTTACGGATCCTTTCCAATGGCGATATTCTGCGTGCTTTTACTAGGCGTCCAAAGTACATTGTTCTCACCGACGAAATTAGGAATAATTCCCGAGTTAGTTGAGAGTCACCAAATCACTAACGCCAACGGGATACTGGGGATGGTGAGTAACGTATCTATCGTGCTTGGTGCCGCCGTTGGCGGTTTTTTTTCCGATCAATACAAGGCGACTTACATTGGTCGGAATTTGTTCGACCCACAGACGCCGACGGAGATGGTGAATGATCTAACTGGCAAAATATTGATAAAGCACGAAACGGTTACTTGGTTGTTGATCCCGGGAGTTTGCATGTTGGTATTGGCGGTGGTGGGACTATGGTGCGCGATTCGACTGCCAAAGCTATCTCCAAAAAATCCGGATATTAAGATCCGTTACGGCTTTTACGGGTTTTTTGGTATTAACGTAGATATGATTCGGCAGGCCGCAGGCACACCCTTGCTGGCGGTGACGGGTGCTTTTGCCATGTTTTTTATTATTCCGGGAGTCGCACTGCTGAATATGACGGAGTACGGCGCACACTTAGGTATCAGTGATTTCAAGGCATCCGCACAGGGAGCATTTCTCGCGGTTTCTATAGGTGTCGGAGGCGTCATTGTAGGACAGTTCAGCAAGCAGCGTGTGCGTCCTCGTTTCATTTTGATCGGCGCGGTGGGCATGACTATTGGGTTTACCGCGTTAGCTTTTATTCCTAAGAGCTATGTGTTGACCGTATCGATGTTGTCCGTAAGCGGGTTCTTCGCCGGATTTTATATGATTCCGTTGCAGTCATTGTTGCAGGTTCTCACGACCGAGGAGAATCGCGGTCGATTCATTGGCATGAATACCGTTACGACCATGATCGGATTTGTGCTTGGCAATTTTTTGCTGAAATTGGGGCTCGTCACTTTCGCGTGGGAACCCCCTAAAGTCTATCTGATTTGCGCGGCAGTCGGGGCTTTGATGTTTTTTCCTTTGTGGTTGCGTTGGGTTCCTTGGTTTGAGCGAGCGATAGCGGAAATCGACGCCAATAATTGCTCAGGTATGGAACAATAATGAAAATTTGTCGACAATCTGTTTGCTCGACACGCGGGTAATCCGGTAGAATATCGGTGTCTTGTACTGTAGTATTTTGGGAGATTAATATGGTTGGCGAAACGCGACGGAAATTCAAAGGGTTTACCTTAGTGGAATTGTTGGTTGTCATTGCGATAATTGGAATTTTGGTAGCGCTATTGTTACCAGCGGTATCCGCCGCGCGTGAGGCCGCTCGTAAAATGTCTTGCAGCAATAACCTTAAACAAATTGGTTTAGCGATACGGACATATCACAATACTTACGGTCAACTTCCAACGAACTCATTTTATCAATGGACAAGACAATCTAATAACCCGTACACTTGGAATGGCGCAAGCCGAGGGTCGGTTTTGACCAAGCTACTGCCGTTTCTCGAACTTGATCCGCTTTATAATCAGCTTAATCAAGAAATGGCTGGCACGCGAACGAGCAACCCATACAATGGGTGGTCGTTATTTGAAACGACGGCAGGGCCAAGCGGTAAGTGGGTGCGGTCAGAGGTGATTCCAGTGTTTATTTGCCCCTCGGCCAATATAGATCCCTTCATTGATGGCACAAACCCCGATATCGATAAAGCCATCACTACGTATGGATATTCCATTGGTGCACAAAGTATGTTACCCAACCACAACAATATGTGTCCTAATTATCCGGGCAACATATTCGGTACAGGCCCCACTCCTCGCGCTGACGACGGTCGGGG
>JABHUV010000302.1 GCA_018658605.1 Planctomycetaceae bacterium | reverse complement strand
CTTCGCCACGTGAATCTGTCTTTCCAATGATTTGCCCAGTCTGAATTCCTCCCCCAGCAAACAGCATCGTATTAGCTCGAGGCCAATGGTCGCGTCCCGGTTGTACCGTCCCCTTATTCCCACTGGCCACTCCGCCGCCACTGCTGGCAACGTGAGAAATTCGTGGCGTCCGACCAAACTCTCCCGTCACTACAACCAGAACTCGTTTATCCAAACCTCGCTGGTAAACGTCTTGGATCAATGCGGAAATCGCTTGATCAAACACCGGAGCGCGAAATTTGATAGCATCAAATACATGGTGATTCACGGCATGGTCGTCCCAATTTGCTACCCGACCGCACAAAGGCCCATCAAATTCTGTGGTGACGATTTCCACTCCGGCCTCGACGAGTCGGCGAGCCATCAAACACTGCTGACCCCATTGATTCATCCCGTATCGGTCGCGCGTGCGTTGATCCTCCTGACTCAAATCAAACGCGTGTGCCGCGTCTTTACTAGTCAACAACGAAAGAGCCTGCCGGTCAAAGTCATCAAATGCCTCCATCGCACCGGTCTGATCAATCTCAGTGAGCAAACGATCCAAGCCTCTTTTTAAGTTGATGCGACTCTTAAAACGTGCCGCCCGTGTGGGGTCAGGTAATCCAATATTTGGAACACTAAATTCTGGTCGGCTCGGATCACCAGTTACTCTAAACGGCTCATAAGAAGGCCCTAGATAAGTTGAACCAGCAATCGTGAAACTGTCGTACCGATCTACTGGATTGACGGTGATGTAATTGGGGATCTTTCGTTTTGGGTTATACCGCAGATAGTTAGCGATCGACATCCAGTCCGGCAGCACGGGCAATGTCTTGTCCGCTGCTGCTGGATCCCCAGCCAATATCTGCAACGACCCCGCGGGATGTCCGCCGCCGGTGTGGGCAACTGATCGTAACAGTGAATACTTGTCGGCACACTTAGACAGGGTTGGTAGCAATTCTGTCAAAACTATGCCAGGCACATTAGTGTTGATTGGATTAAATGGGCTGCGGAATTCACTCGGTGCATCTGGCTTGGGATCCCATGTATCCAAATGGCTGCAACCACCACGTAACCAAACTAAAATAATAGCCGTTGGTTCGCCTGCGGAGTTAAGCGATTTATCGAATGCGGAACCCGCAGCGGACGCGATATCTTTGGCCTGAGCGCGTGCCCGTAGTAAACCTGAGAAGCTCAAGCCTCCAAAACCGTATAGGCCTGCTTTTATTAGATCTCGACGTCGCATTGTCTATATCCATATTGTGCTAGGACAATCAATCTGTACGATAATGATACCTTACCGGTGGTGGGAATGCAGCACCAATTAAGAGGGGCACGCAAAACAGTTTCGCTCGCTGTGAGTAAAAATCGCCGACATGGATATCGATCGGCACGTATAACAAAAAGAAGCGACCCCGCTATTAATCTTTAACGCGCGTTACCGAACACCCCCACCAGTTTCTGCTCCATCGGCACGTTCAAAGGGAAACGCAAAGAAAAGGCGTGTTGACTAATCCCAGCAAATTCCCGTAAGGACGCGTGGACATGTTCGGGCCGTATTCGCGTACCGTTGTGTTCGTTAATTGCTAGCGATTGTGGATCCACCGTAAGGAGAAACTGTTTCTCGTCAGTAGCTCCCACAACACGGTTACCTTGAATGCCGGCACCCATGAACATAGCAGAACCAATCGACCAATGATCTTTACCTTGGTTATCGTTGTAGGTTGGAGTACGACCCATTTCACTTTGAATGATGACAACCAATTTGTCCCGAATTTGTAGTTCTTCAGATTTTTTCAAGAGATAGTCCACGCCAGCGAGCAGCTCTGGGATTAATTTCATTTGATCACGATCGTTGTTGGAGTGGCTATCAAATTGACCGATCGAGAGATTTGCGGAGACACAGACACCGGCTTTAAACGATGCAAGTGCAATATCGGCTTGGCGTGACAGTCTTTCCTTGGGTGATGACTTGGGCACAAAAGGAGTCACCCTTTGTAGCGCTTTTGAATTGAGTTGTGCTGCATAAAGCATGCTTTGAGATCGTTCCACGCGGGGGAGACGCCGCTTGATCAAACGCGACTGCATTTGTGATTGCAACGCCCTTTCTATTTGTTCACTGACAAAATCATCGTGATAGGGGTTTTGATCGCTTCCCTGAACACCGTCGGCATTGGCAAGGCGGTTGAGTGAATTCAGATATGGCACTCGAGCCAACGCTACAAGATTACCGGTGGACGAGTAGTTACCGAATGTGAGGAAAGCCAAGGGGACTTCGCCGCCATTACAGGCAGCT
>JABHUV010000046.1 GCA_018658605.1 Planctomycetaceae bacterium | reverse complement strand
CCAAAGCTACGGCGAGTACCTCAGCAAACAAATCGATGATGAAACACGACAAGCGATCGTGCGGCAATCCTGTCCCGGCCCCGGTGCTTGTGGCGGAATGTACACCGCCAACACGATGGCCACTGCCATCGAAGCTATGGGCATGTCACTACCCTTTAGCGCTTCGATCCCCGCGGTCGATCAAGAGAAACTTGATGAGTGCCAAGCAGCCGGCGCCGCCATCAAACGACTCATGGAACTCGATCTGAAACCCTCTCAAATCATGACTCGAGCAGCATTCGAAAATGCCATGGTCATGGTTATGGCGCTCGGCGGTTCCACCAACGCCGTCCTGCATCTGATTGCTATCGCGCGGAGCGTCTCTGTCGACCTAACACTCGACGACTTTCAATCCGTTAGTGATCGCGTACCCTATATCGGCGACCTGAAACCATCTGGGAAATTCGTGCAAGAAGACCTCCACGCAGCGGGTGGTACTCCAGCAGTCATGAAATACATGCTTGATAAAGGCTACCTCGATGGCGATTGCCTAACCGTTACCGGCAACACGCTAGGTGAAAACCTCGCGAATGTCTCCGGACTCGTCGACGGTCAAACCGTCGTGCAAACCGTTGAAGAACCCATCAAAGCCAGCGGGCACTTGCGGATACTCCGTGGAAACCTCGCCCCAGATGGTGCCGTTGCTAAAATCACGGGTAAAGAAGGACTCCACTTCAACGGCCCAGCAAATTGCTTCGATAGCTAAGAAGATATGCTCAAGGCACTCGAAGACGGTAACATCCATGCCGGTGATGTTGTCATCATCCGCTATGAAGGACCCCAAGGTGGACCCGGAATGCCTGAAATGTTGACACCAACCTCGGCCATTGTCGGTGCCGGACTCGGGGACAAGGTTGCCCTCATGACCGACGGCCGCTTCTCTGGCGGCTCCCACGGATTCATCGTCGGCCATATCACGCCCGAAGCTCAAGTCGGTGGCCCTGTTGCACTAATCCAAAACGGTGACCAAATCACCATCGACGCGGAGGCCAACAAAATCGAAGTCGACCTAAGTGATGAAGAACTTCAAGTCCGCAAAGATAATTGGACCGCTCCTGACTTCAAAGCAACACGCGGTACACTCCACAAATACATCAAGTGTGTTAAAAGTGCATCCGAAGGCTGTGTCACCGACGAGTAGTTTTCGACCGTAAAGAAAATGATTCTAGCAGACTTTGCCGCACTTTTAACGCCCGTCAATTCGTGGTCAAAAATTTGTACCCGTACCCTTGGTTAGCATCATAAATGCCTTTTCAAGGTCGATCGCCTCTTCCGATAATAGCGTCAATCCGAATCCAGCTTCCACGATTACTCCCGCCAGATGGCTAAAGTCCTGAACCCCTTCGACCAGCGTCACAATTATCTGTTCGTCAACCATTTCAACATTGTCCACATCATTATGCTGCTCTAGCAAGCGAGCGGCCGCTGCGGCATCTTTGTCCACCATTATGTTGAGGATTATCTGCTTACGAATCTGCTTCATAATATCTGCAACCGTTGAATTCACCGTCATCACACCTCGATCAATGATGCCAAACTTGTTACAGACGTCCGCTAATTCCGGCAGAATATGACTAGAAACTACAATGGTCTTACCGGTCTGGCCCAGTCGACGCAACAGTTCTCGCATTTCAATTCGAGCGCGTGGATCCAACCCACTCAACGGTTCATCCAGCAACAACACCTGTGGGTCATGCAACAACACCCGCGCCAATCCTAAACGTTGCGTCTGACCACGTGAAAGCGTATTGGCAAATGCATCACGCTTAAAGTCAAGATCCACGATCTCCAACATTTCATTACATCGCTTGCGCCGCGCCTCACCCGTAATACGATACGCCGCTGCAAAGAATTCCAAGTATTCAATGACCTTCATGTCATCATACACACCGAAAAAGTCTGGCATATATCCGACGAGCCGACGAATCTCCTTGGGATTTGTATAAATAGAGTTGCCACAAACATATGCTTCGCCAGACGTGGGATTCAACAACGTTGCAATAATTCGCATCGTCGTCGTCTTACCCGCTCCGTTGGGACCGATGAACCCAAAAAGATCACCTGCATCTAAATCCAAATCGATATTTCGGATCGCGTGCATGTCTCCGTATTTTTTTGTTAGTCCACTTGTTTTTATCACGGCTAATGCCCCAATCTATAATGTTGATAAATCAATTCAACAACGTGTTCGACCTTGCTTCCATATTCACAGGCAACACCACGCGGTAATACCGATCTACCTGAGACGACATCGGTGCTCCAGCATCTTGCTGTGAGCCACTCACAAACTCCGTCATACCACGACGATTGCCTGCCTTACCCACTAATACCGCTCGTCGCAAACGCAACAGATGGCTTAAATCCAAATGACTTTGATAACGATGCAACAAACCCGTATAACGCACGCCACCAATTTCTTGGTTAAACATCATTTGCTTGACGACTCGGTCCAGCGATTCATCCGTCGCTCGCCAAACTCGATGATTTTGTCTACGGCTACCAGATTGAAATCGCGTAAAGTAATTATCAATGCCTTGCGAATCAGCGCTAAGATCGTAAACATTCACTTCGCTGTTTGCAGTGAATACTTTGCCAAGCGGATACACTCGACCGTCAAACAAAATCAGTGCTTCATCTAAATCAAAATCAAATGGATTTTGTAACGTCCCGCGCAGCGCTCCGCTGGCAGGTTCCGTCACTAATGCACTTTTTGCGACCAGCGACGAATCAGCAGACCAGCGAGCCACTAAACTTCGCGTCCCACTATGTTGCACAGGAACAGAACGAATCTGGCCATCTGTCAAATCAACTTCATAGTGATGGTCAATCAACACTTGAAAACTCGCACGACCTAAACCACCCAATCCCGCTCCCGGAAATCCCTGCCAACACGCAAGCACTTGATGATTTTCACTGCGCATCGAATCATTAAATTCAGACATCTCAAAAGAATAAGCCGCGATCGTCGGGCTATAGACCGTCGCGTAATTGGATCCGCGGACCGTTTGAGTTAGAGAGTCGATATCGACGATCTCGATTTGATTCAGCGCCGGTGGAGATGTGCGCAAAGCAGATACCATCGACACCGCTATCAAACTAAAAATCAATATTGCCACGGGAAAGGTACCCCAAGTCCAATGCAATCGCTTAAACCTGCGTAAGATATAGTAGTCCAAAGGACCAATGACCAAGATAAACATGCCCAGTAAACCGGCAACCCACATGAATCGAGTGGGAGTCACACCGTCAAATCGGTCGAGGCTCGATCTTAACTGACCAGATATATCATCAAAACCAGCATTGGATGACTTAAATCCCTTACCAACCTGCTCGTTGCCTCGTTCTGCAAAATGACTATTGATGACTAACCTATTTAAAATAACAGGCGTTGCACCCCACGACGCAAATGGTTCTTGGTCTGGATCAAATGCGGCAAACGTCACGGCCCCTAAGCCTCGCGCACTATGAACAATCAACGCATGCTTCGCTTGCGCATTCTGAGTGTCACGCAATAAAACTACACCATCAGCAGGAGTGATCAACGACAAGGAACTTCCAGGTTGGCGGCTAAGAATTAGTCGCTCATCTGCGTTTCCATATTTTTCTATACCTGATGTATTCCAGTTAGTAATGACGCGGTCAATCTTACCCGGAATCAAACTGCCCAAGACTTCATTATCCGACGACAATTCCGGACCGCGTTGCCCAGCGAACAACAGCATCCGACCACCTTGATAAATCCATTGTCGAATCGCCTGTTGTTGTTGTACTGACAACTGCTCCAATAGCTCCTCGGCAGATGTCGTAACAATCAAAAGATCAACAGCGGCGTACCCATACCAACGATCGGGTAATTTGTGATAATCACTTGTCTGCGATTGAATCGCAACTTCGACCAAGTCCGGACGACCCGTGAGTTCTGCTTGCAAACGTGAGGCACTTAAGGGCAAGCGACTACCAATCTGAAGAATCAGAAAATCAGTGGTACTCAATTGACCATCATCCAGACGACCCAATGTTTCTTTAAAGACGGTTTGTTGACTAGTGTCATCAACAACTGACACTTCAACATTCCACGGCAAACGACCGATCTTAACATATGCAGTACGAGTGACTGTTGTTGTTGGGGGCACAGTAATCTGTAGGTGTCGATCCACAAACCGCACCACGATCCCTTCGCCATCCGGTGATTCTAATACCAACTGACCCTTGAATTCCGCTGTGCTATCGTTGGTGACTGCAACATGAACTGGTATCCAAGTTCCTTGCTTAAAACGTCCGTTGAAACCAAGAGTGACTTCCACCTGTAGATTAGCGTCGTCGCCGTCAGCAAAAGTATCTGTGGGAATTGCAAAAACACACAACAGTGCAACTACTAGAACTGCAAGGGGCGACGCAATTCGCCAGTCTGATTTTACTCTGCGTCCTAGAAACAAAATTGCCCCTCACCACTAATCCAAGAATTTATATCCTCAACAAACACAGTACGCACCCTACACACTTTATCGGTCATTTAAAGAGGTACATTACTGCGATTTACATGGAAAAAGTGCATCCATTTGCAAGCATCTGAGTTAACTCCGCCTGTGGCGGGAAACGCAGTGTAGTCGGTAGGCCGCGACCACTCTGTTACCCGGATCCTACGGTTTTTCCGAGTCAGCACATTGGCAGGCATATTGTCCGCACCCAGGGCAACCTGAACCATATTTATTCCGAATTGCGCTAGATAGATCGACCTCAGCAACATTGGCAATCGTCACAAGCCATGCCAGCACGTCGGCGAATTCTTCGGCACGATCAGCCGCTGTGCCACTGCGAAGAGCGGCAGCCAACTCACCAATTTCTTCGAGCAACCACATAAACGTCCCATCGATACCCCGCTGTGCATCTTTTGCGTAATACATTTTGCGAATCAAAGCTTGAAAATCCGCCATGCTGATATCCGATAGATCAGCCATATCATTCGTATCATTCTCTACGTTCATTTCGCTCATTCCTCTCGCTCCGGTACTTGTACCTGTATCTCGTCACCCTCCACTCGGACAGCAAACACATTGACACTCAACGCATCGTTATCACTCCAAGTCCCTTGACGAATACAAAACCTCCAAGCATGCCAAGGACAAACAACTTCCCCGTCCAATATATATCCTGGGGACAAAGCTGCGCCCATATGCGGGCACAGATCATCGATGGCGTGATACTCGCCACGATCGTTAAAAACTGCAATCAATCGGCCCGCAACGGTATAGCCTTGACCTTCGCCTTCAGCAATATCGCCGACTTTGGCCACCGTAGTAAAAGATGTCATATCCAACTCGTTGTTGTCAAAACTATTTCATGGATGTCGTTACATTGGTCGTAACGGTTTGAACAATCGAGTTTTGCCCAATAATAACTTCGGTCGTCATCGTCTGTTTAAGTGTGGAATGATCTAATCTACCCACCGCATTATCAAAATAAACAAGGCCTTCGCTAGACTGCTCGGTGATTTTTAACTGCGAGCCAGTGGCATCTTTCGCAGGCTTAATACTGGTCGTCATTTTCATGCCAATTTTGTCAAGCATCTTGTCGTTGAGCTCTACAATACCCTGATAGGTATATTCAATGGCTACCGTAGTTTCGCCGAACTCACCTGCCGTCAGTACCACTTGATCCTTCCATTGATCACCAACATTTAACGCCTTCTCAGGGAATTTCAACGCCCCTTGGGACACCATATTACGAAATCCAGCCTCGGAAAACATTTGACCAAATGCGCGGCTCCCTGGCTGTTTGGCCAGCGTCAGCAACAAGTCAGCCGGTGCTTTAAAGTCGCTTATTTCCCCCTGTCGGCTCAACGACAAACCAAATTCGGCACCCACAATTGGTTGCAGCACATCTGAAAGTGGATTGTCCTGCGAATCAGCCGCCGTGCTGTCAAACGCCAATTTGATCCCCAATGGTCCACCAGCGGCCGATAGTTTCAAACGCGTTATTTTTTGAGTGATCGCGGCCATACCCTCAGTATTCACTGAGTCGATATATTGTGATATTCCCGACTCCATTTGCATCGTCGTTTCAACATCTTGCCCCATATACTTCATCGCAATTTTGGTCGTTGTGTTGACTGACAATTTATTTTCACCGCCAGCGATGAACTTAAAAGCTAACGTACGCTGAGCCTGCAAGTTTGACACGAAGCAGAGACAACTTGCAAACACCGCCAAACTAAACAAAGAACGAAATTTCATTCCGTTCATATATGCGATAAACCTCGGAGATAATTTCATGTTTAGCTCTTTGTTCTGGGTTTGTATTTCAAATGTCTTCTACGTGATTTCAGGGGCAATTGGTCACCCTGAATTTCATTTTTTTTCTATCACAATTGATTGTGTGTCCGACTGTTCCGTTGTAATCGCATCCATGCCTTGTCCAGCAGTCGTCTTTAACAGCAATTCAAGGTCAACACGTTTGACGTAATTCCGCCTCGCGTCAGTTACCAATTTACCCGATATCTGTTCGTGGTCAATTTTTAATACTTTACTCTGCTCGCCAGAATCTGCAAACGCGTATTTCCCGATTATCCCAACCACATAGGCACGTTCTGCATTCAGACCTCGATACTGGTATCGAAATCGAATGGGATCGTTCGTGGTTGACGACAATGGATTCTGAGACTCTTCCCAAATTGCCTGCAACTCAAACTCGCCTTTAGGAAAAGAGACGAACACATGGCGAAATGCATCTTCAACACCACCAGCGGTAAACAGCGGTTCCCCCACCTCCAGCTTAGGTGGCGAATTGTTCCGATCTGCCGCCACTGTTGACTGCCGCTTCAATTCTTGGACACCTAAAAGCGTTGCCTGTCGGTCAATTCGCAACACAAACGTTTTCGCCAAAAAAGGTCGTAACGCTGATAACAAACTCCGCTCGGCTGGTTGCAGTTCGTCCGCCGCAAGTTGGCCAGCGGAATCAATTGAGATCCGTTTTTTACCTTCGCCATTGTCCAAGCGAATCCGGCGAACCGTCCAATGAACTTCAGCAGTGCCTTCAGCGGATAGGGACTGTACCACGAGCACACCGTTAATCGTTGTTGTCGAATGGTACTTTAAGTCCTGCGACCCTTGCTTTAAATAAATTTTCGTCTTCGTTTGCATCTGCACGTCATAGACATCACCCTTGTTCCATGACCAATACAATACATCTGTCTCAATGGCGATGACGTTATCTACCGTCAAAAAGAAACCCAGCGCCCAACAGCTAGCAAATATAATCATCGGAGCAAACGATCGCAGGGACATCATACGTCTACCGTTTCCCCAACCTGCAGCAGGATTGCGGTTGTGTCGGTGTCAGAATTAACCTGCTCGCACCAGGCTTGAGCGTCTTGAGTGATCGGTGGCCATGTATCATAGTGCGCTGGCAAAACTCGTTGTGGCTGAATCATTTTAACTGCCTCAAGTGCATCGGCGGGGCCCATCGTAAAGTGATCACCAATGGGCAGCACGGCTAAGTCGATTCCTTGGCGCCCAATTAATTGCATATCCATAAACAACGCGGTATCCCCAGCAAAATAAACAGTGCCTGCAGGTAACGTCAAAACATAACCACTTGGATTGCCGCCGTAACTGCCATCAGGCAACGAAGAACTATGGTGGGCAATGGTCATGCGAAGATGTCCCCACGGCATTTCAAGTCCACCACCCAAATTCATGCCGACGGTGTCTTTAACATTCTGAGTTCTTTCAAACCACGACGCTGTCTCCACGGGGGCGATAATCACAGCGCCCGTTCGATTGGCGATCGCAGCGGCATCGCTGACGTGATCAAAATGACCGTGTGTTATCAGAATTGTATCTGCGGCTAATGAATCGGCCGTGACTATCGCTTGCGGATTATCCGTCAGGAACGGATCAAGCAGAATCGTATGATCACCCGTTTTTATCTCAAAGGCCCCGTGCCCCAGCCATTTCACCACTGCCGCCATAATTTCAATTCCCTGTTGAATTTAGTATTGGCTACATTATATACGGTAAATGAAATTACTGTCGGTGATTCCCCACACCAATGGACGTAGCTACACAAGCCATTTTTTATTTAATTTTGGCTATTACCGTCTAGCGGATAATAGAATATTCCGCATATGTTTCTTGTATGCTTCAACGCCAGGCTGACCGTAAGGATTCACGCCTAACAACTTTCCTTCGACCACCGTTGCCAACATCATCATCTGAAAGAATTGACCTAATTCATATTCATTGCCCCGCTCAAGCACAATATCGGCGGTTGGCCGCTGCACATCGCACAACGCACGATTGGTACCTTGTCGCGCCGCAGCGGATAACTCGGCTAGCGTCACACCTGCTAAATCATTCAATCCTGCTACGTCTGACGTGCTTTCCCTGATCTGCAGTTGGTCGGCGTGACTTTGCTGTGTCGACAAGTTGACAATCCATTTATCGTTACGCCCTGCCTGATGTTGCTGCGCTCGCGAATGTAAATCCCGCGTATTGACCATCGTAATCGGAGTCATACCCTGACCATCTTTACCTAAACTCTCCGAAAGCAACTGGTCATACCACATACCAAGCGAAGCAAATGCTTGTTCCCACACACTCAACACTCGTATCGAAACATCACCCTGCAACTGCAATTGATAGGCTGTTAACGCAAAATCCAATGGTGGGTTACTTGTTAGCTCCGCCGTACGAAATGTTTCATTCATATCAGCGGCGCCTTGTAATAATTGAACAACGTCTAAGCCAATCGTAGCAGCTGGCAACAAACCAACTGCAGAAAACAGACTAAATCGTCCGCCAACTCCCTTGGGTACACGAAAGACGCTGGTGCACCCCAGTTCAGCAGCCATCCGATTCAAGGATCCAGTTTCACCGGTGATCGGGATAACTAAATTTGGCAAATCGTGGGGACATTGTTGTTTAAGAAGGTCTAACAACGTGCGAAAGGCAACTGCCGTTTCCAGCGTCTCACCACTTTTACTAATAACAATAATTCCCCAATTGCCCTCCGGGGTTACCGCTCGTAACCTCCCTAAAACGCCCTGCAGCGCGTCGTTGTCTAAGTGATTCCCCGCAAAATATAATTGCGGGCGACCGCCGCGTTCTGCTTTAGACAACTCGTTGTAGTAAGGTTCACAACAGGCATCCATCAAGGCGCGGGTTCCCATATACGAACCACCAATACCTAACACGACGATAACCTCGACCGACGATTGCAATCGCTTGGCCGTTTTTAGGATTTGACCCAATTCGCTTTTATTACGATCTATTCGATACTCGTTAAGAATCTTATCTGGCAACGGGTAGAAATTTCCATCGAGCGGTTTTCGGTCACCCGGAATTTCACCGCTCGCCATCAGTTCTAGGTCTAAAGAACAAACTTGTTGATGCGCATGTTTCAAATCATCCGCCAAGGAACAGTCCTTATTAAAAAGGCTATTCTCCTGACATCCACTGCGTGATAAATCAAGCTGAATTGAATTGGTCATCGGCACTTTCGAGGTTAGTTGGAAAAAGGTAAATTATAGAAGAGACGTTTGTTAACTAAAGCATTTATACACATTTGACACCAAGCAAGACAAGATTCCATACAAGGTAAAAAAGCAGACGTCTTATTTTTTTACGCGACGGTTTTGGTGCTTACTCCAATACGGTCGTCTTGTAGAATCAGTTTATACAACACATACCACTGACCTCGTTTTCTATTATTAAGACAACTTTTCTTCGAATACAGCTATACACTCCATGGATACGCACGATCTAACACGCAAACTCAACACGAAAAACAGCTCAAAAATTGTCTTGCTCGTGGCCGATGGACTCGGTGGACTTCCGCATGAGGTCGGCGGGCAAACGGAATTGGAAGCTGCTAACACACCAAACCTAGACGCCTTAGCCACCCGCGGCGTTCAAGGATTAAGTCACCCAGTATTACCTGGTATCAGTCCAGGTAGCGGTCCTGGCCACCTTGGCCTTTTCGGTTACGACCCACTTAAATATCAAATTGGGCGGGGAGCACTGGAAGCAACCGGTATCGGATTTGAGCTGCAAGACGGCGATGTTGCGATTCGATGTAATTTTTGCACTCTTGATGCAGACGGAAATATAACCGATCGCCGCGCTGGGCGTATCGCCACTGAACTTAGTGCCCCGCTGGCCGAAAGCCTACGGCAAATCCAAATTGAAGGGATTGAGATATTCGTCGAACCAGTCAAAGAACATCGCTTCGTCGTCGTACTGCGTGGACCTGGACTAGGCGGGGATGTACTCGACACCGATCCCCAAGCAACAGGGGTCCCACCACTGGATCCCGTGGCAACGGATCCTGCCAGTGAAAAGACTGTCGAAGTTGCAAAACAATTTTTGGTTCAAGCTCGTGAGATTCTGAAAGACGAAGAGCATGCCAACTTCCACACAATGCGCGGGTTCGCAGCCAAACCAAAGCTTCCAACGTTCACAGAAGTCTATGGACTACAAGCCGCCGCAGTCGCAGTCTATCCGATGTACAAAGGGCTCGCACGACTCGTCGGCATGGACATCGTCGGCAACGCCAGTAACCTCGATGAACAAGCAACCGTCGTTAAGGAAAACTGGGATAAATACGACTTTTTCTTTGTCCACTTTAAGTACACCGACAGTACTGGGGAAGATGGCAACTTCGAAGCCAAAAAACAACGCACCGAAGATTTTGATGCGTTCATCCCTCAGAT
>JABHUV010000179.1 GCA_018658605.1 Planctomycetaceae bacterium | reverse complement strand
CTTGTAGCCAACGACAGTGCCGATCGCAGGCCAGTCTGAAGGCCGTGGTTTTCGCGCGTTTAGAAGTTGCGGAAAGCTGGGGTCTGGGCGTTGCCCAGTCAAATTGTAGTAGTACCCGGCATGGTGATCTCCGGTGCCGCGACGATAATGACCTAATGATCGGATTACAGATAGGTGATGGGCTTGTTGTGCGAGTTTTGGTAGATGCTCACACAACCGGTATTCCTTGGCAGTCGTGGGAATCGAATTAAACGGTCCTCGAACAGTTGATGGTGCGTTGGGTTTCATGTCCCATGTGTCGATGTGTGAAGCACCACCGCTGAGCCAGATTAGAATTGTTGATTTGGCGGGTCCGTTAGTGTTGCGTCGATTCGCGGAAGCGTTGACTAGTTCGGGTAGTGACGAGCCGCAGAACGAAAGGCCACCCGCGACGAGCATCGTTCGCCTTGAAATAGGTAAATGCGCTGCTTGATGAGCATGCGGATGTTCTGGAGTGTTATTACTTAGTGATGCCATCGGGTACCGTTTTTGAATTAGCCCAAATCACGATTCGCACGCGACTAGCTTTAAGTTTAAAGAACGGGACGCATTCGCGTCAAGCGAAACGATTGTCGTTAACACAAATCAATTGGGCGGACGTATTTTTATGCCAATTATGACCATTTTATGTGAACGCTCACGGTGCGTTTAATTTAACGGGCGATCGAGGATAGTGTAGGATGGAGAAGTGCGTTCTTCGCAGCGCGTTGTTAACCGATTCCACCGCAAACAGAAATGTCTACTGTTAAATGATCTGTCTTCCTATTTGTTTTTTTGCCGAGCGTGTAACGTGTGGACATATATATGGCGCGAAGACCCTCTTAACGTTGCCGCGATTAGTAAAATTATTTGCTTGCGTTTGGTGGTTGCTTTTATCGACTCAGTCTAGTGTCCTATTAGCAGTCGAACGCGAACATCCTAACATTGTATTCTTTTTGGTAGACGATTTAGGCTGGCGAGATACCGGAGTTTATGGAAGCACCTTTTACCGCACGCCCAATATCGACCGATTTGCTAAGCAAGGAGTTAGGTTTACGAGTGCGTATGCGGCTTGTCATGTTTGTTCGCCAACTCGAGCAAGTATTATGACAGGGAAATATCCAGCTCGTCTGCAATTAACAGATTGGTTGCCGGGACGCCGGGAGTTTTCGTTTCAAAAACTCCAAAATGCTCCGATCCATCAATATTTACCAGAGAGTGAAGTGACGATTGCTGAAGCGTTAAAAGCGCACGGGTACAATACCGCGCATATTGGAAAATGGCATTTAGGCGAAGAACCGCACGGACCACGCAGTCAGGGGTTTGATGTTCAAATACCGAGCTGGAATAAGGGTTGGCCAAAATCGGGGTATCATGCGCCGTTTGGATTTAACGGGCTCGCTGGTAAAGAGAACGAGTATCTCACCGACCGTTTGACCGACGAGGCAGAAAAGTTCATGGAAGTGAATCAGGACCACCCCTTTTTTCTGTATTTGTCACATTTTGCCGTTCACGACCCGATTCAGGGTAGGAATGATTTGGTAGCCGATTACCGGAAACGATTGGCAAACTCGAAACCGTCGAATGCTCCCGCGTTTGTCTTGGAAGGTGCCCCTAACTCAATTTCAGAGGAAGTGAATAGCCTACCGGCGGGTCGGGAGCATGAGGGCTATCGTGTATTTTCGGATCGGACGGTAAAGATCAAGCAGCGTCAGGATAATGTTCAATTCGCGGCCATGGTTGAGGCAATGGACCAGAGCTTAGGGCGTATCTTGGCGAAGCTGAAAAAGTTAGGGCTTGAAAAGGATACGATTGTTATTTTCTTTTCAGACAACGGTGGAATGTCAGCGGCTAATTTTGGCAATCCGCTGCGGATAGTATCGCCGGAGAAGCTGGACCGTGCCTATGCGACGTCGAACTTGCCACTGCGGGGGGCGAAGGGTTGGCTTTATGAGGGAGGTATTCGCGAACCGTTGATTGTTCGCTGGCCGCAGCAGGGGCGCAGCGGAGTTGTATGCGACGAACCGGTGATGAGCACAGATTTTTATCCGACGATTTTGGAGATGGCGGGGTTGCCTGCACGGTCTGAACAGCACGTTGATGGAGTTAGTTTGACGCCATTATTAACAGGAGGTGGTAAATTATCGCGGAAGGCGATTTATTGGCATTTTCCACATTACAGTAATCACGGGATGCAGAGTCCAGGGGGCGCTATTCGCGTTGGAGATTACAAATTGCTCGAGTATTTTGAGAATTCAGCGGTTCAGTTGTTTAACCTGAGAAATGATATTGGCGAACAAAAAAATCTAGCAGCACGTGAGCCGGCCAAAGTGGAAGAGTTGCAGGCATTGTTAAATGCTTGGCGAGTGGAGGTAAAGGCCCGGATGCCTATAGTAAATCCTGACTACTTGGAACGCCCGGTGGGCACTGAAAGATAGAGGCGGTTCGTTTGGTATTCCCTAAAACTGCCGCGGTGTAATGCTACGGGGGTGCGGGTTCTATTTAAATTAAGGCACCTTTATGACTAATTACTATCACTCGCGTCGGGAATTTCTCGCTACCGGTGCTGCCCTTTCTGCGTTTCAAGCATGGCCAGCTATTGCTGCTAGTGAGGTTGCGAACCCTCAGGCTGTTACAGTACTTAACCCCCAACTACGCGTTCCCCTATCATTCGTCGTTGATGATTCAACTTGCCTCGTCAACATGGGGCATTTCTGCATGCCCCAATTTGCAACAGCGTGGCCTGAACGCAATGAGTATAAAAAGCCGTGGAAAACATGGCCACGAGAAATCCCTGATTCGTTTGTTCGTGAATTTGGCCAATGGTGCGCTCAGCATGGAGTTAAAGGGAAATACAGTATTGTCCCGTTTCCCGCGTGCGTAGGTTGGGTGGACAGAGAGTTGCCAGGTTGGTCTCAAAAACAGTTGCAGGCAAGCTTGAAACTAGTCCGTGAATTGATGGTGCCAAATTGGGATATCCACCCCGAAATGATTACGCATACGAGGGTGATTGATATAAAAACGGGTCGTCCAATGCAGCAAATCAACCCTGCCACTATGGAGAATTCATATCCTCGTACAAAAAAGAGTGTCGATGAAATGGCTGCTTATCTAGCCTACGCTCTCCGGATTCTGAAGAATTGTGGACTACCCTGCCAAGGTGTTACGACCCCAGGCGGCTTCGGTAATTTAGTCAAAGATGAACTGCCACTCGCGGTGCACGAGGCCGTCCGAGATGTATATGGCAGTGAGCTCCCACACTATTTTAAATATGTCGTCAATGGTGATGAAAGCGCTCAGCCGAGATTGGAGCATGTTCGAAACGTCGATAGTTCCGACCCCAAGGTTACCGTGAATGTACCGGCCTGCACTGGCGACTGGTTTGGCGGTTGGGACGGCGACCGCCAAAGTGAACCAGACCGATATGCAAATGAAGCGGGCACGAGTGGACGGATGGTGGAATTGATAAAGCGAGGAGAACCCGCCGTGATGCTGTGCCATTGGCCAGGCATGTACACACAGGGAACCAAAAAAGGATTTACAGCGTTTAAGCGAGTCGTCGAGACGCTTAACAGTCGTTTTGGCGACCAAACTATTTGGATGAAGCTCAGCGAAATAGGGCGCTATTGGACGGCCAAGGAACTAACTCGTATTACCTTCGCAGATCGAAAGATATCATTGAATGCACCGTTTGGTGCCCCGAAGTTTACCGTGCGGGTGCCCGGTGTTGTGGCAACTAACAGTCCGCCTAGATTCATTGTTGAAAACCAGACTGTCGCGTTGCAAGGCGTGACTGAGACTCGTCTGTTGCGTAGCGGAACTTGGCACGCGGATTCCAAAGGGTTAGTTATGTGTTTTGATTTACCTAAGGGTGTGTCACAAATTCAATGGTAAACGTAATTGACCGCTGCTGTTCAAAAACTCGGTCGAGATTGTTTTAAGATAGGTCTAAAACTCATCGAGATTTGGAATTACTATGTCGAATTCACGCTCTGCCATTCGTAACCCGGCAACAAAAGCTAACAATAGTTGCTGATAGCGCCAGTTTTTCGTATGGATTTCATTCCATTTAGTAACCCCAACATACACGTATATTATGTCCTTGTTGCCGGAACGTTTATGTGCAACAAGGCCCTTGAAGTTTTCGAATTGCGAAGTGTTTGGCGGTCGAGGCGGAATGGCAGTGTCGGAGTCTAACCGAATTATAATTTGTACTGTTTCGTTACCGAGCGATGGGTGATAATCTGGGATTTCTTCAATGGTACTTATTCCACGGAATTCGACCTTTGGCGCGGAACTAATAGGCGTTCTAAAAACAACGGTAGTCCCTTCCCAGTGTTCCGTTATTTCCCAATCCAGTCGAGAGGCAAATTCTTCTTCAATTTCATCGAGATAATTGATGAACGGCGCGGGGTTAGCGACAGAGAGATCATCTGAATTGGGGAGTAGTTCAAGCCATTCATCGCTGAATTCAAGTTGGCGCCACATTCCCTTAATCCCAGTCCAATAGTCAAGAAACTGCTGAGTCAGCGTGGCCTCGAATACGCCATGGTTTCCGTGTAAGCTATCTTCCAGTGCTGCTTTGCCGAGGGGGTAGAAATCCTTCCATCGTAGTGAGGCATTATCCTCTGGAATAACGACCCCCGAGTTGCCGGTGCAGTGGATGCGTCCCGAGTATCTGTTGGCATCGAGCTGTTTGCCGGAACGAGAAATATAGAAAAGAAGTACTCTGCCCTGCCCTTCAACGGTCGGTCCCGCTGTTGGCCATGGAACATTGTCCTTTCCATTGTCGATCCCAGTCATTACTCGTGCTGCGGTGTCGAGGTATTTTTCAATCTGATCGACGTGATTGCCGTCGGAGTCTTTGTATTTGCCAAGAGCAGCGCCTACTTTATGTTCGAACCATAATTCTAACTCTGCGTTCATCAAGACCATATCGAGATACGCATCCCCGTAAGCGCTGTGGTGCATCTTCTGAAGTTCGATAGTCCAAGATTTACTGGTGAGTGTTTCACCGACGTGTGGTTCAATCCAATTCAAGAAGGCGTTGCGGAACGATTCGTTACGTTCAATAAACAAAGCGAGTGAGGCTGTAAAGAAGTCTTCTTCGCCAAAGCAGGCTAGTTGTCTGAATATGTTAGTCATTGAGGTCCCCTCAGTGTTGTTTTAGCGGATTCAGACAAACATCTCTAGTAACCTTTTATTATAATATACGAATGGTTATTAAAAGGGCCCAATATGTAATTCTGTTGTTGTTGTGCTTAGTTGGTCGCAACCTAGCAGCAGAATTCCCAACTTCTCAACTGCAATGGATATTCCCACTTGGGGCAGCTCCAGGCACTACTTTCGAGATGGAAATCGGAGGTGTTGGCCTAAACGATGTTTCGACGCTGTATTCACCACATCCGGGGATTACCTTTGGCACTAATGTGGAAGGTAAATTCGAGGTTAATATTGCGGCGGATGTACCAGCGGGTAGGTATTCGGTTCACGCGTTAGGAGCTGCTGGCTTGAGTTCCTCACGCCTTTTGATAATCAATGATCTTCCCGTTGTAAATGAGATTGACCGACTTGAAGTGAAAACGGAAGTTATTGATGTAAAGGTCCCGGTGGCGTTACAAGCCGCGATTGGTGCCAAGGGTGACGTTGATTTTTACCAATTTGAAGCACAGGCCGGCCGAGTGTTGGTGCTGGAATGTTGGGCCAGTCGTCTCGATTCGAACTTGCGATGCGTGTTGGAATTGTTTGACGAATCTGGCAAGCGACTTGCTGTGAATAGAGGCTATTTCGGCACTGATGCATTTATCGTGGTGGCATTACCTCACACAGGAAAATACGTTGTGCGCGTAACAGATCTTATTTTTCGAGGCGGTGTGCAGTCGTTTTATCGTTTGGAAATTCATGATCGCCCGAGAGTTATTTACACTTTACCGGCAGCCGTTAACATCACACAGCCCAAGCCTTTAGTCGCCTACGGATATAACCTAGGTGATAAAGCACTGGGGGTGTCGTTGCAGTCACGTTCGCTGGAAAAGTTAGACTTGCAAATGCCTGCTAATCAGCATGATATGTCCAGTGTTAGCGATTCAAAAACTGTGGGTGTTTCAATGGGGCAGCTATTGTTTCCGGATTCTCTTGTGCCAGTTGAAGTTGCGATTACCGAAATTCCCGTGGCAATTGAACCACAAGATCGAGAAACAGAACGACGTAACAACAGTGTTAGCGGAGCAGTAACAATTCAAGTCCCGATCGATATTACGGGCCAGTTGCCCACTGCGTCGGACCTCGATTGGTATGCTCTGTCACTCCGGCAGGGCGAAGTGGTGTATATCGAATCGTTTGGGCAAAGGATTGGCAGTCCTATCGATTTGACGGTTTATGTTTATGACGAAGTTGGGAAAACTTGTTTGGCCACCTATGAAGATGTTACGCAAAATATTGGACGTAACCGTTTTCCCACTGCACATCTTGATCCCTCAGGCCGATTTGTTGCACCGCGGGATGGCGTGTTTCATGTCGTTGTTCGCGATAGTGCGAGTGGTTCGGTGGTGGCGGCACAGCGGGTTTACCGCTTGGTTGTTAAGCGGGAATCGCCAGCACTAAAGGTGGTGGCGATTCATGCGAATGCCGATAAGCCAGCGGCGTTAACTGTCCGTCGTGGAGGTAATGCGCGACTAGATCTATTGGCGTTTCCCGCAAATGGGTTGAACACATCGGTGCAAGTATCGGCAGTTGGGTTGCCACCGGGTGTGCACTGTGACCCTGTGTGGATCGGACCTACGGTGCGACAAGCCGTTTTGGTATTAAATGCCAACCAAAATGCGGAGCCTTACCTTGGAAAGCTTGAATTGATCGCGAGTTATCAAATGGGAAACCAAGCGGTGACACAATCGGTACTAGCCGGCACGATGTCGCGTAACGATACTCCTGTAGGTATTGGACGATTTGATTCTCAATTGACGTTTGCTGTTACCGACACAAGTCCCGTGGTTGCCGTTGCCACAATTGACCGCCAGCGGTATCAAGGCGGCAGTATTATTGACGTCGACGTGACCGTGGATCGTCAGGCTGGGCAGGTAGCGGAAGAAATGCTGTTAAGTGGATTGGGGCTTCCACTTGAGGTCCAAAATCGTTTACGGCGTATACCAGCAGGTAACACACGTGGGACAATTAGTTTTTATATACCGCCAAATCTTCCGGCGGGAAAATATTCGATTGCAGCTCAGGTGCGCACGAAAATAAACCCCGTAGAGAATGCGAAGAACGGAACCCAAAAAGGAGTTGATGTAGAACTTGTTACGAATGCTGTGTCTTTTGAGGTCTATGCACCACCCTATGTCGTCGCCGTTGATCTAGAAGCCCCGGTTACTATTGCACGGGGAGAGGTGGTTCAACTGAAATACTCCGCTCGCAGACGAGATGGTTTTATTGGTAAGATACACACAGAATTGGTTGCCCCAGGCGGAGTCCTTGGAATTCGTGGGCGGGGCGTTACCTTCGTCGGTCAAACCGATACTGGCGTAATTCAAATTATCGCAAACGAGGATGCGTCGCTCGGGCAACAATTTGGGTTACGCTTGGAGGGCATCGGTACGGTAGAGGATATTGAGGTTCATCGCAGCAGTGTTTTTCTCGCGTTAGAGATTGTGGAGTAAGTATGCCATGTATAATCTTCTGCTGAATGTCAGAATGTCATTCTTGCCAGCGACGACATTAATGTCGTTGATCCTGTGCGTTTGCTTAAACACGTCTTTGGACGCAGAGTCGCGTGTTAGTTTTACGAATGATGTGATGCCCATTCTTAGCAAGTTTTCTTGTGACTCTGGGGGTTGCCATGGTAAGGCGACCGGCCAGAACGGATTTCGTTTATCGCTGTTTGGTGGTAATCCCATGGACAGTTATCGTTCTATTGTGCTGCAAGCAAAAGGGCGACGCGTGTTCCCAGCGGCGGCGGAAAGAAGTCTATTGTTGAGAAAGGCAACCGGTGTTACGGCGCATGGAGGCGGTCGGCGTATGGATGAGACGTCATTGGCTTATCAAACGCTTAAGCAGTGGATTTCACAGGGTTTGGTCAAACCGAGTGACCAAGACGTCGTCCTCGAACGGATTCAGTGGTCACCACGGCAAGTTGTGTTAGCACCTCAAGCTGAGCAACAAATATCCGTAACTGCACACTATTCTGATGGCAGTTCGCGTGATGTAACCTCGATGGCACTTTTTTCGATGAGTGCTGACGGATTTGCTCAGGTGTCAACGGACGGATTATTGCAGGTGGTAAGTGAAGGTGGGCTCGGTTCCGTGACTATCAAATATGGTGACCAGGCGGGAAGTCTGCAATTACTCGTGCCTTACAAACAGACTGCAGAACAACTGCGTGAGTTACAAGGGACGTTGAGTACACTGAAAACTGATAATTCAAACAACGGTGTCAACGAAGCTTTAGTGAATCAATGGCAGCGATTGCAGATCGAACCTGCAAAAGTGTGCGATGATTCGACTTTTATTCGGCGTGCTAGCATTGATATATGTGGAACGTTACCTACGGCAAGCGAGGTCTTAGCGTTTGTCGGTGATTCTGACAAAAACAAGCGTAAACGACTGGTCGATAAACTGTTAGAGAAACCTGAATATGCTAGTCATTTCGCACTAAAATGGGCCGACATTCTCCAAAACCGAGGCCGCGGTTATTCGACCTCAAAACAGCGAACTGGTACCACTCTTTTCTACAATTGGATCCGAGACTCGCTGTTAGAGAATAAACCCTACGATGAGTTTGTCTCGGAGATATTAACGGCTACCGGTTCCCAAGAGATCAACCCACCGACGGTTTGGTACCGCAGCGTGCGGACGACACCTAACTACGTAGAGTCGGTCGCGCAAGCGTTCTTAGGTGTTCGGATTCAATGCGCTCAGTGCCACCACCATCCCACCGCAAAATGGAGCCAAGCGGATTATTTTGGACTGGCGGCGAACTTTGCCCGAGTGGGACGTAAGGGTGGTTTTGCAGACGCCGAAGTACCCACTGGCGAAACGATTTATGTATTGGATCACGGAGAGATGCGACATCCGAAAACACAAAAAGTGCTGCACCCCAAGCCACTAGGTGCCCCCGCTTTTTCATTGAATGTGTTTGACGACCCACGAGTCGCACTCGCCGCCTGGATGACGGAGGCGGATAACGAGTATTTTGCGGACACTCTAGTAAACCGCTTGTGGGCTCATTTCTTAGGTCGCGGGATTATACACCCGGTGGATGACCGACGCGATACGAATCCCCCTAGTAATCCCGAGTTGTTGCAGGCTTTGTCGGACTCGTTTGTCAAAAATAGATATGACCTTAAACAATTGATACGATTAGTTTGCGGTTCTTATGCTTATAACCTCGGTACACAAATCAACCTGAGTAACCAGAAAGACCAACAGACATTTTCACGTTTCTACCCGCGGCGGATGTCAGCCGAAGTGCTGTTGGACGCGGTGTCGCAGACACTGGAAGTGCCGACGGCTTTTCCCGGAGGACCTGGAGAATTTCCACTAGGCACGCGCGCGATTGAACTTCCGGACGAGAATGTTGCTATCCCTTTTCTGGACGTGTTTGGCCGCCCGGCTCGATTCAAAGCCTGTGAATGTGAACGAATTGATAGCCCGACGCTTGCGCAAGGCTTAGAGTTGGTTAACTCGAAACAGATCCAAGCGAAATTGACCTCTGACATGGGGTTGGTACATCGACTTTCCCAAAACGGTCGTTCACCCCATGAGAATTGCGAATTGATATTTTGGACTCTTTATGGTCGGCCTCCGGTCGCAGCGGAATTAGCGGTAGCAGTAGCGCATGTTTCTGGATCTGCGACTGCTGATGGTGCAGAGAAAATCGAAAGATACCGCAACTTAATTTGGGCATTGTTGGCGAGTAATGAATTTATGTTCGTGCAATAATGGATAGTCATGGCTTAGGGGTGTTGGGACGATGCTAAAAATTACAAAAAGCTTGTCTGGTAAGAGTCGTCGTTTATCGCGTCGCGATTTCATGGCGACCGGTGTGGAAGTGGGAGGCGGTGCGCTTGGTCTCTGTTTGCCGTCGATGCTCCAAGCGGATGAGGCAAATGGAAACGGAGCTTCAGGTAAATCACTTATTGTTTTTTGGACTCATGGCGGCATGAGCCAACAAGATACCTACGATATGAAACCGGACGCACCCAGTGAGTATCGTGGAATGTATTTGCCCATTGGGACGTCCGTTCCCGGTATTACCGTTTCAGAGCGATTTCCGGAACAAGCCCGTATCATGCATCATTTGAGTCAGATCCGTAGCGTTTGGCATAGAAATGGTATTCATGCTCCCTCGGCGCATTGGATGCAGACGGGGTATTTTGGGCCTACCTTAGCGCGAAACGCTGCACAAATGCCTTCGTTTGGGAGCGTCGTTTCTCGAGCACTCGGTCCGCGTGTACCTTTAATGCCGGCGTATGTAACGGTTCCAAAATCTGAGGCCTTTGGCTATCAAGGTTCAGTTTATTTAGGTAAACGATTTAACCCCTTTGAGGTTGGTGGGGATCCGAATACGGAAGCATTTAAAGTTCCTAACCTTGCCTTACCGGATGGATTGACGCTCGAGAACGTGGATTCACGTAAACAACTGTTAAAGTCATTTGATCGACTACGCAAAGATGTTGATCAAAACGATGTGATGCAGGGCCTTGATACTTTCAAAAGTCAGGCATTGGAGATGGTAACGGGCGATCACGTGCGACGGGCATTTGATCTTACTGGTGAAGACGATAAGTTGCGCGATCGTTATGGTCGGCATCAATACGGTCAGAGCGCTTTACTCGCGCGACGTTTGATCCAAGCTGGGACTCGAATCGTCACCATTAATACAGGATATTGGGATCATCACAACGATATAGAACCTGGATTGGAAGAGCATCTTCCGCCTCTGGATAAAGCAATAGCTGCGTTGGTCGAAGATCTCAATGATCAAGGGATGCTCGACGATGTCGTGATTTATTGTGCTGGCGAATTTGGTAGAACACCGTTGATGAATGGACACGCGGGACGGGATCACTGGAGCAAGTGTTTCACTGTGATGTTAGCTGGCGGTGGTATTCAAGGTGGGCGCGTGGTCGGCGCAAGTGAAAAATGGGGTGGAGGCGTCAAAGAGCGGTCGACGACCCCGCTGGATATCTTAGCGACTATTTACCACCAATTAGGTATCCCATTGGGCACTCACTTTGAGGACAAGACAGGCCGTCCTCAGTCTATTGTGGGATCTGGGAAACCGGTGCGGGAACTGTTATAGTCTGGCGTGATTTTCACTCTGATGGGAGCGAGCTTGGGTGGTGTACTCGTTAGCTTGCTGTGCTAACTTTCGCATCACACTTTAGGGGACAGCTCCGTGATCGCCTTGCCTGACGTTAGGATCGGAACGGGGCGGCCAGCAAAGTCAGGCAGCGCAACCTTATGGGCATCGATACCGAGATGACGATACAGTGTCGCCAGAAAATCACTCGGACTTACTCGGCGTTCAACCGGATCCTCGCCACGTGAATCTGTCTTGCCAATGATTTGTCCCGTCTGAATCCCTCCACCGGAAAACAGCATCGTATTAGCTCGAGGCCAATGGTCTCGTCCCGGCTGCACCGTTCCTTTACTCCCACTGGCGACGCCACCGCCACTGCTTGCGACGTGAGAAATTCGTGGCGTCCGACCGAACTCGCCCGTAACAACGACCAATACCCGCTTGTCCAAACCTCGCGCGTAAACGTCTTCGATCAGTGCGGAAATCGCTTGATCAAACACCGGTGCGCGAAATTTAATAGCATCAAACACATGATGATTCACGGCATGGTCGTCCCAATTCGCCACCCGACCGCACAAAGGCCCATCAAATTCGGTGGTGACAATTTCAACCCCAGCCTCGACAAGCCTACGCGCCATCAAACACTGCTGACCCCATTGATTCATCCCATATCGTTCACGAGTAAGTTGTTTTTCCTGACTCAAATCAAACGCGTGTGCCGCATCTTTACTAGTCAACAACGATAGTGCCTGTCGGTCAAAATCGTCAAATGCCTCCATCGCACCGGTCTGATCAATCTCAGTGAGCAAACGATCCAAACCTCTCTTTAAGTTGATGCGACTCTTAAAGCGAGCCGCCAGCGAGGGGTCAGGTAACCCAATATTAGGAACACTGAAGTCTGGTCGGCTCGGGTCGCCAGTGACTTTAAACGGTTCATAAGAAGGCCCTAGGTAAGTGGAGCCAGCAATCGTAAAACTGTCGTACCGATCTACAGGATTGACGGTGATATAGTTTGGGATTGCTCGTTTTGGGTTATACCGCAGATAGTTCGCGATCGACATCCAGTCCGGCAGCACCGGTAAAGTTTTGTCCGCCGCAGCGGGATCACCCGCCAATATCTGCAGCGATCCGGCGGGATGCCCACCGCCGGTGTGGGCTACTGATCGTAACAACGAATATTTGTCGGCACACTTAGACAGCGTCGGTAGCAATTCCGTCAAAACTATCCCTGGCACATTAGTATTGATCGGATTGAATGGACTGCGGAATTCACTCGGTGCATCGGGCTTGGGATCCCATGTATCCAAATGGCTGCAACCACCACGTAACCAAACCAAGATAATAGCCGTTGGTTCGCCGGCAGAGTTAAGCGATTTATCGAAAGCGGAACCCGCAGTGGATGCGATATCTTTGGCCTGAGCACGCGCCCGCAGCAAACCTGAGAAGCTCAAGCCCCCAAAACCGTACAGGCCTGCTTTTATTAGATCACGACGTTGCATTGTCTATACCTCTATTGTCCTAGTGTAAACACGTTGCAGTTTAATATTACCTTACTTGTGGCGAGAATGCAGCACCAATTAAGAGGGGCATGCATGACAGTTTCGCGCGCCGGCAAAATTAGCCGATAGATATTCAGCGGCCGATATTATAAAAAGAAGCGAAGCAGCGATTAATCTTTAACGCTCGTTACCGAACAACCCCACGAGTTTCTGCTCGGTCGGCACCTTCAAAGGGAAACGCATAGAAAAGGCGTGTTGACTAACCCCGGCAAATTCCCGCAAGGACGCGTGGACATGTTCGGGCCGTATTCGCGTGCCGTTGTGTTCGTCAATTGTTAGTGATTGTGGATCAACCGTAAGGAGAAACTGTTTCTCGTCAGTAGCTCCCACAACACGGTTGCCTTGAATGCCCGCACCCATGAACATAGCAGAACCAATCGACCAATGATCTTTACCTTGGTTATCATTGTAGGTTGGCGTACGCCCCATTTCACTTTGAATGATGACAACCAATTTGTCTCGAATTTGTAGTTCTTCAGATTTCTTCAAAAGATAGTCCACGCCAGCGAGCAGTTCTGGGATTAACTTCATTTGATCACGATCGTTGTTGGAGTGGCTATCAAATTGACCGATCGAGAGATTTGCGGAGACACAGACACCAGCTTTAAACGAAGCAAGTGCAATATCGGCTTGGCGTGACAGTCTTTCCTTGGGTGATGACTTCGGCACAAAAGGAGTCACCCTTTGCAGCGCTTTTGAATTGAGTTGTGCTGCATAAAGCATGTTTTGAGAT
>JABHUV010000371.1 GCA_018658605.1 Planctomycetaceae bacterium | reverse complement strand
GGACGTCTACTCGACACGATCGACCAGCTTAAACTGCGGGATAACACCATCGTAATCTACACATCGGATAATGGTCCCTGGAACCAACCCGCTTACACTAACAAAAAGAAAGGCCATCCGGAGGGAGCGATCTTCTGGGGCGAGGCGGGGCCTTTACGTAACGGAAAAGGATCCTGCTACGAGGGCGGGTCCCGTGCTCCCTGTATTGTGCGGTGGCCGGGGCGAGTGGCGGCGGGGAAAACGTCTGATGCACTCTTTGCTACGGTAGATTTTATGCCGACATTTGCGAACCTTGCAGGTTTCCAAGTACCCAACGACCGCAAGATCGATGGGGTTGATCAGACCCGTTTACTGCTTGGTGAAGATAAACAAGGGAATAGGGATAATTACTACTATCAAGGCAATGGCGTTCGACTGGGTAAATGGAAGTATCTGGTGGCAAAACAAAACGTTTATGGTTATGCCCGAGACTTAAACCGACCCATCGTTGAAGAATTGTATAACCTTGATCGGGATATTGGAGAGACGAATAATCTAGCGGCCAGACACCCAGAGAAGGTGGAAATGCTCAAAGCACTAATGAATTCGATCCAAGAGGATGCTACCATACAGCCAGTACAAAAGCTGCGTTAGTAGCCTATCGTTCGCAACAGAAACTTGAAACCATGCCTGCCACCGCCGTCGGTTTGCGGCAAGCGTTGTTCCCCCCCCAGTGATTAATCGTTGCTAAGTGATATGTCGATGCATTTACATAAAAGTGTGCCAAAACGTAGTACGTCCGATTCGGAGATCGAGGCATGAGTAGAGGACAGAAGGTGCTGCAACACAACATTGAATTCGGCGCGACTGGGAGGGCCGGCGTTTTCGGCGATCTGTTTAATAATGTGTAGGATCTGTCGGCGCTGGCCTTCGTGTCTAGGCAACAACATGCGAAAAGTTCCGGAAGTGTTTTTACCAAATCCACCGACATAGGATTCAATCGTAAAGGAAGATTCATCGTTTATCTCGACGCCGAACGATGCGTAGGCGGAAATGTCTTGGTCGGGATTGACGGGCCAGGCGCAGGGATGACAGTCGGAAATGGTCAGTTTAACTTTTGTGTCCTTAGGCAACACAAGTGTTGTACTGCCGGAAAAACCGATAGGGTTCAAGGACGTGGTCTGGCAGACGCGGTCTGGGTCGCTCGGCTCATGCAGCGGCCCTTCTACGAGCTCCAAATTAGATGCCTTCAGGAGTTGTTGGTATACCTCGGCGGATAATGCGTCGATCTGCCGAAAGTCTGCAGTGTTGTCATCGGAGCTCGATAGGTCTATAGCGGTTTTTACAACGAGGAGAGCAGCGAGCACGCATAGAAGAAGTTTCAGAAAAAGGGATCTCTGAACGTAACGGAATTCGCCCTTTGTTTCGCGAGGGTGCAACATTTGTGAGTCCTATCAACTGGATTAGAACGAAATCGTGATTCAAGCGTTCACGTGCCGACGACTAGTACCCGTTGTCTTTATAATACCTCGCGGGTTTCGATTTGTAAACTTTGACTAAAAGGTTCGTGCGCGACATGATTTGTTGTCCCGACAGCTGGGGCATTTCACTTCCCCTAGCAAAAACACCTCCCGTTGCAAACGAAATGACATAGTAGGTTACAATCAATAACAAATATTCGCATATTTACATCAAGGAAGGTCTGATGGTTCGGTTTTATATTATTGCGGCGAGCATTCTGTTTACATGCAACTTAGCTTGCATTAACGCTGCTGAAAAATATATGACGATTCGCGTCGTTGACGCGCAAACCGAGCGAGGTGTTCCATTAGTCCAACTGACGACAGTTAATCATCGAAGTTTCATAACAGACAGTCACGGTGTGATTGCCTTCGCTGAAGAGGGACTGATGAATCGACGGGTGTTTTTCCACGTCTCCAGTCACGGCTATGAATATCCTCAGGATGCCTTTGGTTATCGCGGTAGGGCGATCGACATCAAACCTGGTGGTTCGATCACCATCACGCTTCAACGTAACAACATCGCTGAACGTTTGTATCGAGTCACGGGCCAAGGGATCTACCGCGACAGTCGATTATTAGGCCTTAAGATTCCGGTGCGGAAGGATTTACCCGGTGGTGTTCTTGGCAGCGACAGTGTTCTCACGGAAACGATTGGCGACACGGTCTACTGGTTTTGGGGGGATACCAATAGAACCGAATACCCATTGGGTAACTTCCATGTTCCCGGTGCGCGCTCTCAACTCCCCGCGAAGGGGGGCTTAGATCCGCACCTTGGCATTAATCTGGAATATTATCTAAATGAAAAGGGGTTTGCGAAAGAGACCTGTAAAATGCCTGGCAAGGGACCAACTTGGTTGGACTGCCTTATGAAAATTGATAGGGAAGACAAATCGTCCCGTCTTTTTGGGATGTATATGAAAGTCGAAGCACCTTTGCATGTCTATGAACGTGGTATTGTGGAATTCAATTTAACCAACGCAATTTGGGAACATCGCATGACATTCCCGGATTCTCAAATCGTGTTTCCGCACGGCCATCCGTTCAAGCATCACGATGCAGATGGAGAGTATTTCTATTTTGCGGGAGGTATGCCCAACACACGAGTTCCCGCTACGGTCAAAGACATTTTGGACCCCACCCGTTACGAAGCTTATACTTGCTTGACTCAATCCAACAAAGTCCTCCCAGTTGTCCGGCGGGACAACAAGAACGAACTCTCGTTTAGTTGGACAACGAACGGTCCCGTATTGAGCGACGGTCTCGCTCAAAAACTTATTCAGGCGGGTAAACTCGCCCCTGAGGAGATGCCTGGATTAATCGACATTGAAACGGGAAAACGCATATACGCTCATCATGGGAGCGTATATTACAACGCCTACCTCTGCAAATATGTGATGGTCATCAGTCAGTCTATGGGACGCAGCATGCTCGGTGAGGTTTGGTTCGCGGAATCCCCAACGCCTTCTGGGCCTTGGAAATACGCGCGGCGAATCATTACGCACGATAGCTACAGTTTTTATAATCCCAAGCAACACCCAATGTTTGATGTCGAGGGTGGTCGCAGCATCTTCTTGGAAGGTACTTACACGACGACATTTTCTGGGAACCCCCACCCAACCCCAGGCTATGATTACAACCAGATTATGTACAAACTTGATTTAACCGATGAAAGGCTCAATTTACCTGTGCCGATCTATTTAAATCCATCCCGATCCGGTCCGAAAGCAAGTCAATCCTTTCAGTTTTCTACCGCGGACAAATCCCAAAAACCTATATTCTACGTTCTGTCACAAGCAGGAGCGAAACCCAAAAAATTGAACTTAGTGGGAATCATTGTTGGATCTCCAAGACCGCCGGTCCCCATCTTCTACCGTTGTGGAAATGGATTCAGGCAGGGCACATTCCCCTCCAGTTGCCACAGGGATCAAACGCACCCGCGGGTTATCAAAAATTGCAGCCCGCGGTCGGGTATGTCTGGAGAAACTGAGCACGCAACCTTTGTCATCGGTATACCATGTTTGTTTAATCGCGTGGTATTCCTGAAGCTAGATGCAGAGCATCACAAGTTTCTTGAATCATATCGATCGTCGTTTGAGATAATTCGATACCTTCCTCTCGGCGTTTGACGCGGGTGTTATGTTCGATCTCACCTGGCATCAGGATTTGGTTATTTTCGTCGATTAGCTTGGCGCTGCGTACGTAGTCGCAATAGCGTTGAACTTCATTGAAAAAATTGTCCTCGGTTTGTAATTTACTGCGATCCATAATGATCGACAACATCCCATTGCTGAGGCGGTTCGCCCTTTCTGGGTTAGTACAAGAACCGCCAGTAAGTGCGCCGGCGAGCATTTCAATAATTAGACTAAGCGCGTATCCCTTGTGTCCCGCAATTGGCAAGATCGATCCTGCGGGAGGACCATAGAAGGTTTTCGGATCCGTCGTGGGATTTCCCTCACTGTCGATAATACATCCCTCGGGGACTTGTTTCCCAGCATGCAAAGCAACTCGAATCTTTCCTTCCGCGATGGTGCAAGCGGACATGTCGAGGATTAGTGGAAAATCGCCGTGGGTCGGTACTCCAACGGCAAATGGATTGGCCGAAAGTCGTCGTTCAATGGCACCATATGGAGTCACGAGATTTCCCATGCCGCTGGTATTTACAAAATGCACAGAAACCATTGCCGCCGCGGTGCACATTTCAGCCCAATCGCCAATTCGCCCCAAATGCGCGCTGTCTTTTAGAGCAATAACCGCGACTCCATGTTCACGCGCTCGCTCGATTCCAAGTAGCATCGCCTGTTGTCCAATAGATTGGCCTAATCCAAATTTTCCGTCAACAACAACTATTGATCCGTTGTCAGTTTCAATACCAATAGTTTGATTGAGAAGTGTTTTATCTTCTTCGATCCACTTAATGTAGGTGGGAATGCGAATGACACCGTGTGAGTCATGACCTGAAAGATTCGCGTTGACCAGACGTTGGGCAACCACGTCTGCCTCAGCTTGGTTCGAGCCAACCGCTAGAAAAATACGTCGAGTAAGGTCTATAAGAAAATCTGCCGGAAAGATCATGTTGAAACGCTTTACAAATAACAGCTTGGATTGATTTAGAGTCGGATGAGTTTTTGGAGCGCGGGGCAACCTTCAGGAGCTAACCCTCGAACACCTCCAGCAGCCCAGACAACTTCCGTTAGGTAAAGGTCACCATGGGCATCGATACGAACATTGTGAGGTGCATAAAAATCACCAGCTGCGGCGGTGGCCTCATTACCGCCAATTTGGCATAAGACATCGCCCAGATCGTTAATCACGGTCAAGCGTCCTCCCGTCTCGCGCCCATCGGGAGGCTTGTTGCCAGGAAACATACCCGCCCGGTAGCCGAGTTCGAAGACGTAGATTTCTCCATCGGGTCCAAAATCCAGCGAAGCGGGTCTCGCAAATCCGTCTAACAACCGAATGAATTGTCCTTCGCCGCTGAAGATCTGAATTCGATCATTTTCTCGATCGGCAACCCAAATGTCGCCGTTTTCGTGAATGCGTAGATCATGAGGTACTGCAAATTGAGAAGGCCTCTTACCGGGGTCTCCCCAACTACGAATATGTTCACCATGAGAGCTGAAATGGTGAATGCGTGCATTTCCGTATCCGTCGGAAACGTAAAAGCTGTCGTCAGCAGCTATCGCCAGATTGGTTGGGTAGTTAAATGGCCCAGCGGAGTACTTGATGTTTCTATAGTCGACGTCTGTTGCCCCGGTGTCAGATTTGAATCCTCGGGTTCCTAAGGCGAGTAACGTATTACCATGCAAATCATATTTGGTCACAGTGTGTGCGAAGTCGTCGGTGCAGAAAATTTCATTAGTTGAAGAAATTGTCAGTCCATGGGGACGGGCAAAATCTGTCTCCCCCCAGTCCCCAAGGCAATTGCCGTGAGAATCAAAATAAATCATCTCGCGGTCGCCACGGTTGAATACGTAGACGTCATTTTTTGTGGTGAAATGAACGGCGACGACATCTTGCCAGTTCACTCCGTTGGGGCGTCGAGCCCATTTAGAGTTGGCTTCGAATTGAAAGTCACAATTTCCAACGGTCAGTGTGGTGTTCATGTATTACTCGGGAGGTAATTTACGCGGCATCGCCGCTTCGGTTTGCTGCAACCATTTGGAGAGGTCTTTATTAAGGCGTTCAGCTAGTTTGGGGCGTGCTGCTGCCAAATTATTAGTTTCACTTAGGTCCTTAGTAACATTGTAAAGTTCCAACCCACCGGTAATATAGTGACGTACTAATTTGTAGTCTCCGCTGCGCACGGCACCGGCAAGCGAATTACTACGGTGCCATGCATAGTTCGGGAAGTGAAAGAAAATGTTGGATCTTGAAATTCGCTTGCCGTAAAACAATGGCGTCAATGAAACTCCGTCACAAAGAGGCTCGGCTTCTAAATGACACGCGTCCAGTATGGTTGGGAAAAAATCCATGCTGATTACGGGCGTATCATTCAGTTGGCCAGGGCTTATGACGTTGGGCCAGCGAATCATTAGGGGAACGCGAATGCCGCCCT
>JABHUV010000327.1 GCA_018658605.1 Planctomycetaceae bacterium | reverse complement strand
TGCCAGTGGCAAAGTGACTCAAAAAATACCGAGTGACTTCCCTGATGTTGATGAAGTATCTAAACGCATTGGGAATTGACGAAGGACTTGGATGATGTCTTGAGTGGTAGTCATAAACGGATAGGGCTTCGTATGTATGCGACCTACCCCTCCCGAGACATTTTCAGGTAAAATATAGATGTTAACTTTCCCACCGATTTAAGATTCCCTTCTATGCGCCCTTGGCTCTTTTTTGTCGTTTCGCTGGTCTATTTGCTATTTGGTGCAAATGGGTATAGCCAAGAGGAACCGGAATTTGATGCAGCGGGTTTGAAATTTTTTGAATCGAAGATCCGTCCGATTTTGATTCAGCATTGTTACGAGTGCCACTCTAGCAATGCTGATGAATACGAGGGTGGTTTGTCCGTTGAATCCCGCGCAGCTCTGCTTAAAGGTGGTGACTCGGGTGCCGCGATTGTGCCCTTTAAACCGGCTGAGAGTTGGCTGATGGCAGCCATCGAATATTCAGACGATTTCTATCAGATGCCACCTGAATCTAAATTGCCTAAGGAGGCCGTTGCAGATTTCAAGAAGTGGATTGACATGGGAGTTCCAGATCCGCGTCCAGCAGTTGCGAGTAACGAAACGGCGCCTCGAGTTATTGATTTTGAACAATCGCGGAAATTTTGGGCATTTCAAACTCCGCAACGTCCAGCCTTGCCTAGCGTGAAACATCAAGCGTGGGTTAGCAATGCGATTGATACGTTTATTCTCAGCGAGCTGGAGAAGTCGGAGTTAACACCAGCGCGTGCTGCAGATCGGCGGACATTGATTCGTCGCGTCACGTTTGATTTAACAGGTCTGCCTCCCACTGTAGTGGAAATTAATGCGTTTCTAGCGGACACCTCGCCATTGGCCTACGAAAATTTAGTGGAACGATTACTGGCTTCGCCTCGCTACGGCGAACGCTGGGGTCGCAAGTGGCTCGATGTCGCTCGCTATGCCGATTCAAATGGGTTAGACGAGAATCTGGCGTATGTAAATGCCTTTCGATATCGTGATTATGTGGTACGAGCATGGAATCAAGATTTGTCGTTTGCTGATTTTCTTCAACAGCAACTCGCCGGCGACTTACTGGATCCTCAACAGGATGCATCATCCCAAGCTCGGCTCGATCGCTTGACCGCTACTGGATTTCTGTCGATTGGTCCCAAAATGCTTGCCTGTGATGATGGTCAGAAAATGGAAATGGACATAATTGATGAGCAGCTCGATACGATGAGTCGCGCATTCATGGGGTTAACGATGGGTTGTGCTCGCTGCCATGATCATAAATTTGACCCTATCCCGAGCAAAGATTATTATGCCTTGGCAAGTATCTTTAAGTCCACGAAGACCATGGAGAATTTCAACGTTGTCGCCAAGTGGCACGAATATCCGCTTGATACTCCAGAAACGAAAGTCGCTCTGGAAAAGCACAACTCCGCTGTTAAGCAGCTGGATGAAGAATTAGCGGCGATTCAAAAAGAGGCTAGGCAAATGCTACGAGAATCCCAGCAGCGTTTGTTGTCCAAGTATTTAATCTCGGCGTCCAAATTTATTAGTGTCACTAGCAAGCCGCTTGCGGATGGACACAATGTGATTGGGAACTTTATTCGAGACGGGATTGCCGTAGAAAACAGCCTTGTATGGGAGGCGGAGAAGTTTCAACGAGGCACACTGGAAGCGGAAACAACAAACTATGGAAAAGATATTGGGGTTTTACTGCATCAAGGATATGCAGAATATGACATTGATATCGAGGCCGCCGGAGATTATCAATTGGAACTACGGTATGCCGCGGTGGATTCGCGGCCAATGGTATTATCGATCAATGGAACGGTCGTTGATTCAGATGTCGCTGCCCACACAACCGGTACATGGTTCGCAGATTCTCAAACCTGGTTTGTAGAGGGAATTTTTGCACTACAGGCGGGTGAAAATGTCATCAGGTTAGCACGGGAAGGAGGACCAGTACCGCATGTGGATAAAATTTTGCTTGTTAAAGCGATTCCGACATCAAGTTTGCAAGACCTCACGGCGGTTTTAGCGGATACGCCTGTGACAGAGGTGGATGGTTTACTACTTCAAGAAGCCGAAGAATATGCTCGAGGGAGCATTGGTAAGATTCCACCCATTGTCCAAAACACATCCGGTACAACGACTTTTTTGAATTATGCAGAGTACGATTTTGAGATAATTGCTGCTGGAAATTACCGCTTGGAATGGCTGTATACGCAAGCGGAATCAAGAGGAGGCAAGTTGTTTGTCGACGGGCACTTGGTTGATGCAGACGCGGCAAATGCGATAACGGGGAGTTTTCAATCGTCGGACGTGAAATGGTTCGTCGGTGGTGTGTTTAAATTCGCCGTGGGGAAACATACGCTCCGATGGCAACGCCTAGGAACGACACCTCATTTCGATAAAATGGCACTTATTCCAACACCAGACAACGTTACGCACCACATTGATGGCGACCGAAAAAGTTTGGCAGAAATCGAAGATGTAGCGGTAGCGCAAGGTCTGCAAGCGGAGTACTTGAGGCAATGGGTTGATTTTTTACTATTGGCCGTTTCAAAGCGTGATGAGCATCTAACAGGTTTGTTATTCCGAGATCGCGGCGAACAGCAAGTGGCATTTGTGAAGCTAGCAAACGCTGCTGAACAACAGTTGGTCACCATATTATCCACAGGGTCTTTTTCCGCTGCTAGCGATACAAAAGCTAAGATAGGGGATGATGGTGCTGTGCAGTGGGTGGTAACTCAAGCGATCGCCGCCGATGGACCATTTCGCCATCCCAAAGAAATTGATAAATTGGTTTCTGAAAAATCGCAACAAGCGATTGCAGCGATTGTTAAAACTAAAGCCAAGTTAGCTACAGCACAGCCGATGGTGGGTAAGGCGATGGGAGTCACCGAAGGTAAAGTTGAAGATTTGGCGATTCATATTCGCGGGAACTA
>JABHUV010000370.1 GCA_018658605.1 Planctomycetaceae bacterium | reverse complement strand
TTTGCATCACGTTGATTGAATTCGTAAATCCAATGGCGTAAAAAACCTGTAGCAACTTGAGCTTGTTGGTTTTTCGGTTCTAACTCATCCCCGGCAAGTTGTTGTCGGATGAATTGGTCGTAGGGTCGATTCTGATTAAACGAGTCGATCACATAATCACGGTATCGCCACGCTTCCTCTCGATAGGAATCGGCACTATACCCATCGGAATCAGCATACCGCACTAAATCAAGCCAGAACTTGGCCCAGCGAACTCCATGCTGTTCATCGTTCAAGAGTTGCTCGACGATTTGTTGGTAATGCTCCTCACTAGGATCAGCGTTGAAATCTTGGACAACTTCTGGCGGCGGGATTAAACCGGTTAGGTCCAAGTAAAGCCTGCGAATTAATCGGTCTGGTTGTGCGGGCGGGGCCATGGTTAATCCGCGATCACGGAGAGTCGCCATGACAAATCGATCAATGGGATGGCGGTTTTTGCCGCGAATGCGGGGAACTCTAGGCTTAATGATTTCTTGGAAAGACCAAAATTCGCGGTCTTCGTCGGTAAATCGAAGCGCCAAATCACGCGACGGGTCAGGCTTAGTTGTTGGCCATTTAGCACCATTGCTAATCCAGTGTCGAATGTCGTTGACGATTTGTTTGGGCAGTGGCGCCGAGGGTGGCATTTCTAACCCGTTGTTTTCAATCGCCTCGATGAGCAAGCTCTCGTCAGGTTTACCGAGTGCGATTGCTGGTCCTGAGTCGCCGCCGATGAGGAGTGCTTCGATGGAATCGACCCGCAAGCCGTTTTCTTGTTTCTTCGAACCATGGCAAGCATAGCAATGCAGGACCAGCATCGGACGAATGTTCTCTTCGAAGAATTGCGTTTGCTTGGACGTGATTGGTACGTCAGTTGCTTGCAGGGCTAGGGGTGTTGCTATGGTGAGCAGCGAGCAAAGCAATAGAGCAAGATAAAAAGTACGGTGCAGCATTATTGGAGGCGGACGGTAGCAATGGAGTTGGTAATGTTTCATAAGTATATTAAAACATATAGTCGCGTGCGAGGTACGACTGTTGGTTTTGTGAATCAGATGATAACGGTTGCAAATTAAGGATTGGCGATAGGCCTGTCGAGCAGGTGCGGTTGTGTCAGTTGTTCCAAAATGATCGCTTGGCGCAGATTTTTCTGTCCTTCTAGGGGGGCGCCAATACGAGACTGGATAATATGCAGGTTACGGTAATGTAACGTTAGAGTGGGATTTACGCGGAGGCTCTCTTGCAACAGATCAATTGCTGTTTGGTATTTTCCTGCCTGATAGAATAAATCCGCAAACAGCCCATATTCCATTGATGGTTGGTAGGATTGGGCATGCCATTCAGAAAACAGAGCGATTCCTTGTGTGGTGTCTTTTTGGCGGGGATAGCATAGGGCGAGCAAACTTATTGTGGTGGCATCGTTTCCCTCAATCTCGTTAGCTCGCTGCAATACAGAGATTGCTTCCTTCGTTTTGTTTTGTAAGTAATAAACGCGACCTAGGTTTCTTAGTAATTGGTTGTCGTTGCTGACCTGATGAGCTGCTGCGGTCAATGCGTTTTCGGCCTGTTCCAATAATTGATCCTCACCGACAGATGCGTATTGCATCAACAATGCTTCGCCTGTGGCGCGGTCTATTTCCCATTGCGGAAGTTGTCCTTGTGTGTTGAGGAAGAGTACCCAAGGGGTTGCGTCGGTGTCTTTTTTTACAATGGTCGATGAATTATCAAATGCGATGGCGGTCGGTCTGCGAAGTACTCGGTGATCGGATTGTGATGAATGGGCAATATCGCTATTGGGGATACGTGGCATGTGACAAGCGAAGCAGGAGTTCTTCGCAGAAGAATTCGTTCGAGGATCGATGGGTTCGCTACACTGTGTACCGGATGGACTATGGCAATTCAGACATTTGTTGCGGTAAAATTCTATTTTTTCAGCGTGTGTCGGGTTGAAGTGTGGGTCATGGCACGAGGTGCAGGTCATATTTGTTGCGGGGCTTTGATAACAGACGCTGGCATGCATTTGTTCGACATGGCTTAATATTGGGGCCGCATTGTTGCCTTGCCCTGTGCTATTAGCGATAAACACGGACCAGACGTCACTCAATTTCATTCCCGGCTGAAAATCAAAAAAAGACTTTCCATAGCGGGGCGCTCTGTATTTCCCAGAAAGATGGCATTGATTGCAAATACTTTCCTTTTCGACGGTCGGCAATTTGGCAGGGTTGACTATAAAGTGTTCTGTTTCAAAGGTGCCCTGACGGTGAGTTTTTACGTGTTGCTGGGCGTCACCGTGGCATCGTTGGCAGCTTATTCCCATTTCGCGAAAAGGGGTTTCACTGTCAAAGTGATCGTGCTTATTTGCGACGCGATTGACTTTACCAGCGTGGCAGGCAAGGCACTTGTCAAGAATGACTCGTTCAAATCGTTGGTGATTGCCTGGAACGTAACCTGGCGACAAATCCCATAACTCTTTTTCGACGTACCATGTGATCGGTGATTGAAATAATCGGTCTTCTGCCTGATGTAAAAACGATCTACCGCGTGACCCAGATCCTACGACGTAGTGCATGGGGATTGATTGTTCAAGTACGGTTTGTCCGTTCGAGGATGTGACTCGTTCAATATGTTCAACCGCGGATGGAGGTGACTCAGGGGAGTCGGCGTCGCTGCGGATTTCATATTGATATCCGGCAGATTCAAAAGTGGGGTTTTGTAGGTATTGTTCTAGTGGTGTTTGGCCTCCGAGTTTACGAATAGATTGCGCCATTGGGTGTCGCATATATTGTTGATAAATAGCAGCATGGCATTCTCGACAGTTTTCGCTGCCGGTAAAGTGTGGTTCGGTAGATGCTGGTTTTGGGACTGTTCGATTGTGATCCCAAAATGAAAGCGGTTTTGCTTCCGCAGGACGATGTTTGTTCTTGTTGCTGTTATTCTGTTTGACTGTAGTCCGCCCCTCTTTTGGCGTGATATTAGAATCCGGACCGCAGCCTAATATAGCAACAGCGACCAAGAGCAAAACGAGAAATGGTGTGGCGGGATGCGTCAGTGCTTTTCCGCGTTGCGGACGATGACCCAGAGGTTGAGCATCAACAGATTTGAAACGGCAGGCCATGTTTGCGCTCTTTAATTACCTCGATACGATTTAACAATGCGCGAGGATCGATGTGTTTATGGATCGGCAGTAATTTCAGGTTTGTCAGTATCGAAAGACAGGTTGTCTTCAGGAATAACGCCATCACCCAGATAAATACGTGATTCAGGATGTGCTTCTAGCCATTCTCCCCAAGTGGTGACAATATATGGGTAATCAGGAAGGGGCGCGTTCTGTGAGGACTGAGAAAAGCGGACATTGTCAAAATAGAAAAACATTTCTTTATTCATCCACCCACCAAGTCCGACGGTTAGGTACTCGCCTCGTTCAGGTGACGTAAAGACTCGAGCACGCTCATAAATATCACAATACGTTACCGTGATCGGTATTTCATTGATTAAGTCATTGATTACCTTCTGTCCTAACGGTGCGAATGCGTGCACGATGTACGCACGGTGCTCGTTACCAATGGTAATTCCAATCACTATCTCAGTTTCGGTAACTCGTGCCTCTTCAGCCGTTAATGTCACAGGAGCGGTCATGCCCGGTAGCATCATCGGTGTATCGCCAGGCGTTTGTTTTCCATTAATCGTTTGGTTCCAGCTTTCAGATTCAGGGATGATAATTGTGACTCGGGGCTTATCCCCCGAGAAAAACATAAAGAGTAGAAAAACGCCCGTAACAATGACGATTATGAAGAAGCCGGCAAAATACCACGCAATGCGAGACTCAGGTTCATCGGATTCGACGAAATTATAATCATCGTCGTCGGCCTCGTCTGAGAAAAGAGGATTGATCTTCTTGTCAACTTCCACATCAGGAGTCGCCAGCGGTGTGGAATGCTCATCTGCAGCATCAAGTTCGGACTGGCTTTCATCGTTTGAATTGTCTGAATCGATGGACATGGCAATACCTATTAGAATACGAGTGGATTGTGTGTGAGTGTTTACGGAAACGTTGGAAAGTTATTGGTTTGGTTGGTTTGCTGGCGTTGTCGCTGGGTTTTGTGGAGCGACCGGTGGTGCAAGTGGGGCCGTAGCGTTATTCGCTCGTGTCATTTCACCAATGACTCGTTCTAATTCAAACAACGCTTTTTGGTTTTGAGCGTCGATTGTCAGAATGGCTTGGTACCAAGTAACGGCTATCTCAGGTTTTCCGATCTCCTCCGCCAATTTTCCGAGTTCTAGTCGCATGGCGATGTTTGTTGGTTCACCAATGACGTCAACATTAAGTTTTGAGAATCGTTCGCGTTTTGTTCTCAGTGTCTTTGATTGCACGGCCAGTTCCTCGGCTTTGGTTTCATCGCCGAGGCCGCGGTAAGCTTCTGATAATTTATACATGAACACATCGTCACGTGGGTAATAACGGAGGCCGCTGACAAGCGTGTTGACCGCTTTTGTATAGGATCGATCTTGGACTTCGATTGTTCCCTTAAGCAGAATGGCTTCGTGTTGGGCGGGATCACGAGTCAAGGCGTTGTTGAGTGCATCGAAGGCATCTTGAGCGTCGCCGAGGTTGTAATGGCAAGAGGCTCGGAGAGCATAGATGCGTGGTGTCACACGCACTCGGTTTAGTTGGGTAAGCGCTTGGGTAAATTGGCGAAGTTTGATGTGAACTTCAGCCATACTTATGATGACGGTTTCACGGAGATCACCAAAGGGATCGAGCTCTAAATATCGTTTATAGGCGATCAGGGAATCTTGCCATTGTTCATAATCTTGTTGCACCATGCCCATGAAACGGAAGATGCGAGCATTGTTTGGATCAAGATTAGAAACGATCGTCGCTGATTCCATCGATTGTTGCATATTTCCAAGGTCATAATAAATGGACGCCATCAGTTGGTAGGCAGGCACCAATTTGCGTTTAGCTTGTTCACTCATTTCAATAGCAGCATTCAAAGCTTGCAGCGAATCGACGTATTGTTTTTGTTTAAACGCAAGTTCACCAGCAATGTAATAAAGGTAGGTTGTGATCATTGGATCATCGGAATCTTGAAGTTCTTTTAGATGGTCTGCTGTAGCAATCAGATTATCAACAGTTAATGCGATAAACGCATTGAGGACAGAGACCCGATCGTCCTGTTCGGGCAACAGGAGTAGAGCGTTGCGGTGCGTGATGACATCCGGTATGTGCCGTTGATGCAAGGCATCAAGTGCTGCCTGAAAATGTTGTTCGGAAGTTAGTTCACTAACACCGGAAAACGTCATTCCTTGCGTACGACGGTCTAACGTCATGATACTTAGAACGGTGACGCCCATGATGACACAAACCAGCGCAAAAACTGTTCTTTTCCCCGCAATGCCTGCGGTGGTAACCGTTGGTTTCGTTTTTGGCGTTTCAGTGGTGGGAGTTGAATCGAAGGTCTGTTCTTCCATGTCGTCCCGCAGCGAAGTGAAGGCTGAGGTTGTGGAGGTATCAGTAGATTCGTCTGAAAACAGAGTATCAATTGGCTCAGCGGTAATTCCCGTGTCAGCGCTGTTTTCTAGGATTTCGTTATTTTCGATTTCGTCGTTTGGTTGTTGTTGAGACATCATTGGTTAATTGTGTAAAGGATAAGATGAAAATGATTTTCAGGAAATAATTTAGCAATATTGTTTGTCATTGAGTCGTCGTGGCAACGGAAGTCACGGGAGAGGGTTGAATAACGACGAGAGGTTTATCGGTGGGTACATTAGTGATTTCTTGAACATATCCATTTGGCCATGTTATGCTTAGATGATCAATCGTGGCGTCACTTGGTAATGCCCAATGCAATTGTTTGTCATTTTGCGATAGATAACTTGCGCCCCCTTTGGTCATCCGCAGTAGTTTTCCAGTGGAGCAATGTAATGTTACGCTGCAACCGATGGCATCTCGGTTGGTTTGTGTGCCGATCAGTTTGACACGAATGTTGTTACCTGTTTGCTTGGTTTGATTTTCAACAATCGCCGCTGGTTCTACGTTATTAGAGAACACAATATCAGCATCTCCGTCACCATCGAGGTCTCCCATGGCGAGTCCCCGTCCCGAGTGTTGTGTATCCATATAGTCATGATTGTCGAATCGTTTGCGAATGAACTTGCGGTAGTTTGACTGCTTGTTGACTTCGTTCATCAATAACAGAGGCATTTGCAATAATCGACCGGAACGTGGATAGTTGATAACATGTCCATTTGACACAATTAAGTCTTCGTCGCCGTCATAATCGAAATCGTAAAACGAAGTGCCAAAACCAACGAACAAACCGCCTAACGATGTAACACCAGTGCGGTCGGAGACGTAGGTGAACAGCGATCCACCATCATTGCGGTACAGGGCAAAAGCTTCCTGTTCGAAGTTAGCTACCCAAATATCGGGATGGCCATCAAGGTTATAGTCACCTACATCAATACCCATACTGCCATTGGAATTGCCGATTCCGTCAAACGCGACGCTTGAAAGGGTTGCAAGTTCTTTGAATTTACCTTTGCCTTGATTGACGTATAGAAAATTTGCAACGGTGTCGTTTGCGACATAAATGTCAAGATCGCCATCGAGGTCAAAATCGACGGACATGACGCCGAGTCCTTTGCCTTTGTCACTCAAACCTGCTTCGGCCGTGGCATCATAAAATGTACCATCCCCGTTGCTGTAGTACATAACATCAGGTAGCGGTTCATATAGTTTAGGCGGACAAATTTCCCGTTGTCCTGGATCGGGTCCGTCGCAAAACGGATGATTGGCAAATGACCAATTAACATAATTGCAAACATATAAATCGAGATTTCCGTCTCCGTTGTAGTCTCCCCAGGCAGCACTACTACTCCAACTCTTGTTGTCTAGTCCAGCGGGTTCGTGGATTTCCATAAACGTGCCATCACCCTGATTATGGAAGAGTTTCAAGCTGTTCCACCCGGTGAGGATGAAGTCGGGAAAGCCGTCGTTATCAAAGTCAGCAACTTGGCAGCCATGCGTATACAGGGAGGCATCATTTGTAAAAGCCGCAGTGGCAATCTCCGTGAACTGCGCCATTCCATTATTACGGTATAGCATTCCCGGATGACCTGTGATGACCTGTTTTTGGTATTTACCGCCACCGGGGAAAAATAGATCGATGGTGCCATTCATGTCATAGTCGAGCATTCCCACTCCGCCACCGAGTGATTCGAGAATGGAATTGTTTCCAGATTCGTGTCCATTTCGATACGTGAAATCAACACCAGCGTCGTTGGTAATGTCATGCAATACCACATTTTTACCAACGTCACGTGAACCTAATTGCACATCTTCACTTAATTCAGTCAAGGAATTAGTAGATCCCGTTTCATCGATTTCGATGTCATCCAAATTCGATAATTGATCTAGTGGATCATCGCCTTGGCAGCCGCTGAGGCTCAACGTTAGTGCCATGGCGAATGCAAATAAGTAGTTAGTGTGTTTGTGTTTCATGGCAATGTTAGTTTGGTAGAGTTGGGAATTGGTGTGTGCTAGGTGAGACTAGTTAGTGGATGGTGCTGGGACAGTGTCTATAGCTTGGTTTTGTTCGGGCTGAATGGAAGTCTTGGAAGCGGAGGGTTCAGGATCAGTCGTTGCAGTGCCATCGTTCACAGTTCTATTAGCTTGTGCTTTGGCAAAAGCGATTTCTCGCTCAAATTTAATAACTTGGCTTTGAAGTTCTGGGTTTGCTTTGACTTTTTCTTGGTAGTACGTCAACATGAATTCCAATGTCGGCAAGTGTTTTGGATTGAGTTGGTAAGCTGTTCTCATCCAAACCATAGCGTCTTGTTCGGACCCGTATTTCCAAAAAAGTTGGGCAACCGTCAAGCGATCGTGAATGCTATCGGGTCCACTACCAATGGTTTCAACGATTTGGTTTGCTGTGGCAAGATTGTCTTTAATGTTTCCAACGACGTCAAAATGTGCTTGTGCTTCTTCAAGTCGTCCTTCGCCTCTCAGAGCCATGGCGAGAGATTGGCGTGGGTCTGTTAATAGCTCGTCGTTGTCTACAATCGGTTGCAACAGCGGAATAGCTTCTGCATAGCGTCTGTCCACCACAAGAATTCGACCTAGTTCGTTCGAGGCAGCATAATGATTGGGCGTTTTCTGCAACACGACACGCAGGATTTTTTCTGCTTTGTCGGCTTGACCAAGCATTCGATAGCAATGGGCTTGGGCAACGTAGGAATCAATTAATAGTAACGGGTCTTCTTCGGCAAGTTTTAAATATTTTAAAGCTCGTTCTGTATTCTTAAGTTCGAGTAGGACCTCTGCGACTTCCATGGCAGCGGCGTAGTATTTAGGATCGACTTTTAGGGCGTTTAAAAAACACTGTTCGGCTCCCTTGTTAACATTCATGGATTTATAAATAATACCCTCTAGGTAATGTGGTCGTGCGTCACTTGGGAAATCCTGCTGCCAAGCTTGAACGAGTTGTATTGCCGAATCGTTTAATTGAAATTGGAGAAATCCGATAATATATGCTTCGCAGATTTCACGTTCGTCGCCACGAGGATCTTCTAGAAGTTTGGAGAGATGCGGTCGTGCCTTGTCGAGATTAGCGGATTGCGCGGATGCCAAGATGCGTTCGCGTGTGATCATTTCGGGATCGTAACCAGCGTCTTGAGCAAGGTCTAGGTAACTGCTCATCTGACGATAATTGCCTTTGCGTCGTTCAAGCCGAGCCGTCAAAAAGTGAATTTGACTCTTTTTAACGAAGGGGATGTTTTGTGCAAATGTAATCCACTCTTGAGCGATCTCAAGCTTGTGGTCTAGCAGACTCGCCTTTGCTTCATTAACCGGATAGGTAGTGGCAAAGTATGAACCTCCCGCTAATAGGGCGGCAAACGTACAGGCAATGGTAACTAATCGTGTTACTCGATTTGTGTTAGCCGAAGATTGGGTAGTTTTTGCAGCCACGGTTGACGGCAGGTCATTGCTCGATGTGCCATCGGCCTGATCGTTTTGAGGGGTTTCAGAACCCATTGATTTATTCCGACTTGAGTAAAGGATGTGTAATATAGACGTTTGTGCAAATGAATATTTTGGATGGGAACGGTTGATCGAACTCACCTAAAATAAGAGTAGATATTCAATGACATGAGAGACTTCTCATGGATCTTTGTAAGTGGAGAACTCCACAAGACGCATTGTCTCACGTCAATAATACGTTATCTATAAGAGTAGATACGAATGTGATTGGGATTTTGGTCGATTGCGGGTGTCGATTAAGGCTGATTAATCGAATTATTCCACCAAATCGATATATCTGTACGAGGCGTAACGAATTTGTCATCAAATTGACCGGCGGCAATGTCGATATCACCATCGCCATCAAAGTCGCCAACGGTAACGGTGGCATGCTCTGTATTATCTATTTCTATCGAGCGAGCAGTGAATTGCCCTGTCTTGGTTTGTTCCAGCCACATCAAAGAGTCCCGACTTTGTTCGCCGCCAATTTCCCGTATGTCAGAGCTAATCATGCTGCAACAGACGACATCGTCGTCACCATCGTTATCAAAATCTGCGGCGACTGCGCGATGAATACCTGGCATCGCGCGTAAAACATGCCGACTCCACGTTCCGTTACCGTGATTTTCAATCCAATGTGCTGCTTGATAGGGGACGATGTAAAAACTGTCAAACACGTCTCCATTGGTGAATAGAATATCAAGGTCGCCATCGTGGTCGAGGTCATGTAGGTCTATTCCTGTTGATCCCCAAACTGGGTTATCGGCAGAGAATATCTTCTGACGACGAAATGTGCCATCACCGCGATTGAAAAATATTTCAATCGACTCGTGTTCTTGACTAATCAGCGATGCAAAATCCAAGTGGCCATCGCCATTGAAATCTGCAGTCGGAATGTGAATAACGCCATGACGATCGTCGATGAGTTGTTTTTTGTATTGGGGAATTCCGTTCTCGACGCCAGTGTGCAAAAGCTGCCACACATGACCCGATAGTCGCCAACCAAATTCGGCGACCAATAAGTCTTGTTGACCGTCTTGATTAAAATCGCCCGCTTGAATATCTGTTACTCGACCCAGTCCGTCCAATAATACGGTTGTTTCAAACTTATCACTGGATTCTCGGGATTCACGTAACCAAATAACCTGTCCTTTGGCGTGGTCTTCCGGTAGGAAACTTCCTAGGTCGGCCACCAAATAATCGGCAACGCCATCATTGTCTAAATCGGTCAATGTAGTATTGCTGGGGTTGGGGATTAGGGCGCGACGGTCAAATACTAGTGATTGGCCTTCAAAATGGGCTTCTTGAACAATACCCACCCGCATGTCACAGAGCATTAGGGTGGAGCGATTTAATAAATGAGTGTTGGCTTGGTCGTACCACTGAACGTTGGAAATGCCAGAAGGGGCATTATATGGCTGGCCTGGAGAGATAGCGGGCATTGCGTGGTGTGTTGGTTTGAATTCAACAGGACTGGGGCCATTTTCTGATGCGAGCGGCGGCGATGGCAACGATTCAGGAGCATGTCTTCGATAGTAGTCGATGACTTCACTGCGTCTTGGAAGCGTCAGGTCGGTACGGCCGGATTCTTCATAGAGTTTAAATCCCAATTCAACTTCGGCGTACCAGCCTTCACGGGGAATGGCTGCGGGAGGAGGCGTTACATGACAGTCACCACAGAAATGGTCAATCTCTGCTCGAACTCGAGCGTCCGCGCTCGCGGGATTGTTGGTGAGTTGATTGTTTGTTGCTGGTTCCTCAGTTATGTGATCGATTCCAGTTTTTTCGTCATTACAACCAGTGGTTGGTGAAAGGGTAATGATCAATAAAAATACAGTGGAAAATATCCTCGCGATTAACAAATTCTTGCTGACCCATCGCGGTTGCGAGGTCATGTAGAATTCATTGCTGTTTGCAAAGCGAGACATAGGGAAAGCCGAATGTTTGGTTTTAGAGATTTAGGTAAATCGTCAGAACAGGAGAAATACCTGCAACGTATCAGTAAGCGTATGTTATTGGACGTTAGTGACCCAATACCAATTACGCGGGGACGTAATTGGCATGATACGCTGATACATTGCATACGATGTAAGGTAGGTAATGTTCTATTGCGTATAGGGAGTTAACGTAAAAAACCCCTTGAGCCAAATTTGGCTCAAGGGGCGCAATTACTCTTGCCCTAAAAAAATTAGGATACAATAGCTCTACCTGAAATATACATCGAAATAACGACATGTCAAACGTTTACGCCAGCTTATTGAGAGCAATTTATCGCGGCAATAGTTGTTTTTTGTAGTTTATAGGCGTAATTTACAGTAGAAAGAGGCCGGTTGGATTGGTCTTAGGTGCTATGCTTTGGCAGGGCTGAATACTAGGTCTTTTGGAAGTATTTGGTGTGAGTACTAAGTGGGTTTGTCTTGTCTGCCTCCAAACGTTACTGATGATATTGTTATCATCTACAGAGTTTAGATTTAATCGATGTGCGAGAAAAAACGATGAAAACGAGAGTTTTGGTTTGTTTGTTACTGATATGTAGTGCCAATATTAGCCTGACTGCGCAGGAAAAATTCCAAGTAACGGCTTGGAAATATCCCATTAGTGTTGCGTCGAGTGCAGATGCAATCTATGTTGCCGACCGCCAACTTCCAGGAATTTGGTTAGTGAAAGACGGTAAAGCGGAGGTGTATTTTCAGGCAGATAAAAAATTTGGCTCCGCTTTAAATGCGGTCCGGTGTTTAGCGGTTGATCAATCTGGACACCTAGTTGCTGGTGATAGTGCGACTCGTGATGTTTATCGGTTTGATGAACTACGAGTACCTCACGCATTGACCGGGGGCAAGATTGGAATCCCGATGGGTATTGTGGTTGCCAAAGACGGTTCGTTGCTTGTCTCTGACTTAGAGTTAAAGCAAATTGTACGAATTCGTGTAGATTCCAAGAATATTGAAGTCGTCGCGACGTTGGCTGCGCCAACTGGTTTGGCATTAGCAGCAAACGGAGATGTGCTTGTGGTCTGTCGTGCTAAAGATCCGGTGCGCCGAGTGAACGCTGCAGGAGAAGTTTCCGTGGTTGTGTCTGGAACACCGTTTGGATTCGCTCAAGATATTGCAGTCGATGGTGAGGGGAAGATTCTTGTAACCGACGGTTATACCAAAGCAATTTTTAGCGTGATACCAGGTGAGGCTCCCATAAAACTACTCGAAGGTGATCCCTTAGTGCATCCCGTGGGCATTTGTCGTAACGGAGATGTAATGTTGGTGGTGGACCCACGAGCGAAGAAGCTGTTTCGCTTGGTAGACAATAAACTTGAATCGGTTCTCAGAGAGTAGTGGTCGGGTTGCTGTGGCTGTCAGTTTTTGCCGATACGCTTACGTTTGATTACGAATTGTTCCCTCAATCGTGAAATGCGGGGATCTCCGCTATTTCGGTTCCGTTGAGCATGCCTTGGACAAAATTTGTAACATTCTTCACGGTTAAATCTATGAGTGCTTGTCCGTTTTCGGCGTTGGCAGCTAGCGGTTCTTGATCCGCTTGGTCATGCATCGCATCGTGTCTCACGTTTTCGGGGAAGGCAGCAAGCGCAAAGGCGGTTTCAAATTCTTGTGCATGGCCGGGACAACGACCCGTTTCTAGAAATGGATCAGTTTCCGAAGGTGTGAGGAAATCCCAGTATGACTTGAACTGGAGGTTTATCTCAAGCCGTTGCAGGAATTGTCCCCAGATACCCTCGCATGGCGCGATGTTACCACCATGCCCGTTTAACACTAAAATATTCTCAAACCCTGCACTGTGCATGCTACGAATTGCGTCGAACAGCACCGCTAAGAAACTTCCAGGCATGGCCGTTAACGTTCCGGGGTGCCGCATGTGATGTTCACTTATTCCAATATTCATCACAGGTGCAACGATGACATGAGGGTCCAATTGCGTAGCAACTGCCGTACTGACATGCATGATACTAGCGTTGTCATGTTCCATCGCTAAATGTTCAAGATGTTGTTCAGTGGCTGCAATCGGAATAATGCAAGCTTGTAATTCACCGGTCGACATCCGCTGACGGAATTCACGGCGAGTGTGTTTGCCAAGTAGTACTTTGCCTGGAAGCTCAAGAGTCATGGTGAATTTACATAATAGAAAAAATGCGGCGTACAATATGGGACAGCCTTGTTGGCGTGTCAATCGACTTCCGAATCTGCGATGACGACATCGTCAATTGTCTTGGCAAGTTCAATTGCCTCTGTGATCGCTTGTTTCATCAATTTATCATCGGAAACGGCTGCGGAGCGGGGTGCTTGCAGACGTGCCGCATAAATGCGGCTAGCTGCAGCCAACAAGTAACCTTCGGTTTCTTGTAGACGTAAATACGTACGGTTCATGGTTCATTCCTTGAAGGGTTGGTTTTTCTGCCTTGTACGATTGATATGACGATATCGTAGATTTTCCATTCGATTAATAATAGCACTAAGGGCGAGGAGAACAAAATTGATTGTTTGAGCTTTGGGGAGTTATCAAGTTGAGAGAACGATTGACTAAGTCCTTCGTAGAAGGCGACAATAAAGGCACTGTTGAAAACTAGTAGGAGGCAAGTAAACGCACAGATAGCTGCGAGTAGGCTGAGCCCCCGTCGAGATTGCAATGGTGGTGATTTTTTCATAAAGCAGGCTGAAGTTTTATAGTGTTTGTGGTGCTGGGATTAATTGTACTGCTTTTAATCATAAATTAACACGAATAACACGAATTAACGTTCTGAACTGGGTATAGGTTATCAGTAGTATGCTTGTTACCGTAGATGCAGTATTATAATTTGTCTAAGGGGTAGTAATCGTTTTTGATTCGAAAAGAGGAATTGCAAGTAATGTCAGAAATGAGAAAAGAGCGGGATTCGATGGGGGATGTTGAGGTTCCTGCGGACGCTTATTATGGAGCACAAACACAGCGGGCTGTAGATAATTTTCCGATTTCTAATTGGGCCTTGCCCGACGCGTTAATTCGAGCAATGGGGCTTGTGAAATACGCTTGCGCAATAGCAAATCGTGACCTTGGTAAACTGACGACTACCGGAAAAATACCTTTGGAAACAGAACAAGTAGACGCTCTGTTGGCTGCCTGCCAAGAAGTTGCTGCCGGCAAACTTGATGGCCAGTTTCCAGTGGACGTTTTCCAGACTGGTTCTGGCACCTCAAGCAACATGAATGTCAACGAAGTAATTTCCAATCGTGCGATTGAGATCAATGGTGGCGATCGATTTGCTTCCGAGAAAACAATTCATCCCAATGATCATGTCAACATGGGGCAAAGCACGAACGATACTTTCCCAACGGCTATTCACGTGGCTGTCGGCATGACAATTGAACAAGAGCTAATTCCAGCTCTCCAGAAGTTTGCCGCGACATTGCGCTCAAAATCAGAACAATGGGATCAATTGATCAAGATTGGTCGGACTCATTTGATGGATGCAACTCCACTGCGTTTGGGGCAGGAATTCGGCGCTTTTGCGCGCCAAATTGAATTGTCCATCGAACGCGCTCAAGCCGCTCAAACGGCAATCTTAGAACTTCCTGTGGGGGGAACAGCGGTTGGTTCAGGAATTAACACTCATCCAGAATTTGGTAGTCGAGTGTCGGCTTGTTTAGCAGAGCAAACGAAGATTGCATTCATGGAGGCGGCCGATCATTTCGAGGCCAACGCCCAGCGTGATGGATTAGTGCAATGCCACGGCGGATTGAAAACAATTGCTTCTACATTATTCAACGTTGCCAATAATATTCGTTGGTTGGGGTCAGGTCCGCGCTGTGGATTCGGAGAAATTCAATTACCGACTCGCCAACCAGGCAGTTCGATTATGCCAGGCAAGGTTAATCCAGTGATGTGTGAAAGCATGATGCAAGTAGCAGCGCGCGTCATCGGAAACGATCAAACGGTTACGCTGAGTGGCACAGCTGGGGGTAACTTTCAATTGAATATTATGATGCCGGTGATGGGGCATGCAACGCTGGAGAGCATTGCTTTGCTGAGTTCCGTCGTCAACGCATTTGTGGATCTTTGTGCCGATGACATTGAAGCCAACGAAGACGCTTGTGAAGCTGCTGTGGAACAAAGTTTATCGATGGTGACTAGCCTGAATCCTTATGTCGGTTACGAGAAAGCCTGTAAGTTGGCAAAAGAAGCACTGGCCAGCGGCGCGACGATTCGGGAGCTTTGTGAGCAGGAGCAAGTACTTTCAGAAGAAGAGCTTAAGCAGGCATTAGATCCAATGCGGATGACCGAGCCGCAAGAGTAGAGCGGTCGGTGTAGCTGCAGTTTGTCTATCTATAAATGTCCCGTAAATCGAGGACGTCGACAAATCATCGATTTTGGTCGTCGCGGTGAGTCTGGTAAACGGTTAGACTCGGATTTGGTCCCGTATAGGGAAATTTTGGTGTTGTATGGTTTTGGCGTATTTTTGCTCAGGAGCATCAAATTGACCTTACAACAAACTTGATTTACTTTATCATTACGAAATTACATGGATATCTTCTATCTAGGCGTTTTTGCCTTACAGATACAGAGATTTTCAAACACACAATTACTATAGACAACCTTTTTGGTACATTTTTTTTGGGGTTAGATACAGCAAATGGCGCTGGAACAAATTAGAAACATTGGTATCTCGGCACACATTGACTCGGGAAAAACAACACTTAGCGAGCGCATTCTGTTTTACAGCGGCCGCATTCATAAGGTTCAAGAAGTACGCGGCGAAGGAACCGGTGCGACGATGGATCATATGGAATTAGAAAAAGAACGTGGGATTACAATCACCAGTGCCGCCACAACGGTTCAGTGGGAGGATTTCACGGTTAATTTGATCGATACTCCAGGTCACGTTGACTTTACGGTTGAAGTGGAACGTAGTTTGCGAGTTCTCGACGGGGCAATTCTTGTCTTGTGTGCCGTTGGTGGCGTCCAAAGTCAATCGATGACCGTTGATCGCCAAATGAAACGCTACAAAGTACCCCGCCTCGCATTCATCAATAAGATGGATCGTACTGGTGCTGAACCGCATCGCGTATGTGCCGAAATCGGTGAAAAACTTGGCGATTCTCCGATCCTAATGCAATTACCCATTGGCGAAGGTGAAACGTTTGAAGGTGTTATTGACCTCATTACGATGAAGGCATTGCATTTTGATGGCGTGCACGGTGAAAACGTACGCTCAGAAGATATTCCGGCAGACATGCAGGCCGATGCCGAAAAATATCGCGCGCTCATGTTGGATGCCCTGTGTGTATTCAATGATGAGTTGATGGAAGTTCTAATGAACGAACAGCAGCCTTCTGAAGAGCTAATTCATACGACGTTACGTGACGTGGTCCACCAACGTGGAGCGACTCCTGTATTCCTTGGTTCCGCCTTTAAAAATAAAGGTGTTCAACCTCTGTTAAACGCCATTACGCGATATCTACCTTCACCGCTTGGTAAAGAAATTGAAGCTAATGAATTTGATGGCGAGGACAAGATGATCCTGACGCCTGACTTCGACGCACCGTTCGTAGGTATGGCTTTCAAGATTGTTGAAGACACCTTTGGCCAATTGACATTTATGCGAGTCTATCAGGGCCGCATTAAAAAAGGCGAAACTTACTACAACCAACGTAGTCAACGTAAAGAACGTTTTTCACGCATCGTGCGGATGCACTCCGATAAACGAGAGGAAATCGACGAAGCGACCGCTGGTGACATTGTAGCTGTGATGGGAATTGATTGTGCAAGTGGTGACACTTACAGCGATAAGACAAATTACTGTTCGCTTGAAAATATATATGTTGCTGAACCGGTTATCACAATGGCAGTCGTTGCTGCCAACCGCAGTGAATCAGACAAGCTTGGTAAAGCTCTACAGCGTTTCCGCAAGGAAGACCCGACATTCCATGTTCGCACCGACGAAGAAACTGCCGAGACGTTGATTGCTGGGATGGGGGAATTGCACTTAGAAGTCTATCTTGAACGAATTCGTCGTGAGTACGGCGTAGAAGTAGAAGTAGGTGCTCCCAAGGTAAGTTATCGTGAAGCTCCAACTGTTGGTGCGTCGTTTAACTACAAACACAAGAAACAAACTGGTGGTTCCGGTCAGTTCGCACATATTGTTGGATCGATTGAGCCGATTGATGTCGAAGGTGACGACACATTTGAATTTGAAGAAAAGGTTGTTGGCGGACGTATTCCTAAGCAATACATCCCATCGGTTGAAAAGGGGTTTCGGCTTTCCTGTGAACGTGGTCCTTTGGCTCGTTACCCGGTAGTGGGCGTCAAGGTCACTTTGGACGACGGATCTTATCACGAGGTTGATAGTTCTGACAAAGCGTTCCAGACAGCTGCTGGAGGTTGTTTTCGACAACTATTCCCAGAAACGAAACCGGCAATTTTAGAACCCTTGATGTTGATGGAAATTGAATGTCCAGAGGATTACCAAGGTTCGGTGACCGGTGATATTATTAGTCGGCGAGGCATTGTTGCTTCCTCAGATGCCCGAGATGGTATTGCACAGATCAACGTTGAAGTACCCCTAGTTGAAACGTTTGGATATGCAACAGACCTGCGTTCGATGACCAAAGGTCAAGGAACTTTCCAAATGGAACTTGCGCGATATGGTAAGGTCCCTCGAAATATCCAAGAAGATATCATTAAGATTCGTGCCGCTGAGTACGCTGAAATGAAGAAGTAGTATCCGTTAGGATATTTAGCATGCAATCAAAACGCCGTGGGGCATTTCGCCTTGCGGCGGTTTTTTGCGCTAGTGGCAAGCCTTGCGTTTTAGGCGGCAGACGGTTAAACGCCAAACACAGATTCGACGTTACCTCGTAGAATTAGCGAGCCAAACTCGATCGCGCGTTGCTCGGACCAATTTCGGTCGACGACATAACGCTCGGCAAGTACTTTAGCAAGGATGCGCTTGTACATGCGAAACTTGGGCAGCGCGAACTCGAGTTTGTACATGTCACTGTAATACCCAATTTGTTTGGTTTGCGGGACGGCTTCGAGTCGAGCGGCTGTATCGTGTTCGATAAATGTTGGCGTATTACTATACCACCAGTGCCCGTGGGTTATGACATTAGGAAAAATCCAAGCGTAACTGGCAAGTTCTTGATTTGTTACACTTGCGAGTACTGAGACAGGAAAGGTGACGGTAGGAAACGCATTGAATAGTTCTTGGTATTGAATCAATGAAACACGACTGTCATATAGATCTTGTCCCTGGAAAACGCCCGTGGGATAAACTCGACGGTTAACTCCGATCATTAGATCGAACGGTAGTTGATGGGTTTCGCATTGTTGGGTGATTGTCCAGAACATCCAACGTGCCATGGCGTCGATATGGCTCGCGTCCGCCTCTGTTCCTTTAGTTAATATTTGTTCTAGTGCGTTTTTGGCGCGACCATCGGAGATTATCGAAGGGCTAAAACTGGGGGGCAGTGAGATCGCGCAGGCTTTGGCATTTTTGGTCTTGAAGTGCGTAAACAGTGTGGCGATAGCTTGACGTAAATCCGCAATCGACTCTAAGGATGTACTTGTAGAAATTTTGAGTCGGTTGCGGACATCTGGATTGGCTAAGTTAAAAACTAAGTCATCAGTCCGCAAGCAGGGAATGAAGACGTTTGTGTCAAAACCTTCTAATGAATCATCGAAATCGTTGGTCAGGAAAACTGCTTCAATTCCGGATTGTTCTAAGACTTGTTTTGACCAATTGTCAGCGTCCATTTGTGCTTGGGCAGTGTCATATAGTGATTCCCAATTTGAGCCGTCAATAACGGTGCCTTCAAAGCCAAAAAACTCTTGGCACATCTCAATAAACCAACTGTATTGAATTGTGTTTTGTATTGGCTCTAGATTTGAAAGTAACAGTTGAACTTTGTCGCGATCAGTAATATTGGGGGCTTCAATTAACGATTTTTCGAGGCCAGCAGAATGCGCAAGTTCGGTGTAATAGTGGTAGCCGAGAATGTCGGCGAGGCTGCCGGAAGCGGGATTGAGGGCATCAATATGGGTGTGTGGGTCAATAAGAACGATGCTGTCTAATTCGTTGTATATGTTCTTTCGTAATTGTTCGGACATGGCCGTTGGCTTTCTACTGATAGAGCGTAAAAGTGATACTTGGTTTTAATTTACCTGAGGACGTATTTGTACAGTAGGTCCTGTTCCCCGAAATATAGAGACGGTGGAATCTACAATTCCGTCGATAACAATGTCCAATTCCCACACGTCGAAATGCGGAATCTTAGTATGGTAGCTATTGATTTCCACGAACAATAGAAGTATTTGAGAAACGGGCGAACTTCAACCGCAAATTAATAAGAATTATTACACATTTGAAATTTAGGTAAGCTTCGAGAATTCTCTTGCGTTGATTTTAGTTGCACATCCGAACTTTACCTAGCCCTTTAGGCTGTCGCGTTAGCTGTTTGACTTTTGGCTTCAATGTGGACACAATCAGTATTGATTTAAATGTTTGTGAACGTAGAAAGTAGGATATTTCTGGTTTTGAGATTTGGATACATCGATGGATAAGCGACTTTGTTTGTTATTAGCAATTATCATTGGGTTTACAGACATATTAAATGTTTTAGCTGCCCCTCAGGATGATCAGGCCCAAGTTGATTTCGTAGATTCGATACAGCCAATCCTAAAAAGAAGTTGTTATTCCTGTCATGCGGTAGATAAGCAAGAAGGCGGGTTGCGTCTCGACCATCGCAACAGCGTGATTACCGGCGGTGATAGTGGCCCGATTGTAGTTAAGCAACGTCCTGCAGATAGTTTGATGTTCCAGTTGATTGCTGGCTTGGACGAGGATCGCGGGCGAATGCCGCCGGAAGGCGAGGGCACTCCGCTTACAAACCAGCAGATTGACCTTTTTCGACAATGGATTCAACAGGGGGCTAACTGGCCGGAAGCAGCTGACGTTGTCCAATCATCGACGCATTGGTCGTTCCAACCGATTCAATTACCGAAGTTACCGAAGGTTAAAAACGAGCGTTGGGGACGCACAGCGATTGATAGGTTTGTATTAGCAGACCTAGAAGAACGAGGGATAACGCCGTCTGCAGAGGCTGGTCGCAGTACTCTGCTGCGGCGTCTTTATTTAGATGTCTTAGGGCTACTACCGCCCCCCAATGTGGTCCGTGAATTCCTCACGGACACGCGTGAGGACGCCTATCGAATTGCTGTGGAACGCGTACTTGCTTCAAACCACTACGGTGAACGCTGGGGGCGGCACTGGTTAGACTTAGCGAGGTATGCTGATAGTGATGGATATGAAAAGGATCGGCCCAGACCTCATGCTTGGCGATATCGCGATTGGGTTATCGATGCACTCAATGCCGATATGCCGTTTGACCAGTTTACAGTTGAGCAATTAGCAGGCGACTTGTTGCCAAACACGACGCTAGAAATGAAGGTTGCAACTGGCTTTCATCGTAATACGCTGCATAACACCGAGGGGGGGACGGATCAGGAAGAAGATCGAGTGAAGAAAACAGTGGATCGTACCAATACTTTTGGAGCGATTTGGATGGGTTTAACGGTCGGATGCTCTCAGTGTCACAGTCACAAATATGATCCGATCTCACATCGCGAATATTATCAATTGTATTCATTTTTCAATGATATTAACGAACAAGACATTGCGGCGCCGACTGCAATTGAACGATTAAAATTCACTGAAGCGGAAAAGGTTTTTCAACAAAGCCACCAACCGTTTGTGGACGCCGTACAACAATATACGGTCAACGAGTTGCCCGTGGCATTAGAAAACTGGCTGATTGACGAGCGGGCATCGCGGCACACGTGGGTTGTGCCCCCAAATGTTGCTGTTTCGAGTAAGCATGGTACAAAATTCAAAAAGCTTCCTGATGCTTCTTGGCTGGCTGAAGGTCCCAATGTGAGTTCAGAGGTCTATACCATTACAATGAATATGCCAAGGATTTCAGGTTTTCGCTTGGAAGTCCTACCGGATGACTCGCTTCCAGAAAAAGGGCCGGGTCGAGCCAACAATGGAAATTTTGTTCTCACAATGGTTACGGCCGGAGTTCGTCGGGCTGGGACAGAGGACGAATTTCAAAAAGTTTCGATCCTACGCACCCAAGCTGATTTTTCACAACAAAACTGGCAGATAGCAAAATCCGTAAACACAGACATCGATGACGGATGGGCGATCATGCCTCAATTTGGAAAATCACATCAAGCGTTGTTTCAGTTTTCGGACGGATTCCGGTTTTCCGAGGGCGTTGAAATGCAAATCCAGTTAGAGCAGAAATATGCCGCTGCCCAGCCACATAATATTGGTCGTTTCCGCGTTTCTATTGCGGAAAACGACGGTGACTTAACGCTACAAGGGACTCCTGCAGATGTTGTGTCGGCGCTGACTGTCAAGTCAATGGAACGCAACGCAAAACAGCAGCAAGTAATTATGGAATATTTCAAGAAACGTGATGCGGGGTATCTCACGGTGGTCAAAGCAGAGCGGGAACATGCGGCGCAAGCGCCGAAGGTGCCTGCAACAAAAGCTCAAAGTGTTGTGGAAATCAGTACGCCTCGTCAGGGTCATATCCATTTGCGAGGGAATTTTCTCACGCCGGGCTCAGCGGTTGAGACGTTGGGGTTTATGGTTTTACCTCCGGTTATACCTCGCGAGGAACGAGTGGATCGTTTGGATTTAGCACAGTGGACGGTCTCGCCGGATAATCCTCTCACAGCGCGCGTGACAATTAATCGAATTTGGCAACGCTATTTCGGCAACGGATTGGTTGCTACGAGCGATGATTTTGGAAAACAAGGTGAACTCCCATCTCATTCAGAATTATTGGATTGGTTAGCCCACGAATTCCGCACTCAAGGTTGGAGTCTCAAGCATATTCATCGGCTGATATTGACCAGTAGTGTTTATCGACAAGAGTCGGCGATTCGCAAGGATCTAATTGAAAGTGATCCCGATAACCGTTGGCTGGCGCGACAGCACCGCGCGCGGGTGGAGGCGGAGATTGTGCGAGATTTAGCTCTGGATGCCAGTGCATTACTAAGTCATCGCATTGGCGGCCCGAGTGTTAAGCCTCCTCAACCAAGTGAATATGCATCGTTGACTTATGCAAACAGCGCCAAATGGAGTGCGAGTTCAGGAGGCGACAAATACCGTCGAGGGCTATATACGTTCTTTCAGAGGACTTCCCCCTACCCGATGTTAATGACCTTTGACTCGCCCGATTCTACGCAATGTGTCACTCAGCGTTCTCGTAGTAATACGCCGTTGCAGGCCCTTACATTATGGAATGATCAAGTGTTTAACGAGTGTGCTCAACACTTGGCTCTCCGCGTACTAACCGAGGTATCCGTGGACAGTAGTACTGACAAACCGATTGAATTATTGCGACGGGCTAGGATTGAGTACTTGTTTTTGACATGTCTGTCTCGTTATCCTACGGATTCCGAATATCAGTCGGTGGCCAAATATTTAGAGAGGCAATTGTCTCAGCTAACGGAAAACCAAGAAAATGCGAAAGCAATTATTGGTGAACGGTCCTTTCCTAAGACGATAGCCACATCCACTGCGGCGGCTTGGGTAACGTTGGGCAGAGTTGTTTTGAATCTCGATGAATTTATCACTAAGGAATAGTATCGCGTTAGCGGTGCCGGGAGTTAGAAAAGTGCGGCGGGAAAAAATGCAACAGACGCAATCGATGAAAGTCCGAGCGGCAATAGAATCGCAATCACGCCGTGATTTTTTCACATCAACAGCTAGTGGGTTGGGAGGCTTGGCGTTATCTCAATTACTTGCCGACGAAGTAGCAGTCGGGGCGGAGGCACCCGGAGCTGTGTCACGGGCACCTTCCCATTTTGCGCCTACTGCCAAACGCTGTATTTTCATTTTCTTGGCGGGCGCCCCGAGTCACGTAGATTTGTATGATCCTAAACCAATTTTGGTAGAAAAGAATGGGGAGAGTCTACCCAAGGAATTGACCGACAAGGTTCGATTTGCGTTTATCAAAAAGGAAAGCGCAATTTTGATGGGAAGTAAGCGGAAGTTCCATCAATATGGTGAGTGCCAAATGGAGTTGTGCGATTTGCTGCCACACATTGGGTCCCGTGCTAATGATATTGCTCTGGTGCGATCGATGCATACCGATGCATTTAATCACCATCCCGCGCAACTCATGATGACTACGGGCGTACCTCGTTTTGGCCGACCAAGTCTGGGTTCGTGGTTGACTTATGGATTGGGTAGCGAAACGAAGGAGTTGCCTTCCTATGTTGTGTTGTCGGCAGGCCGTGGTAGCTCGGGCGGTGTTTCCAATTGGACCAGCGGGTTTTTGCCTTCAACTTATGAAGGTGTTGTGTTTCGCGGTGAAGGTGAGCCTGTGCTGAACCTCAATAATCCACGTGGATACGATTTGCGGATGCAAAAGGATTCTTTGGATTTAATCAATCAACTTAATCGCGAGCGACTGGAAAAACAAAACGATACAGAAATCGCTAGTAGAATCAATGCTTATGAATTGGCATTCCGGATGCAGCAGGCCGCACCGGAGTTGACAGATTTGAGCAGCGAAACATCTGCAACGTTGGATTTGTATGGCGTCACCCGAGCAGAGCCACAGAAAAACAGCTTCCGCGGCGGTGGGGCGAATGTGTACCAACAATTTTCCAAAAATTGCCTGCTGGCTAGGCGTTTGATTGAACGGGGCGTGCGCTGTGTTACGTTGATGCACGCTTCGTGGGATCACCATAGCAATCTCGATGAAGAGATTTCCTATAATGCAACGATGCTAGATCAACCAGCTGCTGCACTTGTCAAGGACCTCAAACAACGGGGCCTGCTAGATGAAACGTTGGTTATTTGTGCTGGTGAATTTGGGCGCACTCCGCTAGGTGAAAATCGTGGCGGTAGTAAACAGAATAGCGGTCGAGATCATCATCCCTATGCATACAGTTTGTGGATGGCCGGAGGAGGGATTCGAGGTGGTCAAGTTGTGGGGAAAACGGACGACATCGGTTGGGCACCTGTTGAGGATGCTGTTCACGTAAACGATTTTCACGCGACGATTCTTCACTTGTTTGGCTTTGATCATCATCGCCTAGTGCATCCGTTCAAGGGTTTGGATGTTAGGTTGACAGATCAAGGTGGTAAAGTGGTCGAGAAGTTGATTGGTTGAACTGAGGTCACCAATGAACGCTAATGGCTTTAACGGTTAGGTCGTGAGAGGTAATGGCGAACTTTCCAAGTTTGCAATGAGTTCGCTGGCGGCGTCTTGTGTCAGGGATTCACTGCACCACCAACCTTGGATTCGGGCGCGACGGATTACACCTTTTTCAATTTTCTGATCCAGTAGTAAGAATTCCCAGCCAGTTGACTCACCACTGCAATTGAGCGTGAACCCTTGGGCGTCCATTGGGTGTGCAATTTCTAGATAGCTAGCTCCGTTGCTAAAATGACACAAAATGGCGATTGTATTGGGCGTCGGTGCGTTTGCTTCATTATTGAACCAAGTACCTTCAGGCGAATAAGTAAAAAAGTTGTCGGCCGTGAGCGCAGTCTGTGAAGTTAGTATGGCAGGTTGATAAAGTTCGTTAGTTTGCAAAGTGGTAACGACTTCAACACCTACTTTAGATGACGTTTCGTTTGTGGAAGTCATGTATCGCCACATGATTTCGGCATGATTTGCTTGATTTGCTTGCGTATCATATGTCGCAATCAAATCTCGTTCACGAGTGTGGGCAGTGACTTGTTTTTCAAGTTCATTGGAAGAAGGTTTGCTCAGCTGTATGGCGAGTGTATGCGCGAGCGGTAGATTTATCGAGTTTAGGTTTACATCGGATAATCCCCGATTTGGAAATGCCAGATTAATTTTGGCTGTTAGATTGGCACTTTGAAGATGCGCTGTTTTTGATTGTATAGTCCACATGAGGATGATACGTAAGAATAGAGCTGTGGGTAGTGAGTAAAAAAAGACCCCGTCGTGACACCAAAGTGACTCGACGGGGCCGGAACAGAGAAGAGGCCAATTGCCACTGTGACTTAACAGCGGAAGCCAAAAATTTTAAAGATAAAAGCAATGGCTGGGAACACCGCAGCCTCAAAAAAGAGGCGTCGTGTGGCAATGGAATCTACTTTGATAATACCAAACAGTATACTGATGTCCAGTTTTAACATTGAAAAAACTATGAATGGTACCTGCATTTGATGATGAAAAACTCATATGTAAATTTTAGAATAACCTTGTATTGCGGTAAGAATCTTAGTTTTGTTCAGGGTAATCGGAACGGATTGCAGACAATTATTTATTCGGAATAAAATGATTATTTCCGGCTAGTGCGAGACATTTTGTCATTCCGGCTAGGACTGACTAGTGCTACAAAAATAAATCGCTATTTGCCACCTATCCCCCCCAAATTATCGTTGATGTTTTAGGTAACCTCTATAATCTGAACCAATCAGTTTTCCGAGGCTTGTATATGGATAACTAGTCCTGAAATACATTGAAAACAGCCTGCAGGGCGATAGAATGAAGAAAGCTCCTTCGAGCTGGAACCATTCTATTTAGTCCCCTGACCGTTTACATATGTTGCCCAAATCGAGTCCATTACGATCGTTAATTACGGCTGTGTTGCTCATTCTGTCTTGCGTCGCGTTTGACACGGTGCGTGGTCAGGATGAAGAACCCGCCGGCGTCGAGACGCCGAGCTTAGGCGGAGCGGTACGCAAAGCGCCAACGGAAATCTTTCTGTTAAAGGACAAAAACGGAAAATTCGTCAAGGTTGCGACGAACTTAATGCTCGAAGAGTATTTGCGAATGTACAATCAACAGAATCAGATTGACACTCCCGACACTCCACCTCCCTATACGATTGAAGATACCACTTTCAGTGGTCATGCCACACAAACGCACGCTTTGTTATCGGTTGCCTATCGTATCCGAATTGTTCGAGACGTCAGTGATCAATGGACTCGAGTGCCATTACATTTAAGTCAAAGTGTAATGCGGACGGCACCTCACTATGTAGGTAACGGTTCGTTCTTTGTTACGTGGGACGAGCAAGACGGACATGTTGGCTGGTTTCGAGGGGTTGCTGACAGTGTTCACACACTTACCCTAGATATCATTCGCCCACTGCGTAAGGCTGGGCAAATCACTCAGTTACAGTTAGACACTCCATTAGCGCGTGGTCATTTTAATTCACTCTTGGTGCCGTTGTCCAAGGCGCAATTCTCCCCTCCGGAAATCGCAGTACAAACGAAACCCGGACCGGGGAATACCACTGAATTTTCCTTTGATTTTCAAGGTGGGGATTTGCAAATCAGTTGGAGTGCGAATAATCAGGTTAACAGTCCAGTTACGACTCGGTATCAGGCGACAGTGGCCACTCGATATAATGTCTTAGGAAGAAAAAACATGTCTGCCGAAGTGGACATTAGCATTGATGGGTTGGGTGCGAATGTAACGAGCTTTGAAGTGTTGTTACCACCGTCGATGCAGTGGGTGAACACCCCAACAGGAGAATACCGTATTACGGTATCCGGAAGTCAGGTGTCGCCAACAGGTGATCCGTTGGGAGTACGACAGCGACTGTTAGTGGTGATGAATAAGCCGGTTGCTCAAACAACTGTTGCGTTGCAAGCAATTTATCAACCGACTGCCTCGGCAGTCAACTCAGACCCCTCTGGCTCAGTTTTTGGAGATGCCAACGAAAGTATGGTGACGTTCACCGGCTTTGAAGTACTTGATACCGTTAAACAATCTGGGTCCGTGTTTATTTCAAGCGATGTTAATTGGGCTTTATGGTGGCACATCAGCGGCGATGTGCGCCGCAAAAATCCGGCGACCCAAGATACCACAATAGGTATTGGCAGTCGCTCAAATATGGCATTTTTCGAGTACTACAATCTTTCATATACGGTGGTAGGCACGATTCGACCTCAGGTCACACAATTGCAGATCGAACCACAACATTATTTCAAAGTGGCAGCTACGGAGGTTCGATTAGAAATTGAATTGCATTGCCAGTATGTTGGTAACGGCGAATATGATTTATCAATTGAACATCCGGGTTGGGAGTTTGATCAAGTATTTCAGCGACAAGGTGAGTCTTCCACGTTAGTAGATTTTCAAGCTAGTGATGGTCAAGTTGGTTTTTCAGTGTCAACATTGGGGGATGATGCGGTTGGCGAGTTGGTTGTTGTAATTCGGGCGCGGCGATTGACCGACGGTGCAGTGCAACAACAAGATATCCCCATTACGCTAACGACACCAAAGATTAAGGCAATGGGCGGTGCATCGGCGACCGTTAAGCGTTCCTTAGCGATAGTTGCTGTGCAGGCAGCGGATAATGTCGAGATGACTCCTCAACTTCCTAAAATGAAAGGGTTAGTGATTGGAACGCGTCAAGATTTAGAGGCCTTTGAGAATATTGATAGTGGCCAAACCCCCTTGGTATATCATGCATCCCCAGAACATGCCGCACAAGATTCGCTAGAGTTTCGTGGTTCGATGCGAATTCGGCAACGAAGTTTACTTGTGTCTTCGAGTAGCGTCATTCGCTTGGATGACCAATTCGCGAGTTTTCAACAAACTTTAGACTATCAAGTTGACTATGAAGGTATCCGTCAGATTGTGCTGGAGATTCCTGAGATTGTTCGCACTAACAAGACGCTACGTGTTTTTATGGAAACAACCGCAGTGGATTCTGAAGAGCAAACGACAGTAAGTCAAAAAGCTTTGCCGTGGTCAGTTATCACGAATTCTGTGGGTTTAGGAAGTGATACAGACGTACCAGAGGAACCTGTAGTTGCAATCGATTTGCAATCCGAGCATCGAGGGCAGGTTCGGATTGTATTGCTTTATCAACAAGAGTTACCTCAATTGTTGAGTGATGAATCGCAGACGGTCAATTTCCAGTTAATTATGCCTGTACAGCAAGCAACGACTCAATTGGTTCGTAATTCCGTGACCGTTGAAACTCAAGATGTATTTCACTGTCAGCGTGTAGGTAAAGATTGGCAACTTGATCGGGAATCGCAATCTGGCAGCGCGGCCGATTTGCTAAATCTTTTTGCGACCGTTGAGACTGCTGAAGTGCCAATTGCGATGCGTTTACGACGTGATGCAACGCTCAACACAACAGAATTGCAGCGATACTGGGTTCAGACTATTTTGACAGCCAAAGGAAGTCGCGAGCGGATTGCCATGCTAATTCGTACAAATGATGTTTTTGTGCGTTTACAGCTACCGGAAGATATTTCGTTCGATGTCGCGAGTTTGGTTGTGGCCATTAATGGCCAACGGGTGCCACTCGACCAAGTAGTACCTAATCGAGACCGACAGTTGATTGTGCGATTATCGTCCCAACGCGTAGAAGCAGAGTACCGAATTGAAGCCTGGTATACGCGGACTACAATAGATTCTCATCACTTTCGAGTCGCCTTGCCCGAGATTGTGGGAGTTCGCAATAGTGGTCGAATATATTGGCAGTTAATTATGCCTGGGGATCGCCACTTATTTAACTCGCCAGCGACGATGACAGCAGAATACGAATGGAAATGGACAGGGTTATGGTGGAGTCGATTTGCAGCATTGGATCAACAATCTCTAGAGCAATGGATAGGTGTTGAGCAACAGCGGATGACAACCGGCAGCGTCAATCAATATGTGTTTTCATCGGTTGGTACCGTACCTTCCTTTGAGGTTACGAGCTTTCAACGATGGACTTTATTGTTAGTTGTTTCGGCGATTGTGTTGGTGGTTGGGATGGTTGTCTTGTTTGTGGGGTGGTTGCACCACCCAGCAACGTTGATGGTCCTAGGCGGCGTTCTGACAACCGCTGCGGTTTGGATTCCGGAACTGGTGTTACTGATTATTCAAGCATCTTTGGGAGGAATCGTCTTAATTGGATTGGCTAAATTCTTGCATGTCCTGTTACGGACTCCAAATTTTTCACCACCCGTAATGCGTACTGGTGAAATTCAGCCTGTCGAAACACATTCGGCAGTCCTCTCGCTTGTAGAAATACCGCGTTCAGCGAGTGACCCCATTAGTCAAGCATTACATGTTCCAGCAGAGTCGAATACTGAACAGAGAGACGCTAAACTGGCCAGTCAGAGCCGTTCGTCAGAAAAGCAGGCCTAATGATGGATCAAGGATCCCTTACGTTTACTAAGCGACGTCGTGGATACAGCGGTTCCACACGTAGGTTTGTCGTCAGTACATTGGCATTGGCAAGCTTCGTCTTCGCTGGTCAGGTATCAGCGCAGCGAGCAACACCAGTTGCAGGCAATGATGCTAACGGGGCAGGTGGGAAGTTTTCGGCGAGTGATTTGTTTTATCGCGATGTGCGAGTCAACCATGATGATTTAGATTCCGTTTTGCAGGGGTATTTGCCGGTTAAGCGACTTTCGTTCAAGGAGATGATTGATGCGATAAACGCGGCTGACCTAGAACAGCGCGCTGCACGCGATGGCGGATCTGGCGCGTTTATTGTTAGACGTTCTATTTATTATGTGAAACAACAGAATGGCCAGTTGACTGCTGGCAAAGCTTGGTTGGCTATTGAGTCGATGTTATCGGGCTCAGGGCGAATGTCATTGAGTGAATCGTCACTCGCTATTGCTTCACCGCGCTGGTTGGCAACTACCACCGGTCAAAACGATGATGCGCCAGTCGATGAAAACCTACCGGCCACGACCGGAGTGACATCTGCAGGTTTACCAGTATTGCTCGTACCTCAATCGGGGATGTTGCATTTCGACTGGACGTTGCGAGGTCGTACTTTGTCCGGTGGAGTTCATCGATTTGATCTAGCCGTTCCCACGGCAGGGTCTTCGATCTTTGTCATAGACGTTCCTGTTGGATTGTCACTCAAGTCTTCGGCTGGTCTGTTATGGACCGATTCAGCCACAGAACGATCGGAATCTGACGGGCAATCAAGGCCCGTGGAAACGTCGGTAATGTTAGAAACGCTGGATATGCCCAGTTTCGTCTCATTGCCATCTTTAGCTGATGGGTTTCAACGTTGGCTAGTGCAAATTGGAAGTCGTACTACAACGACATTGACGGTCGATAAATCTTCCCAGACAGCGACAGATTCGACAATAAGATTTTATACAAGCCAAGTCGACTATACGATTGGTAAATCCGGGATCGATGTTGTTTCGACGATTCAATTAGATACACGTCAGCAAGATGATGGAAGCATTTCAATAGAATTGGATCCTTCTTTGAAGTTGACTTCTGTCCGTAGTGGAAATCAAGAATTAACGATTCAACCTGATCCAAACAATGCGAATCGCTATGACATTGCCTTAGCTTCCATCACGGTTGATGCTGAAATAGAAATACGAGCAGTAGCTCCATTTGCACTGGGACAGGCAATTCGTTTACCGGTAATACAGGTTGGTGATGTGGTTTGGCGACAAGGCCAGATGAGTATTGGTATGCGCGATGGACTTCAGTTGCAACTGTTGGTGCCGAAGGGAGCGGTCGAGCGTGAATTCAATAAGGAACAGGGGACTGCTGTCCGAATGCTTGAGATGTTTGAGCCCAATCCAGAGATTCTGATAACCGTCGATTTCGCTCCGATCGTTTTGCATGCCACGCAAATATCACGATATGAAGCATCCACTGAGTTGCTAAAGTTGGTAACAAAAATTCATGTCACGTCAGGAGATTCAACGGTTCATCAATTGCGTATGTCATTGAAGTTGCCGTGGAAGGTAATATCCGTAAACACTGAGCCTGAGGGTCTAATAGATCAATTTCAGGTGTCCACGGTGACGGTAGCTGGAGTTAAACAGCGAGTGTTGGAGTTAGTGTTTGATAGTGCGATTGGCCGGAACCAAGCGGTGACTTTGAAATTGCATTTGCAGCGTCCTATTGAGTCCGGGGAATTTTCCGGTAATCAGTTGACTTGCCTAGGGTTTGAGCCACTGTCCCCAAGTAAACGACGCATGTACCAAGTGGTCGAGCAACAGCATTTGATTGGCGTCGTCGCTGAGCAACCGGCGGTATTACGAGTCTTAAATGCGGCGGCTTTGCTTCCGTTTCGCCTGAATTCTCAATCGCAAGAATTGGCGGAAATCGAGATGTTACAGGATGTGGGGTTTATTTACCGTCACGATCCAGCGGTCGTACAAGCGCTGTTTACAGTTTCTCGCCGCCAACAGACGTTTGATGTAGCTCTATATAGTGCCTTGGAAGTTCAAAGTAACGGGGTGCATGAGACAGTGAAATTAACCATTCGTCCAGATGCCACGCAGGTAAACCGTTTGCAGGTTGTGTCCACTCAACGGAAAGGTGGACAAATGCAATGGAGTTGGTACCCACTGGGCGAGGGGGCAAGCCAAACGCTGCCCTTTAACTTAGCTGAAAATACTCGGACAAACCTACAAGTCACAGAAAGCGTTGCCCAAGAGAATCACGTATGGGAATTTGTACTTCCAGACCCTCAGGGCACTCCGTTTGTTCTAATGGGGCAACGGACCTTAGACCGCACTACCTTTTCAGACTTGCCGCTGTATCAAGTGTCTTCGGCGAATGAATTTGTGGGTCGAGTGGATGTGCGGTGGGGCACGGAAGATCAGGTTGCATTTTTAGGGGGTACGATTAATCGTTCCCTACCACAATTTACCGAAGGTTCTCCTAGCTTTCGTCAAGGTTTCGTTTATTCACAGCCCTTAGGTTCTTCACCTCAAGTTTCCGTAGTTCGTAAGTCTGGAAAGCAGAATCATTGGGTTTGGATGGCACATGTTCAATCTCGCCATTTGACAAATGGTCGCAGTTTGCATGAAGTCCGTTATGTCGTTGAGAACCGTGGGGAACCTTTTTTGTTATTGCAGTTACCTACGGCAGTTGAACCGCAGAGCATAACGGTTGACCATGAACGCGTCTATTTGGACTTAGAAGAGAAGCAGACATCTAGGCGACGGTACCAAATTCCATTAAATCAGCAACAACAGTTATCCTATGTCACGATTCGATTCAATGCTCATCGCCAACCACTTGGATTTGTACAACAACTTGAGGCGTTTCTTCCAAAGTTAGAGTGCCAGATCTTAAACACCACCTGGTCAGTGTCGATTCCACCTGGTTATGAACTGATGCGTGAAGGGCATAATCCACCTACGATTATGCGGCGGCTCTTTGGTCCATGGCTAAGTTCGTCAACACACGTCGACACCAGTAATGTGCATTTTGACCAATCCAGGGGTTTGCGATCTGAGGTTCTAAGAAGAAACATGCAACAACGAGTTTCCAGAGCCTTGGTTCGTGCAGCTAGGTTTGAGGAAGTGAACGCAGGATTGAATTGGGCGATGTGGTTAGACAACTACCGTAAAATCAGACGAAATGATCCCAGTCTGCCCGATATTGTGGTTGACGTGCTAGCACTTCAATTTGCCGAGGTGTCGCCGAGTTCACTGTGCGAACTGGCACCGGTCTCCGATGGATCCAATCAAGAGCAATCGTCGTTGTCGTGGTTAGAAAACAAACACCTGTCATTTCTAATGTTAGGTGATCGCTTGGTGCTCACGTCGGATCGATGGTTCAATGACGGTGGATCCATAGTACCGGTAGTTAAATCAACCTCTGTTCACCAACAGAGGTTGGTAGATATGTACGAGATGGCAATTGGTAGTTTGGTTCCGCTGGAAGCTTGGATGATAGGTAAGTATCAACAGCCCTCTAGTGATTTTCAAGCGGCGGCGTCGTATCGAGCGAGTTTGCAACAAGACCAATTGTGGGTAGTCGCTACTGGTGTATTTGGGCAAGACGAGCAAATGACTTTTACAACATTTCGTGCGACCACGATGCGTGCAATGTCGTGGGGCAGCTTTGTCGGGTGGCTGGGTTTGTTTTTTGTTCTAGTTCGGCAGCGTTGGCGCCTCAGTTTTATTGTTCCTCCAGTCGTGGGTTCGATTTGCTTATTCTTACCGATCACGGTGCTTGAATTTGGCTCGCAAGCATTTTTTGCGTCGTTGGTGACATGGTTTGTTGTGTTTGTAGTTCGTACACGAAAGCAGGAAGAAGGCTCTCATTTAGTCCAATCCGCGGATTTGGGGTTTAACGTAAATTTAAACCCTCAAATTTTATCTTGTGGATTGCTACTTGTTTTATGCTTGTTGGAGAGTGAGATGGCCAGAGCTTTCCAGAATCCGACTATATCGCCTATCACCGAAGCCGTAAATTCCGATGTGGCAGAGGCACCTATTGTATTTGATGTTTATATGCCAGTGGATGATCAAAAGGAACCTTATGGTGAATATGTCTATTTGCCGGAAGAGTTTTACCAGAGAATGAGAAACCGTTATTCTCAGCTACAAACGGGTAGTCGTGATTGGCTTTTGACATCCGCAAACTATGAGTTGACATGGAATGAGGATGTGGCGGCAGGGACAGCGATCACTCCAATGATTACATCGGTCATTGAAATACGTACGACCGACACAATAGTTGATGTTGTCCTACCGTTTTGGCAGTCGGAATGTAAATCGGTGCGCGTGTTACAACAGGGTCAGGAAATCCGTACGCAGTGGCATGAAAGTCAACAAGGCCTACAATTTCAACTTGCTAATGCCGGCGGTCATGAGCTGACAATCTTGATCGAACCGTTATCGGCAATACAGGAATCACAGCATTTTTCGTTACATATTCCGAAGGTGGTTGACGCGAAACTAATCACGAATCACATCGATGGTGGGCAGCATGTAGTTGTGCGAGGTCATGCTGGCGCGACGACGGTTGATTCGGCAGCGCGGCAAACTTCGGTACAGCTTGGTCGGGCCGGTTTGTTTGAAGTGCTGTGGTCCATCGACGAGGCGGAATTGTTGACATCGGCCATATTGGAGGTGGATCAATATCAGTGGTTACATCTTGCACCCCATTCAGTTACCGTGGATGTTCGTTTGCAATTTGACGTGCTCGCCGGCAATGCGCAACAATTTAGTTTGCAGGTTGACCCACGGTTAAAGCTATTGCCCATTCAGGCAGGTCAGGTGATTTCAGAATCTCCTCTTATTCAAGAAGGAGAGCAGACTACGATTCATTTTACACTGGAGCGACCAACTTCAGAGGGTTTTGAGGTTTTACTGCAGTTTTATATAGATGAAGCATCGGGTATAGGAAATATCGCAGCACCACATATACACACCATGGTACAACGCCAAAACAAACATTGGATGGCCTTTTCAGTCCACGACGAGTTGACCTGGCAAAGTGATGTTGGCGCGACGACGGCACAAGCAAATTATGAAAAACTGCAACGGGTTTTTAATGCCACCGATGCCTTTAGTGGTGTGTTTGATATTCAAGAGAACGATATTCCGACTATCACCACTACACCTCGAGTCACGACAACGCTGGTGGAGCAGCATTGCGATGTTACGCTAGACGCAGAAAAAGTCGTCGTACGATATTTTGCGGACATCGAAGTTACGAATAGTTCTGTCATGCAACATCGTTTTAAGATTCCACAGCGTTTTCAACTTGAGTCGTTGTCAATGTTTCAAAACGGTATCCCTTTAGAAGCAGAAATGCATATAGTTCAAGGGGGGTATTTGTCAGTGTTTTTTAATCAGGGACTCACGGGAACACATAGTTTCGAATTACGAGGATTCGTTCAGTTAACTGATCAGGCAACACAAGTTCCCGTCGTGTCGTTAGAACAGGCATCGATACGTAGTGAACATGTCAGTGTGTATACCACCGATAGTGTGTTGGCTCGGATTCTGGCCCCTAGTGATATTGTTTTTCCGACCGTTGAGCGGCGGTTTGATGCATTACATCGAGGACGCCTGCTGGCCATATTTCATTCCTCTGTTGATGCTCGTCGGTGTGAGGTTCGGGCTAGACGGAATCCGATTAATTTCAGTGGAACGATTGCGACAAGTATGCATGATATTGACGGCAACTGGATGGCACGTATCCAGTCACAATTGCAATTAGTTCAAGGTGAGTTGTCGATTCTGAGGATTGCGGTGCGGAATGTTGATGTCCAAACAATTATAGTGTCGCCGAATTTCCAATATGAGTTGATTGATGGTGACCGTGGTGAACAATGGATTGTGCTGCGTCCTGATGATCCTACCCAAGCATCTTACGAATGGATGGTTGAGTTCAAGTTGGCACAAGATGAGGGCGTTGTCCAAGTCCCTAACGTTAGAATTGTTGACTTGGACAGCGACAAAATAAAAAGTTATGTTTTTGTACCTCAATTTGACCGAATGGGGAAAAAGATCCAATGGGATTCCACTAACGCAAAACCATTGAGTCGCTGGTCCAATGTAATCATCCCCTCTGAGGTTACTCCCGAAAGTCACTATGTCTTTCCCTTGTCGGAAAATTCAGATATTTATTTGCGCCCCAGTGTTGACGCTCAGAATCAAGGAGTGGTAACGTTGGCTGATTACGAACTGACACTGACGACCTCACAGCAATTGTTTGCGATCGCCAAATATTACTTAGTTCCGTCGACGGGCGATGAATTTGTTTTATCATGGCCGGAATCGTTGGAATTGGTCGGTGTGAGTGTGCACGGTGTTCCGTTGCCGGTACGTCAGGGAGTGACAAAATCGCTGCATATTCCCCTACAGTCCAATACAGATTTTCATGAAATTGAAATCGTTTTCACCAGCAAGCTTGAGAGAGTTGTGGGGCCGAACGCGGTGCCCCTTGTTTTTCCTGTACCCGAGCACGTGGTTGTTAAGAAGAGCGTTTTGACAGTGCACGCGGACCAAAGCATTCTGCAGAGTTTACAGTTAGACACGTTGGTCGGCGCGTCAATTGTCGAGATTTCCAATGTGCAATTACGAGCACAGATTCGACTGTGGGATTCCGTTGGAAGAGTCTCGGGAAGTCAAGAAAATAGTTTTTGGAAAACGCAATACGACGAACTTAGTAGTCAGCTTGTAGGATTACAAGGTATGGCATTGATCGAATCGTCCCAAGATTTTATGGATGCGGATATGCAACAAGACCTTGCTCGTATTCTTACTGAGTCAGGAAGTATGCCAAACGCCGTCCAAGGCAAAGGCCAAATTCTACCCCAGAAACAGAGAAATTCCTTTGTAACAGTCCGCGGTGTCGTCGACGGACAATTACGTCAAGTTGTTATTACGGGAGCGTCTGCAATTGGTGGTGACAGTCCTTGGGTTAAATTACTTGCGATAACCCTGTTGTGTGTTGCTATGGGTTTAGCATTTTGGGCGATACAGCAAGAGTGGTTAACACATTGGATCGCATTAGTACCCTTAGGCCCACCTGTACTGCTGGGAGTGGTCTGGTGGTTGTTCTTTGCGTCGGGAGTGCTAGGAGGATTGCTAATTGGCGTTTGTCTGATTATGAATATGTGTCCGAGTCAGAGGTTTATAAAGACACGCAAACGAAAAATACTTACACCGAATGTAGGCAACTAAACTACAAGCTCGTCTTGGCAAGAAAAACGTAATCTGCTATTTTCTACTTTCTCGATTCAAGCTTTCCGCGTTGTTTGTGGTCGCATTTACAGGGGCTTAGTTGAACGAATTGAACACGTTGTTCAATTCGTGTGGAAAGTAAAATAGCAACAACGATCGTGTTTGAAAAGGACGGAACCTTTTCAAGTAAATGCGATGATGAGTTAACGTAAGTTAGCACATGAATACGAAGGAGTGTGTGAATGCCGTTGGAAGCCACAGAGTATGCCGACTTACATATGCGTTGGATGATTCGGCGTGATATGCCGGACGTCCTTAAAATTGAGAATGCCAATTTTGAGTTCGCCTGGAGCGAAGATGATTTTATACGCTGCCTGCGGCAGCGAAATTGTATTGGCATGGTTGCCGAACGCGACGATGAAATCGTCGGATTTATGGTTTACGAGCTGCACAAAAGCCGTTTGCACGTCCTGAATTTCTCAGTATGCCCCGCACAGAAACGATCAAAGATCGGTACGGCAATGGTCGAAAAACTCAAAAGCAAGCTGTCTAGACAAAGGCGTAATCGAGTTGTCTTGGAGGTTCGAGAAACCAATCTAGACGCACAGTTGTTTTTCCATAAGCAGGGATTTCTAGCGCTGTCGGTGTTAAGAGACTTTTACGAAGACACGGTCGAAGATGCGTATCTAATGCAGTTTAGGCACGTGGCTGAAGCTGTCGAAATGGCCCCCAATCGTATTTCTCGGCTAGCTGGATGAGATATCTTTTGTCCGAGTGGTAGGCGATATGATTGCAACATCCGTACTTGTATTAGCGTTCCTGTCACCTTTGTTTATGGCCGTTGGCTATGCGCGTCGTTCTCACTTGAACTTCGCGCAAGCATTGTTGTGGATGCCCATAGCAATGCTTACGCTGTTTCAATGGAAGACCCGCTTACACGGTCGATTAAATAGCCTAGCCACAGGCGCAATTCTGATTTGCAATCATCGTAGCAGTGTTGATGGTTTGATTGTGCAAATGGCCTGTGACAAGCCAGTCGGATGTTTAGTTGCTCGAGAATATGTTGAGATTCCTGTTCTGCGCCACCTGTTTCGATTTTTGGGGATGATCCCTGTTGGTCGCCAAGGAGTCGATACTCAGGCCACCAAGCGGGCCATTCGTGAGGCTGCGAGTGGTCGAATAGTATTGATGTTTCCCGAGGGACGATTGAACACGACATTAGAACTGATGCAATCATGTCGACCGGGTGCGGTGATGGTCGCGATTCGCGCGGGAGTGCCAATCGTACCGTTTTACTTAGGGAACATTACTTTCACAAATGCGCTATTTAATCCGTTTGTGTCACGGGGAAGAGTACAGTTGACCGTTGGTGAACCGATTGATGTGGTTAAATTGTCGCAAGGAAAGACCGACAAACAAACTCTCGGTGAAATTCTAAAGATATGCCTACGGGAAATTGCGAAGTTGGCGGAAGAAGTTGATTGGGAACCGCAGGTCGCCGGACGTAATTGGAATCACTAATGGCCGCAGCAACTTTTGGCGGCGCTCTGGTTTACGTAGTCTATAGACGACTGTAGAAAGTGGCGGCTTGCTGATGTAGTTTAGCTTTTGTCTCTGCAACTGATTCACTGCAAGCAAAAATTGTGAATAAGGGATGGCCGGCTAGAATGGTCGCCCCAATCGTCGGTAGATCCGCCACCGTGGGGCGGTGACAATTTAGTGCTGCTTGCCAAATGGGTTGAAACTCGTTTGGGATTTGTGTTGTTGCTGGAGCGAATAACACAGCTTTTCCAAAGTGCTTTTTGGCATGGTCAATGCGGTTGAATGACGCAGGATTTGATGCAAAGGAGTCGAGGTGTAATTGAATCAGCGAACGATCAAATTGAGACTCAAAAAGTTCCATTGAGGCAGTGTAGCGTGGATTGATTTCGATTAACCACAGTTGGTTATCATGCCATATCAGATCAACGCCAATGAGCCCTCGCAATGCAAACTCACGCTGCAGGAAATGGCCTAATTCTAGTAATTGTCTGTTGATGGACGCAGGAAGATGAAGTGGGCCGATCGATCCACAGTATTGAAACTCGTTTGCCTGAAGTTCGCGGTGACCGAGTAGTTGTTCCGTGCACCCTAATACCTCCGTGCGGGAGGGATGCATCAAAAAACTGGCACTGATATCACGCCCGGAAATTCGCTCTTGGACAATTATGGCAGGATTAGGAGGAATCGTATCGATATTGTCGAGTGCATGAATTCCTTGTCCGGCGGCAGAGGCGATCGGTTTTTTTAGCCAGCGTGTTTCGTCTTGGGGGAGGCATTCATCTGATGCAAATGTTCGTGGATATTGCCAACTACTGTTGGCAAGAACTGCTTGCAAATTTAATGGATTACGCATGCGGGCGATCTGGTCGACCGCGGGCGCTAACAAGGTTGCCCGCGTTGCAAGTTCCTGTAGAACGCCGGGGTGATTTTCCATCGCGCCGGTGATACATATAGCGTCGGGTTGTATGTCAGATAGCAAAGAGATGCAGGCGGTGGGATAGTTTTTGAGAAGTTGAAAATTTGACTGTGAGCGCGTATCGATATCTCCAAACATGTCCATGGCATGAATCGTCCAGGAGGATTGCCTAGCAGAGGCAACGGCAGCCCGAGTACTTGCGCCGATAATTAAGAGTACACTCATTTGAAATTAAGATTGGGGGGATGTTGATAAAAGCGCCGTTGTAATGTCAAATGACGTAAACAACTGCACTTAATTGTTTACTCCGTAGTTTACGGGGTAAAACGGCTTGCTTGAATCCCTAGTAAAGATTAGCCACTTTGTTTTAAAGCGATACCGTCAGTTTTGTTTTTATTTAAAAATCAGTTCTTAGTTTATTAGTATATGGAGAGTTACTTATGTCCATGTTTGTTGGAGAAAGTCTTGTTGGCGATGGAAATGAAATTGCCCATATTGATTTGTTAGTTGGTAGTAAAGATGGTCCTGTCGGCACGGCATTTGCAAATGCGCTTGCTCGCCAAAGCGAAGGTCACTCAAATCTGCTAGCAGTATTAGAACCTAATCTCGCTGTAAAACCTGCTACCGTGATGATCACAAAAGTGACTATCAAAGGCATGAAGCAAGCGGTGCAAATGTTTGGACCTGCTCAAGTTGCTGTTGCTGAAGCAGTTGCTGATTCTGTTAAAGAAGGCGTGATTAGTGCTGATCAAGCTGAAGATCTCGTTATCGTCTGTGGTGTCTTTATTCACCCAGCAGCTGAAGATGATGCAAAAATTCACCAGTACAACTACGAAGCGACATTGGAAGCGATCAAAAATGCAATGTCCGGAACACCTTCTGCTCAAGCAATGCTTGACGGTCGTGACTCTGCAGCACATCCATACAAGGGATGTTAATTGCCCCGTGACTGTTGCTGGTTTCATCAACACACAACCCATCTCACGTTGGATTTTCCGCGGGAGATGGGTTTTTTATTGTCTACAATTAATGCAGAGTAATTCTTGTTCCAGACAGTTGTTTGTAATTTGCGAACAAGGGCGAGTAGACTATCCCCTGCCAGAGTTTGTTTGAGAAAGAAAGCTTCCTGATGACAAAGAGTAATGTTCTTATTCAGTTAGACCCGGACACTCATGCTAGTGTATTTGATGCGTTGGTCGCCGTGGATTCCACAGAACTGCAGCTGCTGCAATATCATGACGTGGGGATCCAACAAGTTGAAAAGCTAGTGCATGGTGCAATGTTTACTCGCGGTCCGGAGGATTTACGTCATACAGCGGTGTTCATTGGCGGTACGGATGTACAACAGGGCGAGGCTTTGCTAGAGGCGACTCTGCGCTGTTTTTTCGGTCCGTTGCGAGTTTCTGTGATGCTCGATGCTAATGGTGCAAATACGACGGCTGCGGCGGCTGTCTTGGCCGCCGCAAATCACGTTGAACTATCTCAATGCCGAGCGTTGGTTTTGGCTGGAACGGGGTCTGTAGGACAGCGGGTAGGCCGGTTGTTGGCGACACAGGGTGCCGAGGTCAAGTTGGCGTCGAGAACGGCTGAGCGAGCTGACGTAGCCGCACAAGTGATTTCAGATGCAGTGGACGGTGCGTCCGTTACAGGCGTTATGGTGTCTGAATCAGATCAATTGCCGAACCTAATTGACGATTGTGATGTGGTTGTGGCCGCTGGTGCGAGCGGAGTGCAATTGTTACCGCAGGAAATTTGGCGATCGAGTGATTCATTAAAAGTACTTGTCGATCTCAATGCTGTCGCTCCAGCGGGTATTGAGGGCGTTGATGTACTGGATACCGCCAGAGTTGTCGAAGGTAAAACAACTTATGGAGCGATTGGAGTGGGCGGGTTAAAAATGAAGATCCACAAAGCGGCGGTATCGCGACTGTTTGAGTCGAATGACCAGATTCTAAATGTTGATGAAGTTTACGCTATCGGAGAAGCACTAACGGACTGAGTGTCCGTTGGTGTATCATGCCGTTAGAGATGTTTGTCGCTAATCAGGATTGCTTACATGGACTCGCTCGAATTTGAATGCCCGCTGTGCAACGGTTTGTTTAACGCTGCCGTCACAGGCGAAGAGGTTGTTTGTCCACATTGTGAGGGGATAATTTGCCCAGATGATCTCGACGGTGATTCACCTACAAATGTTACCTTAGCAGCCAAAGACGTTACAACGACTGCTCCGCTTTTTCCGCCTGGGTACAAAAGACCTGTAGCCAGCGATTCGTTACCACCGGTTTCTGAGGATTCACCGTCAATTGTCACTAGTGACGGAGATGTGAAAGAATCGGTTGATGACACTGAGTCTGCTGCCTCGTCGACGCCGGTACCCGGAGATCGTCCGCCGATTGACATTATTGACGATGACGTTGACGAAGCACCCGTTAGCGCCGAAACGGATGTCGCCGTCGATGATCTGTTACCGCCTGATTTTCACTTGGACGACGAGCAGATTGAAACGCGTCCCGATCCCCATCAAAGTACAGAAGCGGCGATAACAGTCGGCGTTCGAGTCGACGCAGAACCAGCAACAGTGGGGCGGGGCGTTAACGAGATGGAACTGCGGAGTCGTACGCCAGAAGAGAAAATTCAATTCAAGCGAAATAAGAATATAATTGTGTGGATCATCGGCGCATTGACCATCATTTTGACGATGATCTTAATGCTGCAATTCGGTTAACCGCGACTGAAGCCCATGAAGAAGCTGAAAGTTTGTTTCTGATCGGTGTCGGCGCTGTTAAGAGGGAACCCGAAGTCTAATGCGAACGGTGCTTGAGACATAAAGGGAACGGCAATCCGCAGACCAGCACCGACGACGACTCGAAAATCTTCGCTTTGCAGTGAATATTGTTCTTCAACTGTACCAAAGTCAGTAAATACGACACCTCTTAGCATATCGTCGGCAGTGAAGGGGAACATGTATTGAACGGTCCCTAGGAATCGCATATGGCCACCGGTTTGCACACCGCCGGTAACGGGAGATGCTCCTCTGTAACGAAAACCACGAATCGTTTGATAGCCACCTGCAAAATAGTGATCGTAAATCGGTGTATTATCTCCCGTTACGTCTAATTGCAGGGCCCATGACAATACATGTCGCCCAGAACCGTCTGCTCGTTCTCTGATAAGGTTGTACTTTCGGTATTCGATGGACCCCCTTGTGTAATCGAAACTGCCGACGACTTGTTCCACGTCTGTCGAAAAGTAATGCCCTTCGGTTGCGAGGAAGGGGGTGTCGCGAGTATCGTGCTTTAAACCCAATCGAAAACCGACAAGATTGTTGTCGCCCAAGGCTTCGTCAAGGGCGGGTACGCCTAGTGTGCTGGGGTTATCTAGTCCGACCTGTTCAATACGCAATGCTGTATTTACGGAAAGATCTGGTGTCAGTCGATAACCAAAGGAAAAGCGACCGCCGACTCGGTTCTCACTCCAATCCTGGTAAATTCGATCGTATAGGAACGCGCTGGTATTGAAACTGACTTTAGTATCATTGAAATAGGGATTAGAGTATTGAAGCATATAGCGAGACCAGTTTTGCCCGGGCATTGCTTCCAAGCGAAAGCCTTGACCGCCACCTCTAAAAGCACGACCTTCGATAAAGTCATCCCAGTTGTGCGGAACGGCTTCATAATCAAAATTTCGTTCATCAATAACAATCGTGCCGGTGACGCCAGCATCCGAATTCACTCCGACACCAAATACGAATCGGCCCGTACGCCCCTCTTCCACAAAAACATCAAATGGAACGGAATTGAGATTGGCATTAGGATCGAACAGCGGACTGACAGAGTCATCATTGGGTGCTAATGGCGACTGCTGCAAAGACGCTAGCGAGACGTTCGGAGACGCTTGATCATCAATTCGTAGCACCTCGCTAGGGTTGTCTAGTTCCACGAAATCCGCAGATGTGACACCATTAGAGGTAGACTCACGGTTGGGGGTGGCGTTATCTTGCGGGGTGGGACTTTGGGCTCGAATTACCACGGTGTTCTCTTGGTCGGTACTCGCAGTATTAGATGCCCGTGTAGCGGATGTAACGGGCCGTTGAGATGTTTGCCGTAGCGTATTAACGCTGGCGTTGTCGAAAACAGGTTCGATACGAAAACCGTCGTCTGTGGATTCAGCAGGTGTGGGTTGACCATCGAGTAAACTAGCGGGACTATCGACGCTGTGTGCAGAATTGGATATTGAGCACCCGAGCATACTTAACAGGATCACTACACCGAGGATATTACAGCTAAGCTGCTTGTAGGAGAAAGAAAAAGTTCGTTTCATGTGCGTGCCTATGAAGTTACCGATGGCTTACCGCAACGGGAAAGCGGAAGTGCGATTTACCGGATTAATGTTTGGATTTGCTGTCGGTGGGCTTTGCCCACGAATTGTGCGATTGTTTTCAGGTTGTTGTTGCTCAGGAACCCCGTTGCTAAGCATGGCATCGATGGCGTCAGTACGGATGACAATGGAAGGTGGCGTGCCCATGCTTGGATCCGAGTTAAATAGGCTGCTAAATCGCAATCGTCGCTCACTAGCTTTGACCTCTCGATTGTTTGCCAGATAACCGGGAATGAGTGAGAGTCGGTTGAGGACGACGGCATTTTTGGTGTGTGGGTTGAGTCCGCTGATATGGGCGTCAATACGACCAATTTTGAACTGATCCCCTTCGACTATTTGAAAAACGATATCTAATTCCCCAGGAACTTCTTTGAAGCGGATATCGGGAGTCACTGTTGAATATATAAACCCAAGTTTTCCGTAGAGTTCTTTTAGTGAATCGAGTACGGTAGATAATTCACCCCGATTGAAATAGTCATCATTTTGAATTGTTAAGAGCGGTTGCAACGTCGGAGATGATACTCGGTTGTTACCCTGAATCGATATTGAACCGATCCGATAACGTGGGCCTTCGTTGACGATGAACCGTAGTGTTACCCAATGACCGGATTCATCGTATTCGATTTGCCTCCCAGCGGTTGCTTGAAAGTAACCGAGATTACGGTAATAGCTAATCAACTGTTGCACGTCGGCATCGATAGCCTTAGGTACGTAGTCTCCGCCGTAGAGCCAATTAGTAAGCTTATCTTTAGCCTGTAGCTGCGTTTTTAAGCGCGCGTCGGTTGCTAATCGCGGGTCATTTCCGACAACTTCGATTTTGGCAATCTTTTCACGAGGTCCTTCATCGATGTAGAAAACGACGTTTCGTTGGTCTGGTTTATTGCCCTCGAGGATTGTAACGTGGGCTTTGGGGTGACCTTTTTCGTGATATAGTTCTTCAATTTTTCGTTTTGCATCTTCAATCGCGAATATATCTAAGGCATCACCACCACGCAAATCTGATTGCTTGGTGAGTTTGTTGTCGAGAAACATTCTATTTCCGATAAAGCGGACCGTATTGATCGTTGGTCGCTCAAAGATCTCAAATGTAAGATGAACACCTTGGGCGGATGTCTTAGTTAGTAAACGAACATCGCGGATAAGGCCGGTACGGTACAGTCGTCGTACATCTTCTTTGATGATGGTGGAATCGAACGATCGATCGATGCGGGTCTTAATGGCACCATACAGTTTTTCCGCAGTTAAATATCGATTTCCCTTGAACTCAATGGAAATCACCGGCGTTCCTTGGAATTCTGGGTGGGGATTGGATGGATTAGAGATTGTGGACGAGGATTGTTTATCTGGAGGCGATGGCGCGACGGGCACTGATGATGGAATCGGTGAGTTGGTTGCCGGTGGGAATATTGCGGGATCTTGAGCCCGCAGCGGCAAAGGTTTGCTGCAAAGAAATATCGCAATGCTGATGGCACTGAGAGCGATTAGATGTTTGACACATATAGTTGGATGCATAGGTATTTGTCAATTCGCAGGCAATACGAAAACGACTTGCTTATATTCGCGGGTGTATATGAATTCGTTTGCTGCAAACGTACATGTTATCGATTTGATTACATGTAGAAATAGGCTGCAAAGATAGGAAAAAATACAATATTCCCCCTCATGGGGCAATACGTATTTACGACCAAAATTCAACGCGCGTCTAGGCGTTGGAGATATTTGGGGATTCGTAGCGAGAATTCTTAGAAAGGGTCGCCAGCTGGTACGGCATTGAAGTCATCAAATGCTTGCAAGCGTTCAGGTGCCTTGTCGACGAAGCGGGTGAAGTCTTTTTGCCACAGCATTTCGATTTCCCCAGTTGGGCCGTTACGTTGCTTAGCAACAATAATCTCAGCTTGGCCCGCATATTGTTCAGCGTCATCACCGCGTTGATAGTATTCTTCACGGTGAATAAACATAACAACATCAGCGTCTTGTTCGATCGCGCCAGATTCACGTAAGTGGCTTAATTTCGGGCGATGGTCGCCCGTACCCTCCGTTTGTCGGTTTAATTGCGACAGGCACAGTACGGGGACGGAAAGGTCTCGTGCGAGTCCTTTGAGGCGGCGAGCCATTTTTGCGACTTGCTCTTGCCGTGGGTCACGTGGATTATCGGGTTCGATAAGTTGTAGATAGTCGACGACGATTAAACCGAGCTTACCTTGGCGTCGGCGGATTCGTCTAGCAGACGCAGCTATTTCGCTGACGGTACGACTCGGTGCATCGTCAACATATAGTGGAGCATTGCTCATCTCCCCCGCTTTTTCTATCAGTTGTTTTCTTTCGTCATTGCCAATGTTCCCATTCCGCAGTTTTTGACCATTAACTCTCGCTGCGCTACACAGCAAGCGATCGCACAATTCCAATTTGGACATTTCTAAACTAACGAATAAAACGGGCTGATCGCTAAGCACAGCGACATTTTCGGTGATGTTCATCGCAAGAGCAGTTTTTCCCATGCTGGGGCGAGCCGCTAGGATAATCAATTCGTTTGCGTGTAATCCACCGGTAATGTTGTCAAGGTCTTGGAAATGGGTCGCTACAGCATCGTCGGCATAATTGCCACTCATCCGAGCGTCCATGCGGTCCATTGCTTCATGTAAAATGTCATTCAACGGCGAAACGGTATTATGACCACGGTCATCGACAATACCGAATATTTTTTGTTCTGCTTGGCTTAGCAAGTTTCGCGAATCGTTGTTTTGATCGTAGGCGTCTTTTAAGATTTCCGTGCTCACATCAATCAGCGAACGGTAGGTTGATTTTTCGCGAACGATTTCCGCGTAATAAACGGCGTGTGCGGCATTGGGGACCGCTTTTCCTATTTCGGCGAGGAATCCAGCGCCGCCGATTAGCTCATATAGTCCCGCGGTTTTTAAGCGGTCAACGAGCAACATTGTGTCGATTTTTTGACCATCGTCGTGCATGTCCTTCATCGTTTGGTAGAGTTTTTGATGAGCTTCATCAAAATAATCTTCCGCACGTATTATCAAAATGACCTCATCGATCACGTCAGGCATCAGCAAGATACTGCCGAGAACCCCCTTTTCCGCATTGAGATCATAGGGCGGTTGGCGTTCGAGAAAGTCAGCAGTGGTTGATAATTTGCCGTTAGCGCGTTGGTCGGGAGCTATTGCCATTAAGTCGCAGTGATCCAAACGAAAAGGTGTTATTTTTCAGCGAATGTCATAACTAAGCCATCATTGTACACGGCTTCACTGATTAATGCATTGGTCTGAAGCAACAGCTTAGCAAAAAAGCTCGGCCGATTTTTTGCGGCAGAGCTTTTGTGATGTCTAGAACAAGATGGATATTGAATTGAGCAGAGATTATTCGCTAGTTGGTGGGACAACCCAAACCTTCAATTCAACATCGTCAACGTCTTGGTGTAAGTGTACTTTGACGGTGAATAACCCGTGTTCTTTAATTTGCCCATCAATAATGACGTTTTCACTGTTGATCGCGTAGTTCTTACCGCGTAAATGATCAACGATGTCGTTAACGCCGACGCTACCGTAAAGGACGCCTTCTTCGTTGGCTTTGGATTCAATCGTAACACTTTCTTCGGCGAGCTTGGCAGCGCTTTCACGGCGGCCAGCCAAGCGTGCTTGAGCTTGTGCTTGAATCTTGGCGCGATGTTTTTCGACCATTCGCTTATGGTGTTCCGAGGCAATCGTGGCCATGGCGTTGGGAATCAAATAGTTATTTGCAAATCCAGGCTTTACTTCGACAATGTCACCAGCGTGTCCAAGGTTATCGACAGACTGAATTAACAGCAATTCGATCCCCCCATTGGGACCTTTGGGTAGTCGTTTGTAAGATCGTTTTGTTTCGGGGCTTCTGGGCATTTTCCGAGTCACTTAATGAAAGAGTGTTAGGTTGAAAAAGTTTGTATGTTGTGAGCGTTAAAAAGGGATATCATCATCCACTGGAAGCGGTGATGGTGGGCTATCCAAGGGCGCCGATTCCGACTGGAATTGTTGTGCTCCTTGGTTACCTTGGGGCTGTTGTTGGAATGATTGAGCTGGAGGCGCTGGATTGGAATCCTGAAAGCTTCCTCCGCCACCGCCACCACGGTTGTCACCACGTGGAAGCATTTGCATACGTTCACCGGTCACTCGCAGTTTACTTCGTTTTTGTCCAGTTTGTTTGTCGTCCCACTGGTCAAGTTTCAGTCGCCCTTCAATTAAGACGCCGGAACCCTTGCCTAGGTACTCGTTACAGATTTCCGCGGTCCGTCCCCACAGAGTAATGTCAACGAACGTAGTTTCATCAACCCACTGTCCATTGGCGTCTTTGCGTCGGTCATTTACAGCGAGTCCAATTTCGGTCACAGCGGTACCTGAAGGCGTGTATCGTAATTCAACATCCCTAGTGAGATTACCCATTAGGATAACTTTATTAAAACTGGCCATGTTGGTAACATTCCTTAACAGTGGTATGAAAAATTTGAAGTCGACAATGTTTACTGCGTGTCCGTTCACCTAAACCAGTGTGGACGGCAATATTGTGTTGTGACGTCACAAAACCGTATCAGCTTATCTACGATTCACTACTAGCTTCTTCAACTGCCGGTTGATCAACCGATTCATCTGTTTCGACTGTTTCGACCGCTTTTTCAGCTGCTTCGCTGTTATTCGTATCGCTTTGATCACCTGCGTCATCAGCAGTATCATCGTTACCGATGGTACCTGAGACTGTTTCTCCTAGAGCATGAGCGACCATTGGTTCGACGAGTCGTTCGTCAAGTCGCAAAGTCAAAGTCCGCAGAACATTTTCGTTGAGTTGGAAGGCACGTTCCATCTCAACGAGTCGTGATCCTTCAACTCGGATGTAGCTAAGCCAATAAGTCCCCTTGCGGTGACCATTGACGAGATAGGCAAGTTTCTGTTCGTTCCAAAGTCGCGAAACTAGGATTTCTCCATCAAATTTCGCAACGGTGCTATCGACAGACTCTTGAACTCCACTGGGGTCACGAGCATATCGATTGGAATCGAGAATGTGCATGCATTCGTAAACGGTTGCAGACAAATCAATTCTCCTCATAAAATCAAAATTAGTTTATTGTTTCGGTACTTAATTCTCGTTGTATTGGTTCATGCAAAAAGCGGTATCGTGGGTTACCCAGTCGGCTACGGCGTTGCTGGCCCAGTCAACTGTTTGTTGTACGATTTCTTGTTCTTGCGTTGTGAATTTTCCCAATACATAATCTGCGGCATCCCACCGCGGGGGTGGTTTCCCGACTCCAATGCGTAATCTAGGAATATTCTGGCTTCCCAGTTTTTGCAGGATATCGTTTAACCCTTTTTGACCTCCCGCAGATCCTTTGGCTCGAAAGCGCAAATTCCCTAGCGGGAGATTTATATCATCGCACACAACAAGGATGTCGTCATGTGGTAAATCATAAAAATCACAAGCGGGTTTGACACTATTTCCGCTTAAATTCATATAAGTTAGTGGGCACAGTAGCAATCCGCGGTTGGACTGGAACTGAGCTTCGACTATTTCACCGTTGAATTTTGCTTTGGCTCGGGCAACGCCGTGCCGATTTGCGAGTTCCGCGATGACTTGCCACCCAATATTGTGTCGAGTAGCTTGGTATTTTTTTCCGGGGTTTCCTAAACCAACAATTAGTTTCATGATGTTGATCTCGTAAAGTGTTTGATCGTTGTTTAACGAATCGTTGCTTTATTTAAATCAAGGAACTGTAATGTTATTCGTCGCCTCCGCCTCCTGCGTTTGCATCGTCACTTCCTTCGTCGCTACCTTCCGCGTCATCACCAGCGTCGTCATCGCCAGTATCCCCGATTAGTTCGGGTTCTGCTGCACCATCTGTGGCTGCATCAAGGGTTGATTCTTCAACGACGACGATTTCAGTACAGGTGGCAACCACGGTTTCTGGTGCTGCTACAAGTTGAGTACCTTCAGGAAGATCCAAGTCAGCCAATGTAAGACTTCCGTTGAGTTCAAGTGTCGAGAGGTTAAGTTCAATTTCACTCGGTATTTTCATAACCGGACAAGTGATTTGAGTTCTTCGAATAGTTCGGTTTACGCGCCCACCTGCAGCAAGTCCAGGAGCTGTTCCCTTAACGACAATGACAACTGTCACTTCGACAGTTTCATTTTCGTCCACTCGGGTTAGATCAAGGTGGATAACTGTAGATCCCAAGGCGTCCCACTGGACAGCTTTGACGAGTGCATTTTCAGTAACGGCGCCTTCAAGTTGAACGAGTTTTTCTCGTTTTGCGATAGCTGCTTGAACCTGTTTACTGACAAGTGACAAGCTGACATTTTCTTTGCCGTGCCCATAAAGGATCGCAGGAACATTGCCACTGCGACGTAATCGACGGGTATTGGCGCTGCCAGTAAGGTCTCGTAATTCGGTTTGAAACAATTCCGCCATGGAATTCTTCCTTCTTTTGTTGGTTAATTCGATGATTTTGCTATGGAATAACTTGCGAACTAACACAAGAAACATCTAGGCACATCAAACTGTGGATTGTGTGGAAATGGTATTAATCCCTAAGAATAAGCATCAAACCGAGGGCGTCAAGACCACAGCAGTTGATAATATTAATCATTGGGCAATTCGTTATTTTGGCATAAAGGTCGAGCTTTACAAGTCCAAATGGACAAATCGCTCGGAACGACCCTTAGATTTTTCAATAGCATTACAGCTAGGCTTTGCCAATCGTTATTCGTCGGAGCGGAAGACGGCCACGACATCGTCGACGGGCACTACGAACAACTGGTTATCGTGCTCGAATTCTACAGGAATTGCATCTTTGGGATGAAACAAGATTTTATCGTATTGTCTCAGCGGGACATCTTCATCGTTCTCGATTAACGTTGAAATGGAAACAATTCGACCGGTTATTGTGGGGATTTCAGCGGCATCAGGCAGCGCAATCCCACCACGGGTTTCACGTTTTGGATCGTCTTTACGGACTAGAATTCTAGCTCCAATAGGTTCGACCGTTTCAAAGGCGGCCTTCTTTCGTGCTTTTGCCATGTTAAATCTCTGCTGTATTGTCTGAGGTAAATTTCTTTTAATGTGAATCGCGTTATTCGTCGGCGCCATCGAAATTGGCAAAGATGGAACTAATAGACTGATCGTGATGAATTCGCTTAATCGCTTCTGCTAATAACGGTGCGACCGTCAATTGTTTGATCTGCGGTATTTTGGCGTCGTCACTCAAAGCAATGCTATCGGTCACAATAACACTAGTGATGGGGGAGTTTTGTATTCGCTCCAGTGCTGGCCCACAAAATACACCATGTGTTGCAGCGACATGTATTTCGCGCGCACCAGCAGCTTTGACTAATTCTGCGGCACCGCAAATACTGCCGGCGGTGCTAATCATATCATCGAACATTAAGGCGACTCGGCCTTCGATAGGTCCTCCGATTAGATTTTCTTGGGTGGTCTCCATAGCGCTAGCCCGGCGTTTGTCAACTATTGCTAGCTTACCACCTAAACGCTGCACGTGTCCGATAGATCGTTTGATGCTGCCTTCATCCGGACTGACGACAGCGAGGTCATCTGGGTTGAGTTGCATTGAGCGAAAGTGTTCATTCATGACGGGTGCGGCATACAGATGGTCAACAGGCACGTCAAAAAATCCTTGAATTTGTGCTGCGTGCAAATCCATCGTTAATACGCGGTCTGCTCCTGCTCGAGTAATAATATTTGCACACAATTTTGCTGTAATGGGTACTCGACCCTCATCTTTACGGTCAGATCGAGCATAGCCAAAGTAAGGTATGACAGCGGTAATTCGTGAAGCGCTAGCTCTTTTGAAACTGTCGATCATGATCAACAGTTCCATGAGGTTATCATTGACCGGTGGTGCTGTGGGCTGGATGATAAAAATATCGCGTCCCCGCACGTCTTCATTAATTTTGCAGTGTTTTTCACCGTCTGGAAACGTGGTGAGTGAAATAGCGCCCAGCGGGAGATGTAGAAACCCGCAAATATCTTCGGCTAGGACTCGATTTGCGTCGCCACTGAATATTTTTAATTCACGCATCTAATACCCCAGTTGTTGCATTTCTTGTTCGACTAATTGTAACTGTTCGAGCGTATTTACGCTCAATGACTCACATGATTTTAAGACAGGGAGTGCTTCCACAACACACCCAGCTTGTTTCAAGATCGACGGACAATCCGTCAGATAGTACTCCGCTTGAACATTGTTTGACTGTAGTTTTTCTAGCGACCATTGTAGGTGACCTGAGTCAAACACATAGGTACTCATGTTGACTTCCGTAATGTTTTTCTGCGGTTCGGTCGCATCTTTTTGTTCGACAATTTCGGTAAAGGTTCCTTGCCGATCGCGTATGATGCGACCCAGACCTGTGGGGTCGGCGTGGTGCAAAGTCCCTAGAACGCAGCTTGCTTGCATTGCATGAAACTCGGCGAGAAGGGACTTTATGGACTGCGGCTGAATTAAAGGTGAGTCGCCGGTTACGATGATGACAGGACCAGTGTGTTGTTTGAGTTGAGTGACGCACATTTGAACTGCATGACCTGTCCCAAGTTGCTCCTGTTGGGTCACGAACGTGAGGTTGGAATATCCTTTGAGTTCCGCCTTAACTAGTTCCTGCTGATAGCCTACGACGAGGATGATTTTCTGGATGCCAGCCATTAACAGTGCGTCAATTACGTGGGTCACAAGTGGACGGCCTAAGGCAGGTAGCAGCACCTTGGGTTGATCGGATTGCATTCGGGAACCGCGCCCAGCAGCGAGGATAATCGCCATCGTTTGTGCGCTGGCGTCATTGGCAATGGTATTGTCAAGCATTGCGTCGTCGGTCATCGCAGGTGATTAATCCAAGATTAGAATTGTGCTGTGAAGGATTGCTAAACGATTGCTATTAGTATCATGCCACGAACGCTTGTTTTTTTCTAGGGGGAGATTCTCATTCTGGCTTAAATTGCAATTACCCGTGGTTGCAGGGGGCAAAAAGTTCGACAATGTGTAGAAACCTATCGGTCGAGGGCAGTTTCCGGCTTCCGTTTTGATTGTTGACACATTGCCGGTGGCACACCTAGAATATTTAGCTTTGGAGCACAGGGTTTAAAAGGTTGATGTTGTGGACGATGCAATACAAAAAGCAGATACGCTGATCGAAGCGTTATCTTGGATCAGACAATTTCGGGGCCGTACGACCGTCATTAAACTTGGCGGAAGCATTATGGCAGACGAAGATGCGTTGCGACATGTATTGTTGGATATCGTGTTCATGGAAACCGTGGGAATGCGGCCCGTGATCGTACATGGAGCAGGTCCCGCTATCAATGGCGCGATGGAGAAAGCTGGTATTGCGCCTAATTTCGTGCATGGTCGTCGAGTAACGGATCACGCGACTCTAAGAATCGTTCAGGATGTACTTGCCGGTAGTGTTAATCGTCATCTCGCTGAACTGATCGAAGATATTGGTGGTCGCGCTATGACATTGAATTTCGACAGTACACCAGTGTTATTTGGTGAGCCATTGGAATTAGTCCTCGCAGGTGAGAATATAGACTTAGGGTTCGTGGGGCAAGTCACGCGAATTGACCAAGCGGTGATCGACAATTTGTGCTACTCCGGTACCGTTCCTGTCATCCCTTCGATGTGCACTGACGAACAGGGGCAGGTTTATAACGTGAATGCTGACTCGGCGGCCACCATGGTTGCGAGATTATTGGGAGCCGAAAAGCTGATCTTTTTGAGCGATGTAAACGGAGTTCGCGCGGATAAAGACGACCCGTCAACGTTGATAGCATCACTAAGTGCCGAGCGTGCTCGTCAGTTGATCGCCGATGGGTCAATCGCTGCCGGAATGATTCCCAAAGTCGAAGCTTGTATTGAAACGCTCGACCGCGGCGTGCGTAAAATCCATATCATTGATGGCCGTATCCGCCATTCGCTATTGTTGGAAATCTATACATCACAAGGTATAGGTACTCAAATCATCAAATAGCGCGATGCGTAATTTGGGATATACGCTTTACTAGGTGTTTCACCGTTTTGCTATTGTGCGGTACAATCAAGGCAACATTCGCAAAATCACCCTACATCATGCACTAGGAATGCAGCAGAATTTGTAGTTTTAAAGGAACAGAAGTCATGAACGCTCAGAATTTAAGTTCACCAGAAACGATCGCCTTATTTCAAGATTACGTGATACCCAATTACGGGCGTTATGGTATTAACTTGGTACGGGGAGAAGGTTCTTATATTTGGGACGCTGAGGGAAATCGCTATCTGGACCTCTTTCCAGGTTGGGGCTGTAATTTGCTAGGGCATTGTCCACCTAAAGTAGTGGAAGCCATCCAAAAACAGGTAGCTACGCTAGTGCATGTTCCCAACTCATGGCATTTTGAATCACAGGGGCAGTGGGCCAAGTTGTTGAGCGAGCGAAGTTTTGGCGGCCAAGCTTTTTTTTGCAATTCAGGAGCAGAGGCGAACGAAGCCGCGATTAAGTTAGCTCGCTTGCATCATGGTCCGGAACGTTACAAAATCATTACCTTTGAAGGCGGTTTTCACGGGCGGACGATGGCTACGACTACCGCTACGGCGCAACCCAAATACCATGCGGGCTTGGGGCCTTTGATTGCTGGATTTAATTATGCACCCTATGGTGATCTGCAGGCAACGAAAGAATTGATCGACGACGAAACTTGTGCGCTGCTGATTGAACCGATTCAGGGCGAAGGTGGAGTTCGCATTCCTGCGGATGGCTTCTTGCAAGGCTTGCGCGAATTAGCTGATCAGCACGACTTGTTGTTAATGTTCGATGAAGTCCAAACTGGGTGTGGGCGAACAGGAGATTGGTTTGGATATCAAGGTTTAGGTGTGACGCCAGATGTTATGACATTGGCCAAAGCACTCAGTGGCGGGATCGCTGCTGGAGCTATGCTGACAACGGCAGAAATTGCACCGAGTTTGAGACCCGGGATGCATGCGTCTACCTTTGGCGGTAATCCGATGGCAGCGGTCGCTGGGATTGCTATGATTCAGACCATTGAAGAAGAAGGGTTGTTGGAAAATGTACATAAATTAGCCACCCTGTTGGAAAATCGTTTAAATGAATTACGTAGCCAATGCCAGTGGATTAAGGAAATTCGGGTTGCGGGAATGATGGTTGGAATCGAATTGGATGTCGATGGTGGAAATGTCGTAGAACAATGCTTAGAGCAGAACCTGTTAGTTAATTGCACGCAGGGTAATGTCATACGATTGCTGCCGGCCATGAATTTGACGGAACAACAAGCCAACGAAGGCGTTGATGTTTTATCCGGCGTGTTACGGCGATTGGAAGTGTAACAACGAGAATCAGGCGGCACGGAGAATGAGAATCTGTGCTGCCTAATTCAATGGTTCGTCGAGTAAGTTTGTTTTTTTCGTGAGCAAGGCGTTATGAGACATGTAATTTCGTTATTTGATTTGACCAATGATGAACTGCGGCGAATCTTGGAGATTGCCGAATTGCTAAAGAGTGACTTGGTTGGATCGAAAAAGATGGCCCCTTTGCGAGGGTCGAATCTAGCGCTAATATTCGAAAAGCAATCGCTCCGAACCCGCGTCAGTTTTGAAGCTGGAATGACTCAACTCGGCGGTGGTTGTCTGTTTTTAGGGCAAGAAGCAGGTTGGGGGGTGCGGGAATCGATGAAGGATTTTAGCGAAGTGTTGAGTGAATATGTCGACGTCATCGCTTGTCGATCTTATTCGCACCAAACTGTGGAAGAACTTGCGAAATATTGCACGGTACCAGTGATTAATGCTTTGACGGATTTTTGTCATCCGTGCCAAGCCTTAGCAGACGTATATACAATCGCCGAACATGTCGGTGGATTGAATAGTCTTGCAGGTCGGCAGGTGGCTTATATCGGTGATGCTAACAATGTCGCGCGGTCGTTGGCGATCGCTTGTGGTAAGCTCGACATGAGACTTACTATCGCCTGTCCGGAAAAATATCAGTTCGATACAACGTCGTTGGATGTCATTAGCAATGGGTGTGCTGGCTTTGCAGTCGAGCAAACCACGGACGCTCGCGCCGCCGTTGAAAATGCGGTGGCTATTTATACGGATGTTTGGGCTAGTATGGGTCAGGAGAAAGAACAAAAACAGCGACAGCAAGATTTCGCGGATTATCAAGTCAGCGAGGAGTTACTAAGCGTTGCTACAGACGATTCAATTTTCTTGCACTGCCTGCCGGCTCGTAGAGGGCAAGAAGTTACCGACGCGGTGATGGATGGACCTCAAAGTAGAGTCGTTGCTCAGGCTGGTAATCGCATGCATGCTCAAAAGGGATTGTTGATGTGGTTGCTGCAGGAAGTCAAAGAATAGTTTTTAGGAGATGACAATGGCGAAGAACAAGCGGCGTGCAAATCAATTACGAAATATTTCGGTGAAACGACGTTATACGAATAAGGCGCCTGGGAGCGTACTGTTCCGCGCCGGTGAAACGGTTGTACTGTGTACGGCAAGTATCGAGGAATCGGTTCCGCATTGGATGAAGGGGAGCGGTCGCGGGTGGATTACGGCTGAATATAATATGTTACCCTCGAGTACTAGCCCACGTAAACGGCGAGATCGTGGCAAGGTGGATGGTCGGACAACGGAAATTCAACGGTTGATCGGACGTAGCATACGAGCGGTTGCGGATCTGGATGCACTTGGAGAACGTTCTATATCAATTGATTGTGAT
>JABHUV010000266.1 GCA_018658605.1 Planctomycetaceae bacterium | reverse complement strand
GTTTACCGGCAATCGTATCTGCTCGGGTTACGATGTCATAATATTGCGCCCAGTCTTGGCGAGTTTCTTTATTGTCGGGATGGTAAGCAGGCACGCGAACTTTAGCTGGGTCCATGACCGCTGTATGCGGTCGTACTCGGATCTTACTCTCGTGACTAACCGTATTATTAAAGATCGCAAAGAATGGCATACCGTCAGGACGGTTTTGATAATGCGCATTTCTGGAGGACGCGTTCCAACCCTGATTTTCTTTAAAAACATTGTAATCTTGTTTTGAATTATTCGTCGTATAGTAACCCGCCTGCTGCAAATAACGCGGATAAAACTGGACGTATTTGGGGAGTTGCACCATGCTCCGCATATGCTGTCCACCGATGGATGGAGGGTACATGCCTGTGATAATCGCTGTGCGAGCGGGAGCACAAACCGGTGCGCAAGACCACGCAAACTTGAACATCAACCCCCGTTTTGCCAAGGCATCCACGTTAGGCGTTACAGCTAACTTATCTCCATAGCAACCCATTTCTGGGCCATGGTCCTCGCTGGAAATCCACAAGATGTTAGGAGAATCTGCAGCCACTACGTTTTGTAAGGAAGTGAACAGACTGCCCCCTACCAACAGGCTAGCAAGGCACATGAATACACAGGGAACCTGGCCAAGATTATTGAATTGTTTTCTCATGTCGTCGTCTGCTCTTTCCGCATATCGCTTCTATTTTTCAATAACAAATTGTAACTCTATTCTGCTCTCAATATCCTTCATAAGGTATCGAAGAGTATGGATGGCTATCAAATAACGAACCGTCACCCGTTACTCGGGGATCGGCAGTACGTTTCAATTCTCGCATCAGTTGTTCTCGCAGAGATTTTTTGACCATTGCCATTGCCGGTATATTCGCGAGATTACGCACCTGATCCGGATCTGTTGCTATGGCATACAATTCCTCACGAGGACGTTTTGCAAACGCATAATCATAGTATTTTTTCCATTGCGGATCGGTACGATGCTGCACAATCCAGGCCTTGGTTGGACTGGCGTCGAGATCACCAAACGTAATAAAGGTATTGTTTTCCAATGCGTCTTCTGGTGGAGCGAAGACATCAGTGACCGCCTTTGGCCCCCCCATGGGCCAACGATCCGGCTTGAAATTGATAATATACAAGTATTCTGGTGTACGAATAGCGCGTTGAGGATAAGGCAAGTTCCCTTCGCGAACCGTTGCAACATGACGTTCGCGACCGGTCACCACCCAATTCCGTGTCGGATCAATCCAGCCCGATTTAGTGGTCCGCAAAACAGGAACTAAACTCCGTCCCGTCATGACAGCTGGAACCGGCACTTTACCTAACTCCAAAAACGTCGGAGCAAGGTCCATCAAGTTCACAAAATCATCGACAATCCGCCCTCGTCGTTGTCCGGGCAGGGAGACGATTAATGGTACTTGAACCCCAAAATCGTAGAGATTGCACTTTCCTCGCGGAAAACCTGGGGCTCCGTGGTCGCCGCTTATAAACACCGCCGTGTTGTGCAACTGTTGACTTGCACGCAGCATATCTAAAATCACTCCTACGGCCGCATCAAAAGCCATGGCTTCGCCAAGATAATCCGCAAAATCTTGTCGCACCTCAGGAACATCTGGCAGGAATTTTGGCAGGCGACCTTGTAATTCGTCTGGGTCAATTCCCCAGTATTTTTTCCCCGATCCCTTGATCCACTTGCGATGCACATTAGTTGGGCCGAACCAATAGCAAAACGGACGCCCTGCAGGCTGAGCATCTAAGAATGCCTGAAAGTTTCGCCGGACTTCAGATAACATTTCTTGTTTCGCAGAAGCAAGGCTCTGCTGTTGGCCAAGTCGACGTTGGATCCCCTGCGAGAATCCATTGAATTGCGATCCACCTTTTTCATATCCAAATTCCCCGCCACCAAAAGGCGCGTCGCGAGGACGTCCTGGCGACCATACTTTATATGTTTCTCCAATATGATAATCCGCGTCGTGTAGCAATAGTGGAAAAACCGGTATGCTAGGGTCCCAGCGAGCGCCTTGTAAAATCGCACCCAGACCCGTGCGATAAAAATACTGCCCTGATAACAAGGAACTGCGACACGGAGTACAAGAAGGTGCCGTCACAAATGCATGTTTAAACAAAGTACCACGTTTAGCAACCGCATCAATGTGAGGCGTGCTAAAAATCGCGTTGATGGAATCCTTACCATCGACTTGGGCATAAGCACTGGCGTACTTACCCCAATCATCGGCGAATAGAAATAAAATATTGGGGCGGGCGTCCTCTGCGGGAGCTGCCAATACTAAGCTGGAGACAACGAATAACAAAACTGTACTGGCAAGATATTTCATAGCGGTATACATTTCGAAGTTGTGTGGCAAAAGTGGATAATCACAGTTTTACTGGACTATATCATTATTAACAGGTCTCGCCTGTAGCCACTGATTATATTTCTGCTTCAATATCTTCTCAAATTTTCTGCGAACTGCAGCGGTTTCACGATTATCATCTTCGGAGTAAATCATATGCTGTTCCAGAGGATCGTTTACCACGTCAATCAACTGCCCATTGTCGTAAAGTTTAAATTGTTTGTCTTGCACAAAACGATGAAGTTGAAACTTATGCTTATCCCAACCCGGCCGCGGGTCGTAATGATAAAAAACATAATCTCTTGTCGCGGATCGCTTTCCGCGATCAAATAATTGCTCATAAAAGCTGATGCCATCAAGTTTTGCAGACAGCGGGACAGTACGCCCTGCCGCTTGGACCAATGTCGGCAAAAAGTCTGTCGAATCGATTAGACTATCATTTACAGTTCCCGGTTTGATGGTCCCGGTCCCCCTTGCATAAAACGGCACGTGCAC
>JABHUV010000147.1 GCA_018658605.1 Planctomycetaceae bacterium | reverse complement strand
TTGAGCAGGCGTACAAGAATCTAGAACCAGCGCGGATCGGTTGGGCGATGGGTCGAGACGATTTACATGTGGCGACGCGGCGCTGGATGATGACTGAAGGGGTTGCCCCCACTAACCGATTTGGTGGTACGCGTAATGATCGAGCACAGATGCACCCTGGCTATAAAAACGCTAAAGCGATACGAGAGACTGGTTTAGAGGATCCTGAAATCCCAGTTATTTCTTTGCAGTCAATCGACGGTCGACAAATTGCCGTCATGTGTGCCTACTCATTACATTACGTCGGTGCTCCCAATATTTCAGCGGATTACTTTGGAATATTTGAAGCTATTCTTGAATCGAAACTTGCTTCCGGTGACGAATCGAAACCAACGGTTGCAATGCTAGCAAACGGCACCAGTGGCGATACGTATTTGCGGGATTACAAGAGGGATTCCGCTCGAAAAACAGACCGTCAATCGGTTGCTGAAGCTGTTTCAGCAGCGGCTTTGAAAGCGTTTGAAACAATCGAGTATCAGGATTGGGTGCCGCTGGCGATGGAAGAAAAAGAACTCGAAGTCGCCGTTCGTTTTCCGACTGATGAAGAAGTTGCGGAGGCGACAGACTATGTTAAGCCTTGGGCCGATCGCAAACCTAAAACGAGCGAAGAAGTCTATGCGTTAGAGACAATCATTCTAAGTAAGATGCCGAAGACGCGACACATTCAACTGCAAGCCATCGGTATCGGAACACTAGGGATCGTTGGCATACCTAACGAAGTATTTGCGGAAACAGGCTTGAATATAAAGAAATATAGCCCGTTTAAAATGACCTACTCTATCTCATTGGCCAACGGTGCCTTTGGATATATTCCCCCACCCGAGCAACATGTATTAGGGGGCTACACAACTTGGCGGGCACGCTCAAGTTGCCTCGAAGTCTATGCCGAACCCAAAATTAAATTTGAAGTGTTGAAGATGCTTGAACGAGTAAAGCTGAAGCGTTCAGCTATTAACCAATAAAGGAAACCAATTATGATTCGTAAACTTATTCTGCCAGCACTGTTGTTTGCATTTGTATTGTCTGCCGGTGCGCCGCTACTGCACGCCAAACAAAAGTTCAAAGCGTTAATTATTGATGGTCAGAATAACCATGGGGTTTGGCCACAGACATCGCAAATGATGAAGAAATATTTGGAAGAGACCGAGTTGTTTAGCGTGACCATTGCTACGACGGCTAAAACGGGAACAGACGATTCATTTCACCCCGAGTTTAAAGATTTTGATGTAGTGATTTCAAACTACAACGGTGCCGCTTGGCCAGAGGCCACCCAACAGTCGTTCATCGAATATTTAAAAACAGGAGGTGGGTTTGTTGTCGTTCATGCCGCAAACAATTCGTTTGGCGCTTGGAAGGAATATAACGTGGCGATTGGTCTCGGTGGTTGGGGCGGACGCAATGAAAAATCTGGACCCTACGTCTATTTTGATGATCAAGGAAAAATCGTGCGAGATAAATCTGCGGGCAATGGAGGTCATCATGGCGCACAACATCCATTTTTAGTGACGACTCGTAACTCCAAGCATCCGATTACCAAAGGTATGCCAGGACAATGGTTGCATGAAAAGGATGAATTGTATGATATGTTGCGCGGCCCCGCTGAAAACATGACAGTGTTGGCGACTGCGTTTGCTAGCAAGGACCATGGAGGTACTGGACGCCATGAACCAATGATCTTTACGATCGACTATGGGCAAGGCCGAGTGTTTCATACACCGATGGGCCATGGAATTGACTCCCAACAATGTGTCGGGTTTATTACTACCTTGCAACGTGGTACCGAGTGGGCTGCCAGCGGCAAGGTGACTCAAAAAATGCCGAGCATCTTTCCTGGTGTTGACGAAGTAATTAAACGTATTGAGAATTGATTACTTGGACTATATGTCTTGAATTGTAGCCGTAAATGGATAGGCCTCCGCAGGCATGCGACCTACCCCTGTGGAGACATTTTTAGGTAAAATATAAGTGTTAATTCCCCCACCGATTTAAGATTGTCCTATGCGCCTTTGGTTCCTTTTGATCGTTTCACTGGCCTATTTGCCATTTTGTACAAATGGATATAGCCAAGAGGAACCGGAATTTGATGCAGCGGGTTTGAAATTCTTTGAATCTAAGATTCGTCCGCTATTAATCCAGTATTGTTACGAGTGCCACTCTAGC
>JABHUV010000326.1 GCA_018658605.1 Planctomycetaceae bacterium | reverse complement strand
GTCGCTGATAACACGATCGTCGTCTTTTTTCATGACAACGGTCCTAACGGGAGTCGTTGGAATGATGAGATGCGAGGTCGAAAAGGCTCCACGGACGAAGGAGGCTGTCGCTCACCACTGTTAATCAGTTGGCCCGGAAAGATCAAGCCTGATACGTTTGTGACTCAAATTGCTTCCGTCACCGACCTCCTCCCTACGCTAACTAATATGGCCGGCATTAATCTGATTGGTGAAAAGCCGCTCGATGGCATAGATGTATCCTCATGGATTGCTGATCCACAAAATGAACATAACAACCGAATTATCATTAATGCCTGGAAAGGCAAAATCAGTGCTCGCAATCAACAGTATCGTCTGGACAATGTGGGCCGTCTCTACGACATCACAAAGGACCCGCGTCAGGACAAGAACATCATTGACCAACAACCTGAAATCGCGAAACTACTGAACCAGGCTGTTGTCGACTTCAAAGCAGACGCATTACGGGATTACAACACCACTAATGACGGACGTCCGTTCGTAATATGCCATAAAGACTATCGCTGGACTCAGGTTCCAGCTCGCGATGGCACCGCTCACGGGAATATCATCCGCTCCAACAAATTCCCGAACTGTTCGTACTTCCTGAACTGGACCAGTGCTAATGACAAGATTACATGGCCGGCTCAGGTTCAACATTCAGGACGATACCGTGTCTTCTTGCATTACACATGCAAAGAAGAAAATGTAGGCTGTCGGGTTCAATTGAAATTTAATCAGTCGACTATTTCACGAAAGATCACTGAAGCTCATGATCCACCGGAAGTCGGAGCGAAAGAAGATCGAGTGGTACGTGCCGAATCTTATGTGAAATTCTTCAAGCAGATCGAACTTGGTGAAATAGACTTGAAAGCTGGAGCAGGTGAGTTGACATTGACCGTTCCGGAAATGCCTGGCGACGGAGGAATTGAATTCAGATTGTTGATGTTTCAGAGAATATTACAAACCGAATGACAATAAATATACGGATGAAGAATTGGCCATTGGTGGTGGTTGCGGCTCTTATTGGACTAGTTCCAGCGTGCCATGAACCGACAACAACGGTCGATTCATCCGACACTTCCGCGGCTCCAACAGTAAAGCAGTCGTTACCGGTAGGGACGAGCGTTGAGGTCATTGGTCGGTGGCAGGTCGAAGATTTTGATAAAGACATTGTGCAATTTGCAACAGTGTTTTGGGAAGCAGAAGATTCTGTCAGTTTGCGGAAGTTGATTCGAGAGACGAATTTTGTTCGAGACAAGCGAGTCCTTGAGATTGGCACTGGAACAGGTTTGATTTCCTTATGTTGCTTGCAGGCAGGTGCCCGCGCAGTGGTAGCAACTGATATCAATCCACAGGCTGTAGCCAATGCACAATACAATTGTTTTCAGTTGGATATCCCGAGTCCGACTGAAAAATTCGATGTACGTTTGGTAGATGCTGACAATTCAGGGGCGTTTACGGTGATCGCCAGTAGTGAACAATTCGATGTCATTATTTCCAATCCACCGTGGGAAGATGGTGAAGTTCAAAAGATTGCGGATTATGCGTTTATCGATACGCAGTTTGAACTACTCGAATCTATTCTGGCAGGCTTAGATCAACATTTGACGGCTAACGGGGAAGCCTATTTAGCGTATGGATGTGTGACCGCGATTCGAGAAATCTATCGCCGCGCAGAGCGGCATGGTTTGCAAGTCGAGAAGCTTGACGAGCGTGAATTGGACGGCTTAGAGAATCTCTTTTTGCCAGGAATGTTGCTGAAAATCACACGATCGTAGCCATCGTTGGCGAAAGTTATAGGTTGAACCTAATATCGTCATCATAGGATAGTGTAGGATTGAGTAGTTGCATGCCTTGTGGGAGAAAATGCATAGCAACTGCGCGGCGGGGAAAGTCACTGCGATTGGCAGAGGACTGATGGAATACGTTGCCATGATGGATGGAAATACCTCCCTTTGCGACTGGCGCGGCGGTCATTTTATACTGTTGTGCTACGTTACCAGGAACTTGGAGATTAAATGGCTCATTCGGGGGAGCGATGTGATTGACGACTCCTGCGTGGTGACTACCGTTAGCGAAAAATAGACATCCGTTATCGGTGGTAGCTGCGTCGAGTGCGACCCACAACGTGACTTGTCGTTGGTGATCTGTCGGATCAAAGTAATAATTGTCTTGGTGAATGGGTTTGGGGCCACCGTGGTGTGCTGGCTTCATAAAGACTTGGCTAAAGAAAATACATATATTAGGTCCAATGAGCTGTTCAATGACCTGTTTTATTTGAGGAACTCGTGCTAATTGCTGAAATACAGGCCGATGGAAAACTGGGTTGTCGAGTTTTCTAAGCGGCGCGTCTGCGCCAGCATCTTTCTCTAAATACCAATTTTTTTCTTCGTCGCTAAGGTGGTCGCAAATGGTTTGGCTCCAAATGTCAATGTCTTTGAGCGCCGATTCGATTTGATCGACGGTAAAAAATTCATCAACCGTCAAATGGCCGTCTTGCTGGAACTGTTTGAATTGTTGGTCGGTGAGCATTGGTAGTTTGCAAAACAGAGCAAGAAGTGGACTGCGTTTGATTACGTTGCGGGTACCTGTGTTCTGCGGTAGACTTCGGCGCAATGTTTTGAACATGTATTGCGGTCATTTTCTTGTGAACAGGTTTTACAGATGACGGTTTGTTTTTCGCAAGAGGAGCAATCAATCATGAGATCTCCAGGATCTCCACAGTGTGGACAGAACGAATAACGCTCTGATGGATTCAGATTGGTATCTACCGACACTCGGTTATCGAACACAAAACACTCACCGTTCCAATGCCCGTCCGGATAGTTTTTGAGATAGCCGAGAATGCCGTCTTTAAGTTGATACACTTCGTTGTACCCTTCGCGTTGCATAGCAATGATCGCTTTTTCACAGCGAATACCACCGGTACAGTACATGAGGACTTTCTGATCTTTATCGATACCACTATTTTTAACCCATTCAGGAAATTCTCCAAAGCTGTTTAGTCTCGGGTCAATCGCATCTTTAAACATTCCGATTTCCGTTTCGCAGATATTGCGAGTATCGATAATGACAACATCTTCTTCAGTACTGAGAGTGTCATGCCATTGTTTGGGTGAAATGTGATTGCGATCTCCATTGGGCAAAATTGACTTGTCCTTAATCGCAACAATTTCATCACGGATTTGAACTAGCCAACGCTTATAGGGACGATTTTGCGAGTAACTATCTTTGAATAAAATATCGCCATACTCTTGTTGTAAATATTCTTTGAATTCGGATATTCCTTGGGCTGAACCCGCAATCGTGCCATTCACACCTTCCGTCGAGACCAACGTCAGTCCGAAGAGTCGGAATTTAAAACCGGCACGCTGCAGTTCGCTACGACGATCCGCTAAATCAGCTTCTTCAATTGCGATGAATTTATAGAAGGCGGTGATAGTATAGGTGTCTGACATAGTTTGATTGGCTATAGAATATTTGAATTATTGAATTTCAAAAATAGCTTCAATTTCAACTGCAGCACCGGTCGGCAACGCAGCAAAACCTAAGGCACTACGAGCGTGATACCCATCCCCGTCTTTGCCAAATATTTCGTGCAGCAGATCTGAGCAGCCATTGATGACCAAGTGTTGATCGGTAAAATCTCCGGCGGAATACACACAACCAAGTACTTTGATGACTTTTAGTCCATCGAGTGTGCCATGCGTGTTGTGTACCGATTGTAGGATTTTAATAGCACAATCTTTCGCGGCTTCGTACCCTTGGTCGACACTGACGTTGCTGCCAAGAATGCCTTTGGCAGTACTGGTGTGCCCAGAGGTGATGAGTTGGTTGCCGCTGCGAATACATAGGTTTAGGTAACCGGGCTCCGAGGGAGTAAATTCAATACCAAGTTCTTCAGCTTTTTGTTGTGCGCCCATGATGTTCTTTCAACTATGAGTGTCTAAGTTTGTTATGTGTTTGTGAACCGTCAATTTAACATGTAAAGGACGATGATGGAACGTGTTGTTACCAACTAGGTAATAGACAAGGTGTGTTATCATCGTCGTTGCATCATGTTACTGCTTAAATTATCATCAGCAACATTAACAGCTGCTTGTTTATTGTGTGTATAATAGAAACACGATGTAACGGATAATTTGTATTTAATTGATTTAACGGATGGAAAAGCATGAACATCAAGAAACAAAATCGTCGTAACTTTCTCAAAACTACCGGTGCTGGTGCAACGGTGTTGTCGGGGATTTCCACGGGAGTTTTCTCGAGCGTTGAAGCAAAAGCATCGACGGCACCCAGTGAAAAAATTAATATTGCCTGTGTTGGTACTGCCAATCGAGCGGCTGCGGATATCGCTGGTGTGAAGGGTGAGAATATTGTTGCGATTTGCGATATTGATTCCAGTTATCTTAATCGAGCTGCAGGCCAGTTCCCAGATGCGCGAAAATACGAAGACTATCGAGAGCTGATCGACCAAGAAGGTGATCGTATTGATGCAGTGGTTGTCGCTACCGCAGACCATTCACACGCTCCGGCAGCATTGCGGGCTATTCGAGCTGGCAAACACACATACACAGAAAAGCCATTGAGTCATACAGTATTCGAAGCTCGGTTGATTGCCTCAGAGGCCGCCAAGTACGGCGTGGCTACTCAATTGGGTACGCAGATTCATGCGGGTGATAATTATCGCCGAGTTGTGGAAGCGATTGGTTCGGGAGTATTAGGAAAAATTACAGACGTACATGTTTGGGTCGGCAAAGGTTGGGGTGGAGGCGATCTGCCAACTCAAGATCAAATAACAGCAGCGCCGGACAACCTAAATTGGGATTTATGGTTGGGCCCCGCTGAAGAGCGTCCATACGCCCCCGGCCGCTACCATCCCGCAAACTGGCGCCGCTGGTGGGCGTTTGGCCAAGGTACACTAGGAGACATGGCGTGCCATTATATGGACTTGCCGTTTTGGGCACTAGGATTGCGACATCCAATATCGTGTAAAGCGACTGGACCTGAAGTACACCCCGAAACTTGTCCATTGGGCTTGAAAGTCGAGTATGTTTTCCCGAAGACGGAAAATCATGACCAGCTTAATTTCACTTGGTACGATGGCAATATGATTCCTAAAGAAATCGAAGGCCAACGCGTACCGGGTTCTGGTGTGATGTTCATTGGTGAAGAGGGAATGATGTTTGCAAACTATAGCAGCTATCGTTTGTTTCCCACGGATAAGTTCTCAGGCTGGACTCCACCGGCACAAACGATTGCCAAGTCGATTGGTCACCATGCAGAGTGGATTAAAGCCTGTAAAGACGGGTCACCTACTACATGTAATTTCAATTATTCTGGTGCTTTGACAGAAACCGTACTGTTAGGCAACGTTGCTTATCGTACAGGCGAAAAGCTGGAATGGGATGCTAAATCATTAACGGCAACCAACTGCCCTGCGGCCGCTCAGTACATAACGAAAGAGTATCGCAAGGGATTTGAAATTCTGTAGAGGTGAATAGCGGAATCAAATCTGTGTCATAGAAGCACTGTCCACTACGGGAGATACTTCAGTTGTATCTCGGTAGTGGGCAGTTTTTCTTTTAACGCTGCGACGGCTTCGGCGGTAACCGCGGTCCGTGTCACTTTGAGATCTTTGAGTGTCGTCAAGCCTTCGAGGTGTGGTAGTCCAGCATCCGTGATGGTGGTTGAACCGAGGTGCAAGAATTCAATTTCTTTCATGCCTTGGAGGTGTGCCAGACCGTCGTCTGACAGCGACGTGTTGTCTAAGTTGAGCCATTGCATGTTTACGAGACCAGCGAGTTGTTCGATTCCTGCGTCAGAAAGCGCAACTCGCCACAGGTTGAGCTTGGTAAGTGTTGGGATCTTAGACAAATGGCTCATGCCGACATCGGAAATGACACTGTTCTCACTGAGATCAAGATCCGTGAGATTCGCGAGCGCGGTGAGTTGTTCCAGTCCAGCATCGGTAATTTGTGTTTGCGAGATGCGTACTTTCTTGAGCTCAGGATGTTGTTTGAGTGCTGCCAGTGAGGTGTCGTCAATTAGCGTTTTGGCGAGATATAACTCTTCTAGGTTTTGTAGAGGTGCAAGGTCTGGTAGATTTTCGCCAACCCAAAGGTGGTCGAGTACGAGTGCTTTGAGGTTAATGAGTTTCCCAATGTCAGCCAACGCTCCGTCATCGACAGTCGTTATTCCACTTTCACCAGAAAGTCGAAGTGCTCGCAATTTACTTAAGCCAACGAGATGTGCCATTCCAGCGTTGCTAACGCCGCATCCGCGTAAATCTAGGTTAGTTAAGTTGTTGAGTTGACCAATGGTTTCCAGTCCAGCATCGGTGATTTGTGTCTCATTGAGGCGGATAGAAGTCAATTTTGATAGTTTAGAAAGTTGCTGGAGGTCGTCGTCTGTAGCGGGACAACCGATCAGCGAGACTTCTGTGATTTGATTATCGCTATTTGCTTTAAACTTAGCACCGAGTGCTTGCAATGCGTCGACGGCGAGCGAATCATCGGGTTCAACTACAGGTGGTTTACTCATTCCCTGCGATGTAGATTCTGTATTGCTTTGTGCGGGTGGATCATTGGAACGGTTGTCGCAGCCAGTTAGAGCAAAGAGTGATAGGGAAAGAAAGGTAATGACCAGAGTTTTCATCCGAGAGCGGCTTTCGATTATATGGTGACGGAATTATTAGTATTACAGGAAAATCAATATACCATACAATGGGTTCGTCAACGAATCACGATAGGCTGCGCCGAGAGGTGCGAATGGTCAAAACCAAGCAGAAGCTAGCGGCGACAAGCAGGCTCCATGAAAACCATTGGGGCAGCCAAACTGTATATTGGTTTGACGATCCAGGGGTAGCGATGTCGAGTTGTGATTTGACAATCTTGCTAGCGTGTACGCTGAGTACGTAGGAGTCGACCAGTAAGAATTGCAATCCGAAAACCAACAAGATAATGCCGGCCATCAAGTATTGAGGGGGTTGGATTTTCATGTGCGCACTATTCTGCTATTCTTGTTAGCGTCATCCGTTGGCATGGTCAAAATAGAGGTATTAAGATTTAGGTGAACACCTATAAATAGGTGTCGATATAATTTCGTTGGTTCTCCAGAAACGATCGGATTAAAACGATTGTAGCTCCGTTTTTATCGAAAAATCCGTGCTTTTTGGATGTAACAGACTTTCAATAAAGCGATTTAGATATGAGCGAGTATAAAACAGAAAGCAAGCTAGCCGAGGGGAAGAGTAATCTCTTTTCTCGCAGCTTTATTGCAATCTGTTTGACCCAATTGCTCACGGGCATTAATGACAACACCTTCCGTTGGCTCGTCATTGGAATTGCCAAAGATTACGTTGATATTGGTAATCTGTGGGGTTTGAGCCAAAGTGCGGTATTGGGATTGGGCCTAGCGTGTTTTGTGTCTCCATATATTCTGCTGAGTACCTATGCCGGTTACGTTTCGGATCGTTTCAGCAAACGCTCGGTGATTGTTGGTTGCAAGATCGCTGAAATACTCGTCATGCTCGTTGGAACGTTGTCTATTTGGTTTCAATCACCGCTGATGATTTTCGTTTCCCTCACTTTTATGGGTGCGCAGAGTGCGATGTTTTTTCCAGCGAAGATGGGAGCTTTGCCGGAAATTGTTAAGCCCAGTAAATTATCACCGGCCAATGGTTTCTATAACATGATGACCGTCGTGGGAACGTTATTTGGGATGTTCATTGGAAGTTGGTTGGCGGACATGACATCGCCCCAGGGGACAGAATATACTTGGAGCTTGATTGGTGCGGTGATCATTGGCATCGCAGTTATCGGGACGATTATTAGTTTGATGATTGAGCCGCTGAAGGTTGCCAATCCCGAGCGTCCCTTTCCTAAAAATGCACCACGTTCGATGCTGGAAGACATTCGTGTGTTACGACAACAACCCGCCATGTTTCGCATCGCGCTGGGCATCATGTTCTTTTGGGCTGTGAGCGCAGTGGCTCAGAACAATATTGACCAGTTTGTCGTCGAAGCAGGTGGGGGGCGCGAGGTCGACAAAACTCCGTTTTTAATAGCGGTCGTAGTTGGGGTTTGCATTGGCTCGGTGCTAGCTGGCTTGCTCTCAGGCGATCGTGTTCAATTAGGGATCCTGCCAATTGGTGCATTTGGAATTGCGATAAGTTCTATGATGTTGTTTACCATCAACAGCACCATCTTTGATGAAACTCAATTAGGAATCATGGTTAGGGAAATACCATTGATTTCAGTCGATGATGGCAGCGAGTCCGAGGCACCACCACCGGATATTGGTGAGTTAGCGGGAGATCCTGCAAATCGAGGACCTGAGAGGGAAAAGGCGTTTGTCGTCGTGCGATTAGTTCGAGGGATGCCCGCCGCGCGCTCGGGGATCAATAAAGACGATTTAATTGTCTCTGTGAATGGCGATGCGTTAACAGTAAATAGAACGTTTGAGGATCATATCGCTTCGTTTCAACGCCTAACAAGTCAAGAATCTGGACAGTTGGTTGCCGTCGTTGTCCAGCGTAGCCAATTTGAGAAACCGCGCTCCAATGCTGGACTAAAGCTGATTGATCCTCAAACGTTTACATTTAATTTAAGTGTTGAACCTAGTTCACGGATCAAATGGGAATACTATTTGGCGTGTCTGTTGTTAGGCGGAGTTGGTTTCAGCGCAGGGTTATTCGAAGTTCCGCTCACGGCCTATTTGCAACACCGTAGTCCAAAAAAATCGCTGGGTGCAATTTTGGCGGCAACTAATTCAATGACGTTTGTTGGAATGCTTGTTCTCAATGGCGCATTTATGGGTTTGCGGATGGATATTGGGGGTGAACCGATGTTGTCGGCACGGGGAGTCTTTTTGATCATTGGCGCGTTGACGATCCCGATTGCAGTCTACATTGTGTGGCTTATTCCTTCAGTGACGATCAAATTTATAGTACTCACGTTGAGTAAAACATTGTACCGAGTACGGCTTGAGGGCATTGAGAATATTCCGGAGTCAGGTGGTGCATTATTGGTACCCAATCATGTAACTTGGATCGATGGAATTTTATTGTTATTGGCAAGCGAGCGGCCGATTCGGATGGTCGTCTTTGCCGGCAATTTTTCAGGCAAGATCATCAATATGTTTGGGCGAATGTTTGGTGTGATTATGATCACTCCCGGTCGTCGCAGTGTCGTACGGTCGTTGGCTACGGCAGCCAAAGCTTTGGATAATGGTGAACTGGTTTGTATTTTTCCCGAAGGAGCGCTAACTCGTTCTGGTCAAATACAAGCATTCAAACCAGGTGTGTTAAAGGTTTTGCAGCGAACAGAAACAGACGTTCCCGTGATTCCGATATACCTAGATGGATTGTGGGGGAGTGTATTTAGTTTTGATCGTGGTCGATATTTTTGGAAAATTCCCAAGCAAATACCATATCCTGTATGGATTCATTTCGGTGAACCTTTGCACGATGTGCATAATGTACATATGGTTCGCCAAGAGGTTTCGCAATTAGGAGCAGTTGCAGTGAATAAACGTATTCAAAATGAGAGTCGTGTGACATGTGATTTTGTCCGTGAATGTAAACGTAATCGTGCCGACAAAGTTGTGGATTCAAGTGGTGCTACGTTGAGTGGTAAAGAACTACTTTTAAAATCTCTGATTGTGCGAAGATTGCTGAATCGCCACGCCTTGTCAGCGGACGAAGAATTTGTAGGGTTGTTGATTCCTCAAAGTGTTGGTGGAGTGGTAGCTAATTTGGCATTGACACTTGATAAACGAGTGGCCGTCAATTTGAACTACACGGTCAGTGCAGCGGTTTTAAATGCTTGTTGCGAAGTGGCTGGAATCAAGACGATTATTGCTAGCCGTTTAGCAATGAAGAAGTTTGAATTTGATGCTAGTGACTTGGATGCCGAGTTGTTTTATCTAGAAGATCTACGAAAACCAAAATTTGCCCCGACGTTGTTTGAGAAGCTTGGTGGTTGGTGGACGGCGAATGTTACATCGGCAAACTCGATTATTAAATCTCTTGGCTTGGATGAAATTGACCCCAACGATATTTTGACAGTGATTTTTACGTCAGGTTCAACCGGAGTACCTAAGGGCGTAATGCTGACGCATGCCAATGTAGGGAGTAATGCTGCGGCAATTAACTCAATGGCCCGATTGCAGGACGAGGATGTACTGTTAGGTATATTGCCATTGTTCCATTCCATGGGGTATACCGTGACGATGTGGTCAGTTGTTTGTTACGAATTGGGTGTGGCGTTCCACCCGAATCCATTGGAAGCCAAAAAGATTGGTGAATTGGCTCAGAAGCATGATGCAACGGTGATGATTGCGACTCCAACCTTTCTGCGGGGAATGCTCAGACGTGTAACGGCCGAACAATTCCAGAAATTGAATGTCGTGATTACTGGTGCCGAAAAACTACCATTGGATGTGGCTGACCAGTTTGAAGAGAAATTCGCTGTGCGACCTATCGAAGGCTATGGCGCGACAGAAACATCACCGTTGGTGTCCGTAAATATTCCAAAGAGTCGTCAAGCTTCAGCAGACCATGTTGAAGCTAAGGACGGAACGGTTGGCCGCCCGATTACCGGCGTGGCTGCGAAAGTGACAGATCTCGATACCGATGAAGAATTGGGAACCGATCAATCCGGGATGTTATGGATCAAGGGTCCTAATATTATGAAAGGCTATTATGGTCGCGAAGACTTGACCAATGAAGTTGTTGTGGATGATTGGTACAAGACAGGTGACGTAGCGCTCATTGATAAAGATGGGTTTATCAAAATCACAGGTCGCATGACACGATTTTCTAAGATCGGTGGCGAAATGGTGCCTCATATTAAGATTGAGGAGTGCATTAATCAGGCGCTTGGTTCCACAGATGACATGTTAGCTACGGTGACCGCAGTACCACATCCTAAAAAGGGTGAACGAATTATCGTTTTACATAAAATAGCGGATTTGGATGTTGAGCAATTACGACAGAAGTTGTCACAAGAGTTTCAGTTACCTAATTTGTTTATACCATCACCGGATAGTTTCCTGCTTGTGGACGAATTGCCGTTGCTTGGTACGGGCAAGTTGGACCTTAAGGGAATCAAGACGGTTGCTGAAGAATTACTGGCGGGCTAAATAATGCGACTGGTTTTCAATAGCAACTAGGACTGTTCTTTATTAATTAGAATTTATGCCCTGGACGAGGACCATTTTCGGTAATCGTTAATAATTCGGGTCCCTCTTCGGTCATGAGAATAGTATGTTCAAATTGTGCCGATAATTTACTGTCAATCGTACGAACGGTCCAATTGTCTAGCGGATCGATGATGCCTTGGAACCGTCCGACATTGATCATTGGCTCGATGGTGAAGCATAGTCCAGGATCGAGTGGCATACGATTGAAGCGTGTATCCGGATAATGGGGAATGGAAGGTTCTTGGTGAAAGGATTTGCCTAAACCATGTCCAACATATTCACGAACAACGCCGAAATTGTAAGGTCGCGCGACTTCGACGATAGCTTCGCCGATTTCGGTGATGCTGCAGCCGGGTGTCAGGATATCAATCGCTGCATATAGAGAATCAAATGCACATTGAGTGACTTGCCGAGCTTCGTCGCTGACATTGCCAATCAGAAAGGTCTCAGATTGGTCACCAAACCAACCGTCGACAATTGAGGTGATATCGACGTTGACGATGTCACCGTTTTTAAGAGTATGTTGATCTGGAATGCCGTGACAAATGACCTCGTTAACGCTTGTACAGCAGCTTTTAGGAAATCCTCGGTAGTTCAACGGTGCGGGGATGTGACCATGGCCGGTAGTGTAGGCATGTACAAGCTGATCGATTTCAGCGGTGGTAATGCCGGCTTGAATTTGTGGACGGATATGATCTAAGAGTTCGGCGTTAAATTGCCCAGCTGCTCGCATCTTGTTACGTTGTTCATCGTTTAACAGTAGATGCTTGGTGGATTTGACCATAAATTATTTTGCCAATGCTAAAGTGATACGGCGACGACGAAGTTAATGCTTTTATAGTTACTAGATGGTGTGTTACTCATCATACGGCGAGTTGCCCAAAAAGATAAGCAGTCTATTTTTACGTGCAAAGGTTTTGCTGTCCACAGTAGGTTTGCCAGCTATGGCGAAAACCGATAGAATCTCGTACTTACCAGCATCTGCTAACAAGCAATGGTCCTATTTTTGAAGAACGATTGATGCCTCGATATAATCCAGCTGTGATTGAGCCAAAGTGGCAGCATTATTGGGATGTGAATAAAACATTTGCAACGCCTGAGCTACCTGTTGGTGAAAAACTCTATGTCCTTGATATGTTTCCCTATCCTAGTGGAAATGGTCTACATGTAGGGCATCCGGAAGGTTATACGGCAACAGATATTACTTGTCGTTTTGAGCGAATGCGAGGTAAATCTGTATTACATCCGATGGGGTATGATGCATTTGGCTTGCCAGCTGAAGAACACGCGATCCGAACGAATACGCCTCCACGTGAATCAACGGAAAATAACATCGAGACGTTTACGCGGCAACTCAAAATGTTGGGGTTCAGTTACGATTGGGATCGTTCGATCGCGACCACTGACGTTGAGTATTTTAAATGGACGCAATGGATTTTTTTGCAATTGTTCGATACTTGGTATGACTCGGAACAACAACAAGGACGGCCGATTAGTGAATTGCCGATTCCGCAGGATGTGGTGGCGGCCGGTGAGCGCGAGGTACGGTTGTATCAAGATGATCATCGGTTGGCTTATCAAGCGGATGCGTTGGTGAATTGGTGCCCAGAACTGGGGACAGTGTTGGCCAATGAAGAAGTGATCGATGGTCGCAGTGAACGAGGCAGTCACCCGGTGCATCGGATTCCGTTGCGTCAGTGGACACTTAGGATTACTGCGTATGCCGATCGCTTGGAAAATGACTTAGAACATGTTGATTGGCCCAGTGGAATCAAGAAGCTGCAAGCGGACTGGATAGGTCGCAGTACTGGCGCCGAGGTAGATTTCTTTATTGGTCCAGCGGACGACGTAGCAGCATGGAAGGCAGAACGAGCGGAAGGCGGGTTCCCACGTAAACCAGCTGCTGATGTCCTGAGAATCTATACGACGAGGCCAGATACGTTATTTGGTGCGACCTATATGGTGATCGCTCCGGAGCACCCATTTGTAGAACGGTTGGTGACGGATGATTGCCGTGAAGCGGTAGATAATTATTGCCAGCAGGCTTCGCTGCGAAGTGACCGAGATCGTACTGAGGACACAAGCACCAAGACGGGAGTGTTCACTGGAGGGTTTGCGGTGAATCCGGTCAACGATGAATTGGTACCAGTGTGGGTCGCTGATTATGTGTTAATCAGCTACGGAACTGGGGCGATTATGGCAGTGCCGGCTCACGACCAACGCGACTTTGAATTTTCTCAGACGTATGATATTCCTGTGGTTGCTGTGGTGGACCCGGGTAAGGATAGCGAAAACCGGGATGCCGTACTTGCTGGAAATGTATGCTCCACCGTGCAAGGCAGGGCAATCCATTCCGGAGAATATGACGGATTGGAGACAGAGGTTTTTAAAGAACAAATACAAAGCGTGTTGACTGAGCAAGGCTGGGGGCGAGCGGCTGTGAATTATAAGCTGCGGGATTGGCTGTTCTCGCGGCAACGATTTTGGGGCGAACCGTTTCCAATTTTGCATGAACTGGATGATGATGGAGAGCCCAATGGATTGATTCGTAGCGTAGATATTGCCGATTTGCCCGTGGATTTGCCGTATTTAGAGGATTACAAGCCACACGGACGGCCAGAACCACCATTAGGGAAAGCCGCTGATGATTGGCTGTATTGTGAAATAGATGGCAAACGATATCGCCGAGAAATCAACACAATGCCTCAATGGGCTGGATCGTGTTGGTATTTTCTGCGGTTTATTGATTCAAAAAATGCAGAAGTCTTCGTCGACCCTGAGAAGGAAAAGGCGTGGATGCCAGTGGATCTTTATATTGGCGGAGCGGAACATGCAGTGTTACATCTGTTGTACGCACGATTTTGGCATAAGGTACTTTTTGACCGCGGGCATGTGAGTACACCTGAGCCGTTTCAACGGCTTGTCAATCAAGGCATGATTCTGGGGGAAATGGAATATTCTGTGTTTCAAGATGCGGATGATAATTGGGTTAGTTTTGCAGCAGCGGTCCGTAGTGACACAGGTGACTATCACCACCGTGAAAATGGTAGTGAATTACAACAAATTCAATTGGACGAACAGCAGGTTACTCGTAAGGGCGATGGTTGGGTGTTGGTTGAGGATGAAAATATTGGCGTTGATGGTCGCTGCTTTAAGATGTCCAAGAGTCGCGGCAATGTCGTCAATCCAGATATCATTGTTTCCGATTATGGAGCGGATTCGTTGCGATTGTATGAAATGTTCATGGGACCACTCGTCGCGACTAAGCCTTGGAATATGTCAGGTGTGAATGGTGTGCGTGGTTTCTTGGATCGAGTATGGCGGATGATTGTCGATGACCGCGCGGATGATTTAGCTGTCAACGCGGCTTTGAATGACGATGAGCCAACAGCGGAACAGTTGAAAATACTGCACCAAACGATTCAGTCAGTTACTGTGGATACAGAAAATCTGGATTTCAATACGGCTATTGCGCGGATGATGGAGTTTGTAAACTTCTTTACTGGACAGAAATCACGACCGCAGTCGATCATGCAAACGTTTTTGTTATTGTTGTCTCCGTATGCCCCTCATATTGCTGAGGAATTGTGGGAGTTGTTAGGCAGTGATAAGACGTTGGCTTATGAACCATGGCCTGTTTGTGATGAGTCGTTGCTGGTTGAGAACACAATTGAAGTCCCCGTACAAATTCGCGGCAAAGTTAAAACACGAATTAGTGTGGCTACCGATATAAGTCAAGCGGATCTAGAGCAGGCGGCAAGAGAAGATAAGCGCGTGGCTGAGTTGTTGATTGATGCTGAAATCATCAAAGTGATAATTGTGCCAGGACGTTTGGTGAATTTTGTGACCAAATAGTCAACACGTATTTAGCGGCATACAAGTTATTTGCGAGTCGTACTTGTTTCGTCTTGAACTGTGGATGCTAGACGTACTCGATTCGTATTCGCGTTGCGAACTAAGACTCCAAATTTTTGTCGAATCGCTGGTTGAACCCGTGTTAATCGACTTGCAAGTTGCGCCATCCCAGCGGGATTGTTGCGTACGATCTTATCGATCTGACCGATGAACTGAGTCGTCTCTGCAAAATTTGCATCCGCAGTTTTCATAAAGAAATAACTAAGAGTCTTTACGAGTAGTTGGTTGGCAGCATTGTCAATTTGCAAGAAAATATCCATTTGATGTTTGACTGTGCGGACTGGAGTCGCTGGCAGTGCTGCTACTGTGTCGTCATATTTACTGCGGATAATGATAATCGCTCGACCAGTAGAAACGGTCGGTATAATCATTCCTTTGTAACTGCCCTCGCAGTGGAATATATGTAGATTTGGTGTGCCATACACTAATTCGAGTGTGGTTTTTGTATATTGTCCGTCATGTATGCGAATACTAAAGGGAGCGGCTCTTTCGATACGTAGCTGTGTAACTCCCATCAACTCCCATATATTTGTGAGGATTTCTGGATGACGCACTAGATGAATGTATACGCTTGGATCGCATTGGAATTGTTGGCTTTTTAGTTGGTGAAAGACGGTGGTGTCGGAGATGACAGAACGCAGCTTTATTTTTGCCGTATCGGTTAACTTGTCCCAAGGAATACTATGTTTCGCTTGGTCTTTAGCGGATGGTTGCTGCGGCTCATTTGGAGAACCTTGTGCGCGGAGCGCGCTGGTGCTAAGAAGGCATCCAGTAATTAGCACAACTACCCCAAATATTAATTTGGAGTAAATGGAAACTTTGTGATAGCAACGTAATTTGGGCATACGCGATTGAGTTCAGAATGGATGAAGAGTTGTTATCAGACGTAAACTTCATCGGGATTTATCCTTGTCCGAATCGAGTAGAGTGCGCGAAAAGAACGATTTCTTGGACATTTGGAAAGCTTGGTAGTTAGCGTCGAAAGGGTAAACTTAACTATGAATTAACATACTACCGGTGAACAAGCGTAATTGGGCGTTTGTAATTCTGCCATTGCTTGGAGATGGTAAAAACTGTAATTAATCCTTGGAGAAAATAATTTTTAGAGGTGCTAGATCCTATGAATCGAGTATTTTCAGCTTTGCTTGTAATAGCGTTGGCGATCGTGCTGGGTAGTTTACAGCTAGCGGCGCAGGATGGATCGTCTTTTCATCGTGCTCAAGTAAAGGCTCGTCGTGCTAATGTCTATACTTCCCCCACCACGGATCAATCTATTTGCGATGAAGTACCCGTCGGAACTGTTGTGCACATCTATATGGAGACACCTGACGGTTATGTAGCCATCCGTCCAACTCCTCGGTGCTTTAGTTGGGTTGAATCGCGATTTCTTCTTATTGATCGTGACGGGGTCAAAGGGACAATCAGAACAGCAGGTGTTCCGTCGTGGATCGGTCAACCCGAGCAGTCGGTGCGCCCTCATTTGCGGATGGTGCAGTTAGACCGTGGTGAGATTGTGCAAATTCTGGGAAGTCGAGAAATGGGTTTGGCCAGCAATGGTCGAAAATTACAGTTGACGAAAATTGCTCCTCCACATGGCGAATTCAGATGGATGCTTAAACGCGACCTCCAACTGCAGGGTGATTCGGAGCCAATGGTTGATTTGGCCGGAACCTTACCGCTGGCAGCTAATTCAATCGCTGGGCATTTCAATCGAGTACAACCAGTGCAATTTGAGCAACCCATCATAGCAACACCGAACACGACCGGTCAGGTAAGTAATCGATTTGTACCACGGTGGTTAAACCCCGCGCGCAGTCCACGTAGTCGTGGTTCTCAATTAAGTCAATCGTTGGATGTACAACCGGCATCTTTTACCTTGTTGGATAATACCAGCGACGTGGACACTACCGCTGCATCCCTACCGCGTGACCTTGGTGACCTCGAAAACTACTTGTCGCGAATGGTAGCACGCAAAACGTCTGATTGGGAATTGGGACCTATCCGCCATCAGGTGTTGCAAATGTTGAACGCAGCGCCGTCTCAACAGCGACCCCAATGGGAGAATTTGATGGCGAGAATTCAGCAGTTTCAAGAAATCCACCAACAGCGATCGCGTTTGGCGAATGCGTCCTTTGGGACCGTGCCACGGCGTTTAATGAATATCAATGGTGAGTCCTTGCCGCTGCGAACCTCCGACATCGCCAAGGACTTGGTGGAATCATCCACTCAGAGAAAACTATCCGCGGAGGCCCAGCGTACGGCTTATGAAGAAACGGGTTATTTAATGGAAGTCCATTCATCGCGCCGCGGCGCACCAGAATATGCGCTAGTGGATGAGAAGGGGGATGTTAAAGTATTTGTGACTCCCGTACCGGGCTTAAATCTGGCACACTATTTAACAAAGCACATTGGTGTATTTGGTCGTCGTGGGTATATTCATCGTTTAAAAACTCAACACGTAACAATTACTCGTGTCGTTGATCTAGCTCGTCACACCATTTCCGACGAATAATGCCCGCCGAAGAAAAATTACGAGTTTAGGGGATTAGATGAATGTCAGAGGTTTGGCGGTGTTTGCACACCGACTAGGCACGTTTAGGTTTATAGATCTCGATTGCTTCGCCGAGGAAGACCTCTGCAGCTCCCGACAATGTTTCACTGAGAGTCGGATGTGGTGCCATTGAAGTGGTGAGTTGATGGACTGTCCATTGTTGATCGATGGCAGTCACGGCTGCTGAGATGAGTTCACCAGCGCTTGGGCCAACGATACCACATCCTAGGAGCCGTTGTGTTATCGGCTCAATTAACCATTTGGTTCGGCCAGCACTGCGCCCGATTGCTTGTGCTCGACCACTAGCAGCCCACGGGTAGATTGCGATTTGATAATCAATGCCTTCTCGTTTGGCAGTTGTTTCTGTGAGGCCGGCCCAAGCTATTTCTGGATCGGTAAAGATGACATTGGGGATGCATGGATTGCATGTTGTACCTGTCGTGCTAGCATCATGTGTCGTTGCCAGCTCTTGTGATTCCGCGAGTACGGCTGCGACCGCTTGGCGGGCATCAGCGGTTGCTTTGTGAGCGAGCATCGGATTTCCACAGACATCGCCAATAGCAAGAATGTGAGAATCATTAGTAAACTGATGTTCGTTGCAGCAGATAAAACCAGCATCGTCAGTTGTCGCTGCCGTGTTTTCTAATCCCAAGTTTTGTGAATTAGGTTTTCGTCCCACAGCAATTAACACTTGTTCGTAGCTTTCACTCGTCGTACCAGCTGGTCCTTCAAGTTGCACAGTAACGTCAGTTGGTCCGAGTGTTAACTCGCCAACTTTGGTGCTCAAATGAATCCGTTCACCCAAAAGTTGCGATAGTTTTTTGTGTAGTGGTTTGACCAGGTCGTTATCCGCTTCGGGCAGCAATCGATCGGCCATTTCTACAACAGAGACTTGTGCTCCGAGTTGTGCATAGACGCTGCCGAGTTCCAGTCCGATATAGCCACCGCCAATAACAAGCAGCGATGATGGTATCTCTGACAACTGCAATGCTTCGTCAGAGGTCATGACACGCAGGGAATTTGTTTGCCAGGCTGTGGGCACAGCCACGGAGGAACCGGTGGCCACAATGCAATAATCAAACGTCAAAGTGTGATCCTCGGCAATGGACTCATCATTGCCTTCAAGTTGCAGGGTGGTGGAATTCACAAACGAGCCCCGCGCTTGGATCACTCGGACTTTGCGGCGACTTGCAAGTTGCGAAAGGCCGTCGGCGAGCGCGGAAATCAAGCTATCCTTGCGTTGGCGAATTGCTGCAAGGTTGATTACTGGTGCGTCATATTGAATGCCCCAATTCGCGGATAGATCGTCCACTTGTGCAATAACGTGAGCCAAGTGTAGTAACGCTTTGGATGGAATACATCCCCGCAGTAAGCAAGTACCCCCTAGGTGCGGATTTGCTTCTACAAGTGTTACGTCGAGACCCTGGTCGGCCGCCAAAAACGCAGCAGCATAGCCACCGGGGCCTCCGCCAAGTATAACGACTCGAGAATGCATCGATTTACCTTAACGCGACATAAATTCAACAACCATGTTTCCGTCAACGGGCAAGCTAATGTCCGCTGGTCCAGGGTTGCCTTGAACCGTGATTCGCAACGTTTCTGTATCTGATGCAAGCCATTCAACGGGTTCACCTTCAGACAAGGATGTTACGCCTTGGTAGAGTTTCAAGATGTTATTGCGACGTCGTACGGTGACAATGTCACCAGGGCGAACTTGGTAAGATGGTTTGTTGGTGCGCACACCGTTGACTAGGAAGTGCCCGTGGACGACTCCTTGTCGTGCTTGCGGCCGAGTTTGAGCAAAGCCAGCACGACGTACTACATTGTCCAAACGGCGTTCGCACATTTGTAGTAGTAGTTCACCGGTGTTACCTGATTTGCGACTGACGCCTGCAAAGTAACGGCGCAGTTGGCGTTCACCAAGCCCATAATAATGCTTGATCTTTTGTTTTTCTTGCAGTGCCAATCCATAGTTGGAAAGACGGCGGGGGCGAGTGTGCATACCCGGAGGGGTAGGTCGCCGGTCAAATGCGCGGACAGCTCCGCTGCTTTCATACACCAAAGTTCCTAAACGACGGTTAACTCTAGCTTTTGCACCTGTATAGTGTGCCATGACGATGTCTCCTTAAAATTTTAATAAAAACAGAAGCCAGTCAATTGTCTGGTATCTGCTGGATGATTCCCGCATCGTTAATCTGGGAAATGGTTCATCCATGGAGGTCTTTAGTAAATTGTTAAGACCCCATCATGACGGCGATTTCAGACATCCTCAAGGGGCTGAATGTCGCAAAATAGGAGAATCTGGGTAAATATTACTGTGGTCTTTGCTATAGCTGCGTTTTTTGTGATAATAGTATCAAGCAAGATGACGTGCTGTTGGTATTTTTTACTGGCAACCAATCAAATTGTCCTACCTCAAGAAAACCTTCCTTTACAAAACTCAATCAATCAATGCGGAACCACTAGACTTGTTTCTGAATTGTGATTTCGATTGCAGCGACTGAGAATTCTTATGAGATTGTCTCAATCAATTATTTTGCTCGCACTTGGATTTGTACCATTATCGATGGTTCAGGCTGAAACTTTGATTCAAGATGTCGTGGATTCGATGTTAGATGCGAAGATGCAGCAAGTGAATATTACAGCCGCTCCGCTGGCAGATGATTACAACATACTGAGGCGGACCACATTAGATTTAATTGGCCGCATACCAACATCAGCTGAAGTGGATCGATATGTTACGTCCCAGGACAGTAACAAGCGGGAGCAGATGGTTGATCAATTGTTACAATCTCCGGCGTATCAAAAACACTTGGCCTATGATTTGAATTTGCTGCTATCACCAACAGGCAACACTGAATTGCAAAGTTACTTAGAACAGGCGGTCACGCAGCGTCGCGGTTGGGACCAGATGTTTAGCGCGATGTTATTGGGCGACTATGAGGATGAATTAGAACGCCAAGCGATGAAGTTCGTGAAGCTGCGAGTGAAAGATCTCGACAAACTTACCAACGAGACAAGCAGTTTGTTTTTCGGGGTTAATATTAGCTGTGCTAAGTGTCACGACCACCCATTGGTTATTGAGTGGACTCAAGCTCATTTTTATGGGATGAAATCGTTCTTCAATCGTTTGTTTGAAAATGGTGATTTCGTCGGTGAACGTGATTATGGGGCGCTGAAGTATCAAACGACGGACGGCGAACAATTAGATGCTCAAATGATGTTTCTTTCTGGCAAGGCCATTGAAGAACCGCAGTGGACATCGCCTGATGCGGAAAAACAAAAAGCGGAAAAAATGCAACTGGAACAATTAGCAAAAGACAAGAAACCGGTACCCATTCCGCAGTATAGTCGTCGCGCTCAATTATTGGATATCGCGTTGCGTGGGGATGATCGCAGCTACTTTTCCAAGTCGATTGTTAACCGTCTTTGGTATCGTACGTTCGGATATGGATTGGTGATGCCACTCGATCAAATGCACCCAAGTAACCCTGCGAGCCATCCGAAGTTATTGGATTTTCTTGCACAGGACATGAGTGCCCATGGATACGATATAACTCGGTTAATTCGAGGCTTAGTTTTAACGAAAGCCTACGCTCGCAGTAGTCGCTTTGATGGAGAAACGCGCCCTCCTCAAATGTGGTTCGCTGTGGCCAACGTTAAGCCGTTGACGCCGCAACAATATGCTGCAGCACTGTTGTTTGGCGCTCGCAATCCGAGCCAATTTGTAAGTGAGGATGTAGTAAAAACTCAAGCTGAGATTGATTCGGTGCATGCCCAAGCGAGGACGTTGGCGGCGAAGTTTGATGTACCCAACAATGAATTTCAAGTGAGTGTTGATGAAGCATTGTTGTTTAGCAATGACGCGGCCTTAGAAAAAGATTTATTAGCCAACCGAGCAGATCGTTTGATCGGAGAGTTGATGATTTTGACTACCGATGAGGAAGTTGTTGCGACGGCTTCCAAATCGATTATGAATAGGCCTGTGACGAAGCAAGAACAGCGGGTAATGATGAAGTATTTAAAACAACGCAAAGACCGCCGAGAAGCGGCAATTATTCAAGTCGTGTGGGCGTTATTGACGAGCAGTGAAGTTAGATTCAATTATTAGGTTTGGTGTGATTTGATTAAGTGTCTTTATGGTTGGTAATTTATGTATTTATGTTAGGTAGATATCTGTTATGACATCGAAAAATTCATTTTCACGACGGCGTTTTTTAGGTCAATCTACGCTTGCTGGAGCTGGTGCAGCCGCCAGTGTTATGAGCTTGGATATTCTAAAATCAGAAGGGTTTTCCAAGCAACTGAAACAGAACGGTAAGCGAGTTCTGCTGTTATGGCTCGCTGGCGGAGTAAGCCAGTTAGAAACATTTGACCCCAAACCAGGGCGATTGACTGGTGGGCCCTTTCAGGCGATTCAAACGTCGGTACCGGGTGTTGAGATTTCAGAACTGATGCCCAAGATGGCTACGCGTTTAAAAAACACAGCGATCATTCGCTCGCTGAACACAAAAATTGGAGACCACGGGGGCGGTTCACGATTGATGCATTTGGGGCGGCGTGATGAACCCAATTTGAGTTATCCAGACATGGGAAGTGTGATGGCACGCGAGCTAGGGCGACAAGATAGCAAGGTGCCAGATTATGTGACCTTTTATACGGCGACGGAAGGTCGTGGAAATGCTGTTGGACATCCTGGCTTTTTAGGGTCCCGTTTTGCCCCTATGTTTTTAACGACAGATAATAAACCTCAAAATCTCGGACGGCTCGAAAGTATTAGCGATTTAGATCATCGCGAGCGAGCGGACTTGCGGCGAGTGCTTAGTAATCGATTTGCCCAAGGTAGAGTGTCGCCAGTATTGGGTAGCCATAACGTTGCTTATGGTCGCGTGCGTGGGTTGATGAGCAGTGAAGCGTTGTTTGATATTTCGCGGGAACCTAAAAGTATCCAAGATAAATATGGTCCTAGCTTGTTTGCACAACAAACGCTTGTCGCTCGTAGGTTGATTGAAGCAGGTACACCGTTTGTAAAAGTCTCACGGGCTTGGTGGGATAGCCATGGGCAGAACTTTGAAACTCATCTCGAGATGGTTACGGAACTAGATCATGTCATGTCCACGTTACTGGACGATTTGCAGGAGCGGGGATTACTAGAAGATACATTGGTGATTACGCTTTCTGAATTTGGCAGGACTCCGACGATTAACGGTAGCTTAGGTCGTGATCATTTTGCACGGGCTTGGAGTGCGTCGTTATCGGGTTGCGGTATTCGAGGCGGTACTGTGTTTGGCAGTACGGATGAAGATGGACAACACGTGAAGGATGGTGAAGTCGGTGCGGCAGAATTGTTTGCAACGATTTATGCCGCGGTCGGAATTGATCCGCATCATGAGTATTATGTGGGGTCGCGACCTGTGCCGTTAGTCGATACGGGTGCGAAAGCGATTTCTGAAGTATTAGTGTAGGGTGATCGTGATCGAGTGTTATGCGACTATTGAATAATAAATAGGTGAAATGAGATGGCTGAAATTGGACCGACGTTCTTCAAAGAAATAAAACAGATTAATCGCGCTGACATTTTATTGCGAATCAGTCATCAAACATCGATGCCTTCGGTATATGTCGGCAGTTCAGATGCGAAAATCTATTCGGTCGATCCTATGGCCGATAAGCCGGAGTTTCATGAATTTCAAGGTCATACCAGTTACGTCATGGGCTTGGTGGATACCGGAAAATACTTGGTTTCTGGCAGCTATGACCGTTGTTTGATTTGGTGGGATAAAGAGTCTCGCGAAATTGTGCGGCGAATTGAGGATGCCCATGACCGCTGGATTAGAAATATGTTTTTGTCACCAGACGGACAAACCGTGTTAAGTGTTGGTGATGATATGGCCTGTAAATTATGGGATGCTGACTCAGGTGAATTAGTGCGAGAATTAGTATCCCATCAGAAAATCACGCCAAATCATTTTCCGAACATGCTCTATGCAACGGCAGTGTCCCCTGATGGGAAGTTAATCGCTACGGTGGATCGTATCGCTAAGATTAAGATTTGGGATTTCAAGACGGGCGAAGAAGTGACAGAGTTTGAGGCGCCGAAGTGCTATACGTGGGATCCCGAAAAACGGATCCATTCGATTGGCGGAATTCGCAGCGTTTGTTTCTCGCCAGATAGTAAATCGGTTGCCGTTGGTGGAATTGGTCCGATAGGTAATATTGATCATTTGGAATCACCGGGCCGAGTTGAGATATTTAGTATAGCTTCCGGCGAAAAGACTCATGAATTTGAAGGCGACAAAAAAGTCATTGGCTTAGTGGAACAGATAGTGTATCACCCTTCAGGAAAGTGGTTGATGGCCGTTGGCGGAAAGCACACGGGTTGGGTGCAGTTCCTTGACTTAGAAAAGAAGGAAGTCATTCGTCAGATTGATGCGCCGATGCACATACACCAAGTTGCTGTGACGGATGATTTTAGTACGGTGTATGGCGCTGGTCACGGCAAGTTGATCGTATGGAGTTTGGTTAACTAGGAGCCCGTGCCTTATCAGGGTTTACCCGATGTAGCAGAACGTAGGAGGATTCGTCTATCCTCGACCGACATAGAGTTGTTGGCTTGGAAGGACAACGGCATCGAGCATCTCAACGTGTGGAGGCAGCGTGGCCATCAGTAGTGCAACTTCGGCGATGTCATGTACGGACATCATCGGTTCTTGGTCGGCATCGGAAGAACTTGCCGCTCGACGCTCCGTTTCAATGTTGCCTGGTTGCAACCCACAGCAGGTGATGCCAAAATCACGGCCTTCAAGAGCGGTGACTTGAGTGAGGCCTGCGAGGCCAAACTTGGAGGTTGAATAGGGGGCGGAACTATGACGCACTCTGGTGGCAGAGATCGAGCCAACATTGATGATCCTACCAACGCCTTGAGGTTTCATGATTTGAAATGCTTGTTGGGTACACATGAATGGTCCACGGAGGTTTGTGTTGATGACGTGATCCCAATCTTCGAGTGAGCATTGATCTAATGGTCCACCGTTAAATGCTCCAGCATTGTTGACAAGTAGATCGAGTTTTTCGAAGTTGTCTTTGAACTTTGTAAACATTGCAGTGACGTTCTTATGGCAACCAATGTCGCCGGCATGCGTGACGATTCGCAGATCGTGTTTGGCGGCGCTGCGAGCTTCATCAGCCATTGCATCAAGGTCTTTCTCATTACGAGCGGAGATTAAGAGATCACAACCGGATTGCACAAAGGCTAATACGATCCCACGCCCAATTCCTTTACTGCCTCCCGTAATGATGGCTGTTTTTCCGGCTAATTTTCCCATAATGCTGCATCCTTTGGTCGATAGTATTGTGTAACAGAGTGTCTTCGAAACGAGCTTTAAAAATTTGCATGTCCGAAAAAATCAGTCTGTATTAGAACTTAATTCATTGTGTAGTGATGTACTAGTTGAGTGCAGAAAATGATCGCAGTGATTGAAGTTTTGTAAGAATCGTGAATTATGTGTCACAAAAGTGGCACACATCAGTGATAATACTTATTGTTGCTCGACAGCTTAATATGCAGGTGTAATAATGTAATATCTAGATAAGTGTTCATTTAATCAGTTTGTTGTTCTTCAAACCTCGTTCATATATATACATATTAAGGGTATGTGATATGGATTTCTACTTGGATGTTGTTAGCTGCTACTGTCGTTTTGACCATTGGTTGATACACCTACAAACAAGGAATGAAGCAATGAAAAAATATTGTGTGTCGGATAGCAGTACAAATTTTTGCGTATATTAACAGGTAAACTCATTCACCCAAAACGATCATAAATCATGTCTAATATTAACTTCATTTGTCCTCACTGCTCCTTCTCGAAACAACTCCCAGCTTCCGTTGCCGGTCAACAGGGGAAATGTCCGTCATGCGGTGTTGTCGTAACCATTAGTGGTAGCGCTCTGGCAAATCCTTCTATATCACCTCAACAACCTCTGCAGCAACCTCTACAGCAACCTCTGCAACAACCTCTGCAACAACCTCTGCAGCAACCTCTGCAGCAGCAATCTTTTCAGCAGCAATATCCCGGACAAAATTCTCAAACCAGCGGCAGATCGGGTAACAAAAAAAAGTTAGTAATTGCTGGTAGTGCTGTCGGAATATTTATTCTATTGATTGCAGTTAGTCTGTTTTTTCTTCTTGGAGATGATGAAAGTCCATCGAATCCGGATTCATCTTCTGGGGGCCAGGTTGCATCTAGTACGAGTAACGGCGGAGCCTCGGGCGGAGGTGGTAACAATATGAATGGTGGCGGCACGGGCGGTGGCGGCATGGGCGGCGGCATGGGTGAAATGATGGGCGGTATGGGCGGCATGGAAGGCGGCATGGAAGGCGGCATGGAAGACGGCATGGAAGGC
>JABHUV010000369.1 GCA_018658605.1 Planctomycetaceae bacterium | reverse complement strand
CGCGGAAAAGATTCAAAATCGTGGGATTGGCTACGGCCCAACTGGCCCATATTCCTGCTGTTGATCTGGTCGTTCAGTCTGATTTTGAGTCATCTTGCAATCTTCTACGAAAATCTCATCGATTCTCGCAGTGCTTCCATCTTTTCTTTGTATTTGATTCTTGATGTCGTTCTGTTACTCGCGGCGCACTGGTATTACCGACATAAAATGTTCAACCTTTGGCTGCTGGCGGTCACCGTTGTGTTTGAGGGCTTTGCCGGTTTGTTACTGGTGATCATTACTGCCTGGAGGTTATTTTCCTTCGGTTTGACGGGTTTTACAATAATCATGTTCGTGGGTATGGTCACCTCATTCAGTCTCTTCCTCTACTGTTTCTGGTATTTACGGTCGGTTCGGCGAAAAGTGTCCGCTGCAGAATCGGAATCTCCGTCTGAACCGGAGTTGCCTCAGGAGTCGGCAGCGGACACGCAGCCAAGTTATGCCCATGAGGTGCAAAAGAAGCCGCCAAAAGATCTTCCGTATCTTTCCGCTGCTAGACTGATCGACGATTTATCGAATTTGGATGAATTCGATCCCCAACAGGCTCGTACCATTGCTCAGCACCGGATTCAGCACAATACGTACCCGCTCTATCTGAGGGTGCTAATCGGAATCGGAGCGTTTACCTCGGGAGCCTTCTTTCTAGGACTCCTTGCGACTTTGGAGATATTCGAGACCGAAATTATCGTGTTATTGCAGGGCGCAATCATGATTGGCATTGCCATCTTCACGCACCTGAAGTCGCAGACAATCGACAGCTCGACAACGGCTCATGCCTTGCTGCAACAGGCTTCCTTTTCCATGGTCTTTGCCGGCAAGATTTTGTTTGTTTTGGGGGCAAATCAGGTCTTTGGTGAAGGCGAGCTCACTTCGTTTCTGGCACTGTTGGTCGTAACCTGCGCGACCTACTACGTCTATGATATGTATGTTGATCGTCTTATATCTTCGACAGCAACCATGATTGCTTTGGGGGCCGTCGTGGCAGATTACTTGAAAGTACCTGACGTTGTCTTATTAAGTTTTTTCGTTTTGGCCGGCGTTCCGTTATCATTCACCATTATTATTCACCCCCGCATTTCTCAATCCCTTGCTCCTGTGGGGATAGGGCTATTAGGGGTGACCGGGTACCTAGCACTAGCCGTAACCTTCTTGCAACCATCGACTGCCTATATCGCCAGCATCGCCGTCGCTGGCACTTTGATAGCCATGTTGCTATGGGCCTGTGGTGGTCGGAAGACTCTATTCACTCGCCAAATTGTCGTGGCCATAATCGCTACGCTTCTAATGGCGTCGCTTAAACTCGTCGCCCCCATCATGGCCATTGCGGTTATCATTCTTGGATACGCACGCCACGATCGATTGCTTTCAGTCACCGGTACCGTATTTCTCTTGCTGAGCCTGGCAGTCTATACGCGAGCTCTGGATTTAGGATTGATGGTGACCGGCGCAGTACTATTAGCTGCCGGCCTAACTTCAATAGCGGTTTATTGGCTCTATCGCTCTTGGGTATTTCAGGCCTCAGGTATATCTCAGGCCGACCGTGCTGTTGCAGGAGACCTCTGATGAACAAAATATCCAATTGGGTGCTTGTCCTGACCGCAGTACTGGCCCTCGTTTACGTAAACCTTAACACGTGGCAAAGTCAACAGATTAAACTCCGTGGCGAAATCCTGTTTTTGGAACTCGCACCGGTTGACCCGTTGTCTTTAGTACAGGGGCAATACATGCGACTGCGCTTCGCGATTGAAAGGAAATATCAACCCACTCCAGAAGATAAGGAAGTCATCCAAAACGGCCATGGTAATGTACTGGCGGTGATCAGTCTGGACAACAAGCGAATTGGAACCCTAACCGGTCTGTTAGCACCGAACCGGCGGCAACAACAACCACATGGTGATGACACTTTGAAACTACAAGTCCATGCGAGACTAGTTGATTCCAATGGAACTTACTGGATCCATATCGAACAGAATTCGTTTCTGTTTCAGGAAAACACCGAGGACCGCTATGCCGAGGCAAGATACGGCATGTTTCGAGTTGAAGAAGATGGCCGCTATATTCTGGTTGATTTGGCCGACGGACATTTACGTCCCCTAACACCTCAACCCTAACAATCGGCCATGAAGTTGGCGGGTTTAGCGTATCCGGTAACGACACGATCAAAAAACCTACGCTGTATCTCTAGATTTGTATTACCCGATGGACGCAAGATTTGTTGTCCTTTGCAAGTCGCACTTTCGATTGTTTTTGTCGTACATTGCGCGTCTACTTGTACATATAATTACGCTAACACATCGTTTTTCTTGAGCTGGGGTTTGCCGCATGAATATTCTGAATAGGTTAGTCATTTGTACGGTTTCTTTCGCATTACCGATGTTCTCTGTTGACGCGAACGATCCCTCCAACCGTGAGCACCACTTAAACAACGTGGTTAGAAAACAGTTTTCCGGTCAACAGAAAACTAAGATGCAGTCAAGTCAAATCTCAGCTACTGAGAAAAAACTCCAACGAACAATTGATGCCGTCTTTTCAAACGCACCACTAAGTCAAGTTCTGGACTCTCTTGGCACTAAGCTCGACGTTCAGTTTTACGTCGATGAGCGTGCTCTAGCTGAAATCGGTTTGGACAACAATGCTTCGATTGATTTCAATTTAAAGAACGTTAAAGCTGAACTGGCATTGGAGTTAATGTTGAAACAAATCCATTTGGTTTGGTTTGCGCGAAATGGACTCGTTCATGTGACGACTCGAGAAGTTGCGGCGAATGAACTGGAAGTCCGAATCTACCGCTGTCGGGACTTCCTTGAAATTGAATCGCATCCTCCAGGCCAACGTGCTATGGATGGCGGCATGAGCAGGAACGAATTCAGAAACCGTCATAGAACACTCAACGATTTAGTCAAACTTATTCCACGAGTAATATATCCGATGTCTTGGGAGGACCTTGGCGGTACTGGAAATATCGGAACGCTTCCTGACGGAATTTTAGTGATTGCGCAAACCCGAAGAGTTCACGCCGAAGTGCAACATTTGCTACAGACGATCCGTATGCTGCGAAAAAGGGATGCGAATGGTGTGAATCAACAAGCATATTCGATCTCAGATACTGAGCAGAAACTACAGCAACAGATCGATGCCCTGTTTATTGATACTCCCTTAAGCGAAATACTGGAATCTCTGGGCAGTAAGCTCGATGTTCAGTTCTATATCGATGAGCGTGCCCTACTTGAGGTTGGAATGGACAGAAATTCTCCCGTAAGTCTGGATTTGAAGGACGTTAAAGCCGAACTAGCATTTGAGATGATGATGAAGCAAATCGGTCTGGTCTATTTTGTATATCACGATCTTATCCGGGTGACGACTCCAGAGGCCGCGGAGAATGATCTGGTATTGCGAGTTTACTCATGTGAGGATTTTCTTGACCCGACAGATCGGACCCCACGTCGGCGTCAGCAAAATCAAACTCAACCAAAATTATGGGGAGGAGGGTCGGATACAAGTGCCCTTTATCAAAATAAGCGACTTGGCAATCTGATTGAGGTTATACAAACCAATATCGCCCGAGATAGCTGGGAAGTTGTTGGTGGCGCAGGAGTCATTAGAAATTTCTACGAAATGTTGGTTGTTGTTCAGATGCCGTCAATCCACCGCAAAGTGGAAGCACTGCTGAGTGGATTACGAAAGGCAAAAAAGCCTATACGTGGCACTCTGTTTCATTTACGATAATTCCAAATGCGGTCTGCAGTTACTGTCGCTTCCGCCGACAGAACTGTTTAAGTTCCGCGCGAGATTGAACTGCCTATTGAGAAGCATGCCGTGCTACAATTACGCGACAGTGGTACTTCCTACTCACTTCACTGACAAAGTACATCTTTAAATTGGTTCTTTAAAACGACATGACACATCAACACAACAACTATTGCACACTCGCAGTGCTTATCTTTGCGTTTTATTGTGGAGGGCTCGAATCCCCAGCACAGGCGGCGCGACCCAATGTAATTGTCATCATGAGCGACGATCAGGGGGGAGGTGACTACGGCTTCCTTGGTAATAAGGTAATCCGCACACCTGAACTTGATGCGATGTACCAGCGTAGCGGCATGCTCAGCAGGTTCTATGTCAGTCCGGTTTGCGCCCCAACCCGCGCCAGTCTCATGACGGGTCGATACAACTACCGCACGCGGTGCATTGACACCTATGTTGGCAGAGCCATGATGGACACAGACGAAATCACGATTGCGGAAATTCTTGGCGAGGCGGGTTATCGTACTGGAATCTATGGCAAATGGCATCTAGGCGACAACTATCCGTTGCGTCCTCTAGACCAAGGCTTTCAGGACTGTCTCGTGCACCGTGGTGGCGGCATCGGACAACCTTCCGACCCCATCGACGCGGAAGGCAAATACACAGACCCGACGCTTTTCAAAAATGGTGTTGAAACATCGATGCAGGGCTACTGCACCGACATTTACTTCAATGCGGCGATGGAATTCATCGAATCGTCAGTTTCCAAAAATGAAAACTTCTTCACTTACATTGCCACCAACGCGCCGCACGGCCCATTCCATGACGTCCCAGAGAGACTGTATCAGGAGTATCTAGACGTCGACTTCAAACCAATCCTCATAAACAAGAACATAAATCCACAACGATTAAATACTGAAACGGACAAGCTAGCGCGGATCGCCGCCATGATTACGAACATCGATGAAAATGTCGGGCGACTGTTCAGGAAACTTGACGCTCTAAAAGTTCGTGAGAATACGATCGTGGTCTATCTAAACGATAACGGACCTAACTCGATGCGATACGTGGGTAATATGCGAGGAATGAAGACGCATGTCGATGACGGTGGTGTCCGCTCTCCGCTGTTGTTTCACTGGCCTGCTGAAGTTGCTGCCCTTACAGCAACCGACGCCCTCTGTGCCCATATCGATGTGTTCCCAACTATCCTCGACGCATGTGACGTGCAGTTACCCGCGGAACGCAAAATTGACGGCAGAAGTTTCTTGCCATTGTTGACCGGCGACAACGCCAACTGGCCCCTACGACAGATTGTCCTGCAAACCCACCGTGGAAACGTGCCCCAAAAGTACCATCACTTTTCGCTACACGAAGAACCATGGAAGCTGGTCCATCCCAGCGGCTTCGGTAAAGAAAGTTTTTCCGGTCCGCCACAGCTTCAACTTTACAATTTGAGTAAAGACCCTTGGCAACAGAACGACGTTTCCGCAGAACATCCGGATGTTTTCAAGCGTTTGAAACAGGGTTACGAAAATTGGTTCGCCGATGTCAGTTCGACGCGACCGGATAACTACGCCCCGCCACGTATCGTCGTGGGAACGGTTCACGAGAAACGCTCCGTGTTGACACGGCAGGACTGGCGACATGCCTCGGGCAAACCTTGGGCATCTGACTCCAACGGCTTTTGGCTGCTGGAGGCTCCTGAAGCGGGCGACTACGAAGTCGAATTGATTTTCAAAGCAGGCCATCCGGCTGGCAACGCAAAGATCACCGCAGGGTCTGCGAAAACCCAAGTCGATATCTCGGCTGGAAAAGCCCGCGGTCATTTCACGCGGATGCGGCTACCCAGCGGAAAATTCAAGCTCTCAGTCGACGCCATGCTGGACGGAAAACCGCAGGAACCACATCAAGTAATTCTAACGCGGAAAGGACGTTAGACGGGCAACGCCAATTTGTTAGCCGCTACGTTTCGATCTGTTTGTTAACTTTCTAATGATCCACTTAAGTAAATCGACAATCTCATCCATCCAGTCCAACCATGCGATTAGTACGATCATTAGTCTGTCTTACCCTAATAATATATCGCCCAATTCCCTCAGCTAAACAGAGGGTCCATCACTGGTGCCCGTTCGATCACTTGGATCAATTCGTTGGGAAACTGCGATTGTAAACGCAGTGCCCCAATATCAAAAAACGTCCTCAGGACGGTACCAAACAAGTGTTCTGGCGTATAAGGGGTGCTAACTGGTCGATTCGCCTGACCGTCACTCTGACCAATCACCTGACCGTTGTTGATTCCGCCTCCGGAAACAAGCAAGGAAGTTAACTCACCCCAGTGTTCGCGACCACCGTTTTTATTTATTCGTGGAGTGCGACCCATTTCACCGGTCACGATTAACATCACCTTGTCCTGCAATCCTAGCTGGTGGATATCTTCAATAAACGCGGAAACGGCATGATCCACCTGATGTGCCATTGGTGGAAACGCCGTCATGTTCTTAGGACTGTTTCCGTTGGCATGGTGATCCCAGCCACAGTCGGAAACAGTTACAAAGCCACAACCCCGTTCTACCAGACGCCGAGCTAATAATAGCTGGTGCCCCAGCAGGTTCGACGTACGGCGAAGATCTCCGTAGCGATTTAATGCGGACATACTAAAGACAGATGTTGTATCATACCTTGCTATTGTCTCCGGCCGCTCTTGTCCCAGATCAAATGCATCGGCAACCCCACGCGTGATCACATCGAAAGCCTGTTGCTGAAATTTATTGGTTCCCTCTAATGTACCTGACGTATCCGCAAACCTACGGATCCTGTCCAACTTACTGAGCAACAAACGCCTATCGGCAAAACGGTTTTGAGAAATTTTGAGTTTCAGATTTTCCTTGAGTTTACCGCCACCGGTTGGATCAAAAGCACCAAAGCTGGGCCCCAATAAGCCTGGGTCCGTAAGTGTCGGTAAGGCACTTGTTTCAAAATTTCGACCTAGCTGTAGCTCGGGCTGGATCGCTTCAGGTTTGAGAAGAATATTTGACGGAATTCCGGTCGCCGAATTATTTGTCCCAGCAAGCCGTGTATAAACAGCGCTCATCGCTGCCTTAAAAGGATTTTTGCCGCCGGTAACATCGAGATAAGTATGTGCGTTGTTTTTCGACTGATAGGATCTGAAGATGGAAAATTTATCCGTCATGCTTGCTAGCCGCGGAAAGGTAGCCCCAAATGTTATCCCTGGGGTGGACGTCTGAATTTCCCCGGTCATGCTGCGGATTTCCGGTGGTGCCTGCATTTTGGGGTCGAAGAATTCGATATGCGATGGCCCCCCCTGAAGAAACAACAACACAACCGCACGGTCATGGATGAATCCGGTTTGCTGTTTGGCCGCGAGTAGAGCAGGCAGGAACAGACTTCCCATACCCATTCCACCAATACGCAGAAATTCTCGTCGCGTAGATCCTGGACAATCCGTCAGTCGGTTAGAGTCGGTGATAGTGAGCATAAGATACTTCCAATTTCCCACTTAACTTAACAAAAAAACCGTCCCGAGTGAAAGAGAAGTTGTTACCAACGGTGAGCCAGAAACATCGTCGGGTCAATTGGGAACTGTTTGAGATTTAATTTTGTGTCGGGCACCACTCAAATGAACCTCGAAGAACAATCGCTCCAATTCCTTGATCTTCGGATTATTAAAGCCACCATGCCCACCCCCTTGTACAGTTATTATCTCACCACCGACGCCGAGCGACTTGAGTCGCTTCGAAAGTAATTCCGACTGGTTATAGGCCACTAAAGGATCATCGGTACCATGGATAAATAGCACGGGCGGGTCATCCTTATCAACGTAAGATTCCGGATTGGCTTTCTGAGTCGCACTTTTGTCCTGCTGAATTGGCTTTCCTATTAACAGCGACTCGGGCGAATTGGCGGCATTATGATCTATCTTTCCAGGGTAGTCGTTCAGGCGCAAGAAATTGGTTGGGCCGAAATAGCTGATACCACAGGTAACGGACGATGATTGCTTCAAATGCTGGCCGATTTTACCCTCCAACTCAGGAGCATTACCGGAAACAGCAACCACGCAGCTAAGATGGCCACCAGCCGAGGTGCCAAAGACCGCAATTTTATCAACATCGACCCCAAACGCAGCTGCATTAGCCTTCAAATATCGAATAGCCGCTTTACAATCGTGAATTTGAGAGGGCCATTGAGCCTCACCGGTCAACCGATATCCAATCGATGCACCAACGTAATTACCAGATCCTACGTAATCACTCAAATGCCGCATACCGGAATCCTTGGAACCACTCCGAAAACCACCGCCATGGATGAAAATCAATAAGGGAAGGGTTGGAGTTTTGCGGGAAAGAGGTTGATACACATCCAACGTCTGCCGTGGATTATCATTATTTGCATAGGAATGCGTACTCTTTTTCGTCGCCACCACAGCTCTTGGTGGTGTCCTGTTACGACTCGAAAAATAGCGTTCGTCCTCCTTAGCAGTAATCACACCATCGCCATTGGTGTCAATCGCTTTAATCAGGCCAGCAGGTGAGCTACTTAATTCAGCGCCAGACAGTTGGCCATCATTATTTTTATCAAGCCGCAAAAAAGCTTTCGACGGCGCTGCGACCGCGTCCGTAGTTAACACCGCGCAGACAAGCAGAACAAAGATAAGGGGCATTCGGTTTGGGATCATTGTTGGTATCATGGGAACAGCGCAAGGAACGTTAAAGTGAATATCTAAATTATATCAAACTTCTAGGTTAGAAAACAAATCAAAATGGTTCGCTCACAACCCCAGTTTTTTTTCGCAACGATTATTCTTTCAGTTTTGCTCGGCTTCATCTCCGTAACCCAGGTGTGCGCAGATCAACGTCCCAATATTGTACTGATCATGTGTGATGATATGGGCTACGAAGGGGTCTCGATTTACGGATCCGAAACGTATTCAACGCCGCATCTTAACAAACTCGCTAAAGCGGGCATGTACTTTGAACATTGCTATTCAACGCCCATCTGCACACCATCACGAGTGCAGATCATGACCGGACTATACAACTTCCGTAACTATCTTAAATTTGGTCAATTACCCATCACCCAAAAAACCTTTGCGAATCACCTGCGTGAGGCAGGTTACCGAACCGGCATCTGTGGCAAATGGCAACTCGCCGGGGACGCAGATACCGTTGGCCAGTTTGGTTTCGATACCCATTGTCTGTGGCATCTGGATGGTAGGGAATCGCGGTACTGGAATCCTCGCATCTCACGCAATGGACAATTGCTTGACGGACTCGGGGATACTTTCGGACCGGACGTCATGACGGATTTCGCTTGTGATTTTTTGTCCGCTGATTCCTCGGAACCGTTTTTTCTGTACTATCCGATGACACTCCCGCATTGGCCTTTTGTGCCCACGCCCGATTCCAAACCAGGCGGAACACGAGAACTCGATGGCAAATATGACGGCAGGCAAGGAGGTGAAGAGTATTTCCCAGACATGGTAAATTATCTTGACAAACTGGTCGGCCGTATTGTGACGACACTTCGTGAGGTTAAACAATTGGACAACACGTTGCTAATCTTCACCTGTGATAATGGATGCGCGATCAACATCACATCCGAAATGAAAGGCCGCGAAATCAAAGGAGGCAAAGCATCCTTGCCTGATAGTGGAACACACGTCGCAATGGTGGCGCACTGGCCAGCAAATTTTCAGCAGCGAGGCATCCAGTCCCAGCTAGTGGATTTCACAGATATATTACCAACCCTCTGTGACGTTGCTGGACTCGATTTGGGCCAGATTAAAACTGATGGTTATTCGCTAGCACCCGTTTTCACGTCGGCGAGATACGAATCTGGACGCCAATGGGTTTACTGCCATTACATCCGAAACGGCTTCCCCAAAAAGCCCTCGGATCAAGCGAAGGAATCGACTGCCATCAAAAAACAGGACAATATGATCCAAGCTAAGACGGCCGGAACGTTCGTGAGAAATCATAGGTTTAAACTATACGGTGATGGCCGTTTTTACGACATCAACAACGATGTTGAGGAAAAACAACCCTTGTCCCAAGTAAACAAGAAAACCGCTGCTGTGATGGCTCAGTTACAAGCCGTGCATGACACGATGCCCAAATGGGCATACTTTCGAGACAATTAGCGGTCCGGGCCCACTTAACTACTTTGCGGGTGCTACTGTGGATGGAACTAGTTTACGAAGTTTCCGCAGAACGGACTCGTATTTATTATTGCCTGCCAAATTTCTCCATTCATGAGGATCTGTCATTTGGTCATACAATTCCTCCTCGCCTTGAGGGTATTGGATGTAACGCCACTGCCCAGTTTTAACAGAGACGTTGCCCTGCCCGAAAAAAGTCACCGCATGACGATCCGTCCGTTGTTCTGGTTTGCGGAGCAACGACACCAGTGAGCTTCCATCGAGTTGTTGCGAGCTACTGATTCCGCACATTTCCATAAGCGTTGGATAAAGATCGATCAAACTAACCGCTGCGTCGCACGTCGCATTTTTTGCAAAATGACTTGCCATGTTTTTGGCAGGAACCACAATCAACGGAACACGCGTTGATCTTTGCCAAGCGGTCCATTTTCCCCAATGTTGTTTTTCTCCAAGATGCCAGCCATGGTCAGTCCACAGCACAATCAATGTATTGTCACCATATTTCCCGTTGTCCAGTTCCTTGAGTAGGCGTCCAACCTGGTCGTCCACATAAGTGGTACAGGCAAGATACGCCTTCACCGCTTGCTCCCATTGCCGGTATTTAACCACAGTTGCATGGCTTCCGGCTGTCACCGCTTCGGTCGCGAATTGCTTGCCGACGTCGCCCAGATCCGCCAAATCACTTTCGTGTACCGTTGGCAACTCTATCTTCACGTTCTCAAATCGCTCAAAGTATTTTTGAGGCGCCCAAAGCGGGATGTGCGGCCGGTAGTAGCCCACCGCCATGAAAAATGGTTTGTCAAAGTCTTCGCGCAGCTGTCGCATCGCCCAGGTGGTAATTTTCGTATCTCCCATCTCCGCATTCAACACATCAAACGGTCCCCAATCAAAGGATTCGCCGTCCTTCACCTTCGGCCTGCGGTCCGATGGCATTCGATTCAATGGGAGCACGACCGACTTCCCGTCAGATTGGCGAACGACATGCCGGGGATTACTAGTTGATTTACTTGGCAATTCATCATCGGTGTATTTCACCATTTCGCGGGCAAGCGGACTCCAGCGTTGTTCCGTGATAAACGATTCCTCGAAAATATCGCGTGTCTCGCCACTACCATGCAACACCTTTCCCGTACCCAATGTTTGATATCCCGCCTGCTGAAACGCCCGAGGCAGGACAACCGCCGTGGGATGTTGCGTCAGCAGTTTTTTCGAGCCATTAGACCAAACACCGGTTCGAAAAGGCAACTGTCCGCTCAGCACCGCTGCCCGTGAAGGATTACAGGCGGGTGCCACACAATGTGCGTCGGTAAACAAAACGCCGCGGGCGGCCAAACGATCGATATTGGGCGTTAGGGCCTGCGGATGTCCGTCCAGACAACCGATCCAGTCATTCAAATCATCTATAGATATGAAGAGGACGTTTGGTTTTTCCTGGGCAACGAGTATTCTCGAATTGCACAAAAGCGTCACGACGACCAGCACCGAAACAAACTGTTTCATGGTAAACCTCCGCCGATTTTTTTAAAAATCACATCAATAACAATCAGCACTCCTCGAGCTTGGTTTTTGAAGAGTTACTTATAAACCGTTTCCGTAATACTATGGAAAGCCAACGATCGCCCGTTCTCACCGAAAACTCCTTAAATCGATAGCAAAGTATATTCTAACCGCAATACAGTCAGTTTACGCGGTATTTTGTAGCCGATTCAATACGAGAGGTAGATTAAGACCATCTGACGAACACTCTGGCTAACGCGGCGGTGATGCATCAGCACCCGCCTCGAGATGTTCTATTGACTGACCAAGAGATACCCCGAAAACTGGCAGACGTCCGTTGAAATGTGGAGCTTCTTGCAAACACTCATCTTAACATTCTCATGGCTTAACTGTTCGGCAAACCGTTGGGCACCTTGCTCGGAAACACCAAATACCACAACGGCTTGATGGGGATCGTCAACAAACTTGCGGGGCAGGCCATCTTTCTCAAACATCTTTTCCATATCTGACATTCGCTGCACGAATGGAAACAGTTGCCCAACGGCGGGCCAGGGTGCTGGATCGGGTTCCATTTCAATTGGCCCGAGGTACCTCATACCAACCGAATCAGCAATTGTCACTCCGAACCTATTAAGAGACATCGTCGTTTGGATGTTACCAAAAGTACACCGTAATGGTTTTCGTGCATTATGATAAAAAAGGTAATTGACCACCTCCGGGCCCTCTGTACGAAGTTGACTCCACAGCTGATGATCGGCCTCGAAGAAAGCTCGGTTTAGCCGATGGGGGTCGGCTCGCCAAAGCTCGCCACACCCACTAGACGAGTAGCAAATCAAACTAACTGCCAACACGCAACCGAAAGCCTGCAGTCGCTCTCTGCATGCGGCAGAAAAGCATAACCACAAAGTCACACCGGCCAAACCGCTTACAGCTAACGTGACAAAAAAGTTCACACTTGGGCTGAACAGCGTCCTCGGAAGCAAGGCGTCAATCGTCACGGCGAAGCCAATCGCTCCCATCATCGATGCCAATGTACGGACAGACGTATTGGGTGACGATTGTCCGCTTTCTAGATTGGCAGCCTTTTGACGGGAGTTGCTTGTTGAAAACTGCCAGGTTTCATAGATGATCGCCGCCAATGCGAAATACATGCTAATCAGCAAGGGATGCGTATGATGGATAACATCAAACAAAATTCCATGGTTGATTTTCTGCCAAACGAAATAGCTTCCGACGAGAATAAATTGGGATTTCCAAAGAAATGAGCGGTTGCGAATGGTACTGACAAACGAGCCCTCTCTGAAAGACTTGCAGCATTGAATAGCGATTATCACTGCAGTAAACAAGAACACCATGGAAATAAGTGCTAAATGATCAAACCCGTCCTCAGACATAAAATCAGACACGGAGCGATGATGAACTAGCCAACTACCACCTTGCTTCCAGGAAACAATCAGATGGTGAATTTGGTCACGAAAGAAGAATCGAGGTTTATGAAACAAGTAACAGATGGTAGAGCAAGACAATGTTGTGACGACGGCACCTAGGAAGGCGCCGACGATCAATCGTCCTAGGCGGCGGCGATTCAGGGGTGTAACGATTAACTCGATAACCAATAACGGACCAAGCAAGATGCTGGTGAGGACGTTGGTAAATACCGAAGCCGCGAAGACTGCACCTAGCAGCAAGTCGACCAGCCAATGATCCTTTTCTTGCGACCAGCGAAGACATAGTAATGTAGCAATGAGGCCGGCCGCACCCGGAACGTTCATATAGTCCCCACTGATGATATATCGATCGACATACAGATGGCTTGAGGCCATTAATAGAGTGGTGGCGACAATTCCCGTTTGGGGATTAAGTAATCTTGATACTGCCAGATAAAAAATACCTCCTAAACAGATTATCGGGACCAGCGTAATGACGTACTGCGCCCAGTGGAAGGGCAACACCTTCTTTGTCGCTGCCTGAAACACAATTATTGGAACCCGACTGATTTTATAGGTCAAAGGAGCTTCCATCCGGTAGTCAAAATCGAAAAATCGCCGACTGATACCGATGCCAACATGGGCATCCGCCAAATCGAAACTGGGATAGAGCCAAGCGCTATTCAGCAGTCCGTAGAGTAACGGGAATCCAAGAACGACAAGTGCAGCTCGTTTTTTCCATATATAGTCGTGTTTGTCGCGAGATAGCGACTTGCCCGTAGCCTTAATGATTTGTTCAGTTCCTTTTTTTGGGGAGCAATCCGGCCTCGAAATAGATTTTATATCTCAGGCTCGTGCCAAAATATGCGGTTTGAGTTTGTTTAGCCGAAAGCGATAGTAATCTTTGATGGAGACTACTGCAGTCGTTCTCATGATTGACACGTTTGATATTCATTGCAAGCTGTCAGGCACCTCATCAAGCGTCTGGCCATCAACATAGTTAGGCAACCGATATCGGATTGGAGCGTCGTTGTAGTAGACACCAAATGCTTCGGTTTGTCCGTCAAATTCCATAATGGATTCGTCGATCAACTCCAGAGAGTTTGGATCTCGCTCGAGTTGCTGGCGTCGCGTCTTATGTCGCGGCGTAAGCGTAATAATGTAGTCGGAACTGTAAAGTGTTCCAGTTTGGCATTGCCCACGATCGTTGATTTCCTTTCTGTACGACACGAGACCCCAATCCACAATTTTTGCCTGAGGCAATTTATATGGCAATATCCCTGCTGCATAGACGTAAATCTGGGGTACCCGATCTTTCCCCTTACTCTGCCAGTGAGCATCAATGACTTCCGCTTGGTTTTCTAGTATCTCCATGAATTCAACATAGGATTGTCGTGACAATTTTCTGTATTCGCCAAATCCTCCTGGGTTGATGGAGATTTGATCTATGTAAACAAATAACGATGCATGGGTCGCTATTACCACCATGGTTACGATAGGCCAACTCCATTTACCGAATCGCCCCCCTTGCCAAACGGTTTCGCTGGTTGCATTGATCAACTGGATCAAGAGGAGCGATGCTACCGGCAGATAGGGAAGTAGCATGCGGTTGGCAAACATCATGTGTATAAAAATGGAGGTGCTAGCATAGAAACCAAACACCGCGAACCCCAACAAAATACCTATATTGTTTTTGGTTGTTTTTTGTATAGTACGAATTATCGAAGCATTGGGACGGCCGCATTGATCCATGATCCACCAGCCTAGTGCCGGTAGGATGCCACATACCAGACCAAATTGCACCATGCGACGAACGCCAGCGCGTTGGGTGTCCCACTGGAGCGGCTTGGCATGAAACGATGCCGGGAAAATGTCGTGGTAATAGATGTGACTGAAAATCAACCAACAACTGGCGATCAACAAGCCTGGTAATAACAACACACGAATGGAACCAAGCAACTTTTGAGGATTGTGCTGATATTGTTTCCAGGCGACATGAAACCACAGGGGTAAGGTGACGAGGCAACTATCAAAACGAGTTAGAAAGGCCAAACCTAAGCAGACAGAGAAAAGCAGTTGATCTCGCGGTGAATATTGTCGGATGCATCGGTAAGCTGAAGTATATGCAATAACTACAAAGCTAGCGAGATACATCGTTTCTAGGCCGCCGGCAGTCCAGAAAATAACAAAAGGCGAGCACCACACGAGCAGGCCGTAAAGGAATCTCCCTTTGCTAATTTGCAGTATATAGAGAGCGTACCCGCCAGCTGAAAAATGAAGAATGAGTGCAAAAACACGATTTGACCACAGTGAAGAACCGGTGATCCCATAAAGGACGCTAACCACCAAAGTATGTAACGGAGACGTTAAAGACGTCACATACTCTCCCGGATTTAAAACCAGCCCCCAGCCGTTGAACAAGTTTTCACTATAGCGATAGACGATAAAGGCATCATCAGCAGTAAAGCTACTAAACCAGCTAAACAAAATGATATGAACAACGGCGAAACAGATCGTAATCGTGACGGGGGACTTGTAGGGCATGATCGATTTAATTAAACGGAAGAACAAATTCCTAATTTCAACGCGCAATGGTATCAAAAAATGCTTCGATAACTCAATAGTAACGCCCAAACCCTGGGAACTTATTTTTAGTGTTAAGAATGTCGTTTTACGTTGTCACAGGAATTTGCGAACGGTTCAAATTGCAGCCCGACAATTTGGGACAACCAACCCGACCACCGGATTCCCACATACGTGTGCATGAACGACATTAGTAGTTTTGGTCCCGACTAGCTTGGCAGTAGGTGCAGCCCTTTCAATCCAAATGGTGCGGCCGTTAAAAACATGGCAAGCATCGTTCCCGACGTAAGATTTGCCAGTCGCCGCGAGCCACTGAATTCGCTGGAAACAATCAATCGGACTACTGACAACAGCGGCAAGCTTGACGGGATAGATCCGCAATTACAATTCGTCATTAATCAAGGACGCCCAGTCTTTCTAATTACAAACGGAACTCCGATTGCTGAGTTAATCTAACTTCATCGCGTTAGATTTTATGCTAAGTTCGCGAACTCCAATCCGCGAACAGATTTTCTTGCAGCGTTGCTGGTTGTCCGGTAAAATCGTCGGTATTACCAGTTCACCCCTGAGACGTAATTGGAGCTAACTACCATGAAACATTACTTACTGACATGTGTCATCGCATTGCTAGCGTTTCACGTTTCTACTTCTCCGGCTACCGAGCCGACCAAGCCGATTCTTTGCCAAGGGCACTATCATTCGGAAGCGGATGCGGTCAAGCAGTTGGCGCGGATGAGCGCGACTTTTGACAACTTGCCCCAGTGGCAAACAAGGGCTGCCAATATTCGCAAGCAGATTTTAACGGGTGCCAAACTGGATCCAATGCCCGAGCGGACGCCACTCAAGACAATTATTCACAAGAAACGAAGCTACCAGGGCTATACCGTAGAGTCGGCTGCCTTTGAGGCGCGACCTGGTTATCTGGTTTACGGCAACCTTTATCGACCACTGGGACGCACAGGGACCCGACCCGCTATACTTTGTCCACACGGACATGCACGTGGTCCCGAGGGAGGCCGTTTACGGCCGGACCAGCAATATCGATGTGCCACCCTCGCTCGCATGGGAGCCGTGGTTTTTTCCTATGACATGATCGGATTCGGAGACTCTCTGCACCTGGGCTGGGACCACAATCACCCTCAGGCCCTGACGCTACAGACGTGGAGCAGCATGCGGGCAATCGATTTTTTGCAATCGCTGCCCGACGTCGATGACAACCGTATCGGTGTGACGGGATGCTCCGGAGGCGGAACCCAAACGTTTTTACTGACGGCCCTAGATCAACGCGTGCGAGTAGCAGTGCCGGTCGTAATGGTCTCAGCCCATTTCTTTGGTGGTTGCCACTGCGAGAGCGGAATGCCAATCCATAAGACAGCAAAGCTAGAAACGAACAATGCCGAGATTGCAGCACTGGCTGCTCCCCGACCGTTGTTACTAGTATCGGTCGGTGGTGATTGGACCAAGAACACACCCGAGGTGGAATATCCCTATATTCGTAACGTCTATGGCTTGTTCGGTAATAAAGAGCACGTAGCCAATTCGCATTTCGCTGAAGAGGGACATGGATACCAGTTATCGAAACGACAAGCCATGTATCCTTTCATGGTCAAGCATATGGGACTCGACGCCACCGGCGTCTTGGACAAGTCCACTGGCGTGTTCGACGAAAGCAAGACTGCCTTAGAAGAACCTGAGGTGATGCGTGTTTTTGATGACCAGCATCCACTTCCAAGCCATGCCCTAAAGCCGGGATCGATGGTGGCCTTCTAGTAATTATTTGCTTCTCATTAAGTCAGAATTCCGCGGTGGTGCGAGTGTCTTTGTGCCTGATTTTTCGAGGCTCTTATTTGCATTATTATAGGGAGAAGATTTACAATATTTTTCTCACCGCGGTTTTGATAAACCAATTCTGATCAAGTCAAATGCATGGATAACCAGTATCCCAATATTCCCTGGCTGAAATTGTTTGCGTCCGGATTTATCGGTGGATTGATATGGTCGTCGGCAAGCCTGCTTTTGGGTATTCCCGAGTTGATCAGAATGCTATCGGATATAGAATCCTGGCATAAATTCGCAGAATTACTGTGGAAACTTCCCTTGTTTATAGTCGGTTTCTCCATACTCTTCGCATGCTTGTGCATGATCTTCGTTGCCTATTATCGATTCTATTGGGTGCGGGTCCTGGTCCTCACAACATTCATACTCTTAATTGCGCCTCAATTTTTAATTCTGATCTTCATGCCCTATGTCGGAGTCTGGGGTTTTATTTTTCATCCACTTGATCTCCCGCTATGGGGTAATGTGATTGTTGTGGGTATATATGCAGTGTTCCTCTATTGGTGGTCCAAGATTCCCTACGGCCTGTTTATCAAATACAAGGTAATCCGTAAGCTCGTCCAATGGACAAAGAAGTTGGCTGGTGAAACAACCGAGAACCGTAGAAAACTGCAAGAGATACTTGATGAAGGCTTCTCTGCTAGTCGCAAAAAGCGTCGACAGGCACGCAAGGAGAAACGCAAGCAAAAGAAGCGGGCTGGGGCAACTGGCTGAACCCACAGGCACCCCTAGTTGCTATACTGCTCCGAAACGATTATGTTGCCCTCAAATAATGACGCATATAACTGGAATATCTAGCGAGAAACCTATGAACAACCATGTACCAAAAAGACTCCTGTTTGCCATCCTGTCCCTAACGCTGATCGGTCACATGACCATCGCCGCGAAGGTTCAAGCTCAGTTGCCTGATCCCGATGGCAAGCCCGCCGACATGACAAAAAAGGTTCAAGTCTTCATTATCATGGGGCAGTCAAACACGCTCGAGATGGGCAAGGTTGCCGGTGGCGAAGGTTCGCTGGAACACGCGGTTAAGAACGAAAACCTCTACCCTTTCATGGTTGACGACGCCGGTAACTGGACCAAACGCCAAGACGTCCGCAACCTGCATGTGATGGGAAGTGGTGGCCCTGGTAAAGTACGGCTAATGCGGGACGACTGGCTCACCGTCTCGGGCGGCAAGATCGGCATTGAGACCGGTATCGGCCATCAACTAGGCACCGCACTAGATGCACCTGTACTTATCCTCAAGAGTGCAATTGGTAACCGTAGCCTCGGCTGGGACCTGCTCCCTCCGAACAGCCCATCGTACGAATTCACGGACACCAAGAGCGGCAAGACCTTTGTCTACGCCGGCTACGGCCAGAGCCCGGACAAGTGGGAGAAGGGGACCGAGCCCACGCCTATCGGTTGGAAGGCTGGTGTGCAATATGACGGTGACGTTGCGCGGGCTCAGGATGTACTCAAGGACATCGGTAAATACTATCCCGGCGCGACCGAGTATGAGGTCGCCGGCTTCCTCTGGTGGCAAGGTGATAAGGATCGTTACAACACCGGCCACGCCAGCAAATACGAGGAAAACCTGAACAACCTAATCGCGGCTCTGCGCAAGGAATTCAACGCTCCAAAAGCTAAGTTCGTCTGTGCAACCCTCGGCCAAACTAGCATGGAAAACGCCAAAGGCAACGAGAAGTTGATCCTCGACGCCATGTTGGCCATCAGCGATGCCAAAAAGTACCCCAACCTCAAGGGCGATGTCGCAACCGTCTACACGAACCCCCTGAGCATGGGTTCTGCCTCCAATGGCCACTACGGAGGTAACGCCAAAACCTACGTGAACGTTGGCTTAGGCATGGGCAAAGCCATGGTGGAATTGCTGAAGAAGTAAGAAATTGAACTACTCACACCCGTCGGATGAGCATTAACGGCTGTCCGGCGGGTATTTTTTTAGGATTAGAAATAACGATGGTATCCTCAATTAAGAACACTGGCTT
>JABHUV010000352.1 GCA_018658605.1 Planctomycetaceae bacterium | reverse complement strand
TGCTAGATGACGGCGGTGCGCTGCTCAAAGTACCGGCCCATCACGACATGGAAGTTATCCCGCGGGTGTTGGGATTCTGTGCGAACGCCGAAATAACACAACCCGAGTCTTGCCGCAAAGTCATGATGGAACTTTTGCAGAATATGGTAGCGATGTACGGCGAGAAAACTTAGGTATCGAATATCGCGCCCACATCGGGAGCGTGTTCAATTTGAGCTTGGTCGTCAAACTCCAGTAGATCTCGATTGGAACCAAACCCGACCATCTTCGCGTATATCACCGTGGGCACAGATTTTCGGTGAATGTTGAAATTTGTGACTTGGTTGTTGTATCCTTCGCGCGCTCGAGCAATACCATCTTCCGTGTTGGATAATTCATCCTGGATTTGTAACATGTTGGTGTTGGCCTTTAAGTCAGGATAGTCCTCCGCCAAGGCGAACATCCGCCCGAGAGTACCAGTGAGAGTCTGTTCCGCTCCAACGAAGGCCTGTACGGCGCCGGCATCACTCGGTTTCACCGCGGCACCCTGCAACGCACCTTGGGCTTGATTGCGTGCTTGAATAACTGCCTCTAACGTTCCGCTCTCATGAGACATATATTTTTTGGCCACTGCAATTAAATTGGGTATCAGGTCATACCGCCGTTTGCAAAACACGTTGATATCAGAAAACCCGTTGTCCGCTAATTCGTTCAGACGTACGAGTCGGTTGTATCCGTTCCACACGACCACCATTGCGATTACGAGAAACGCGATAAATCCCGCACCGATACAGATCAGACCGTATTCAAAGCCACCTAGCGCTACAAGCGTTACTATCGTTTTCATAACTTTATAATACCTTTTAGAACAAACCCTGTTGCTAACACTTATCATTTATAATCGTTTTGCGTAGTCAATTGCAAGCGTGAACTAAGATCGTCGATTTATGTTACTCCTTGATAATACGATTGACATCTGCCGTGATTGAGGCCTTTCACCTATAATATTTTCAATCTTGTCATTTTAATAATCACGACATTTAGTAATTTCGCCGCGTAATGTCTTGCCCATGACCTCGCCCCCTAAAACAACCGCACCATCTCCCGCCGCGGTCGTTCTATTGAGCGGTGGGCTAGATTCCACGACCGTGCTCGCAATTGCATTAGAACAAGGATATGACGTAGTGGCCTTAAGTTTTCTTTACGGTCAAAATCACAGACAGGAGATTGAACTAGCGACTGCAATCACTCAACAAGCGGGCATTGCAGATCATTGTATTGTTAACATCGACTTAGGCCAGTTCGGGCAATCGGCGTTGACAGCGGATTTTGACGTCCCCAAACACGACAATGTCTCCCAAATTGGCCCTGGTATTCCGATCACGTATGTGCCGGCCCGCAATACAATCTTTCTGTCGTATGCATTAGCGCTTGCGGAAGTCCGCCAAGCAACCAATATATTTATTGGAGTGAATTCGCTGGACTACAGTGGTTACCCCGATTGCCGGCCCGAATTCATAGAGGCATTTGGAAAACTCGCGAATTTGGCAACTAAGATCGGCAGCGGCCATTCAGCGGATTCTGATGATGTGAATATGACCATCCACGCTCCCCTAATCCACATGACGAAAGCTGAGATCATTCAGGAAGGATTGCGATTGAACGTCGATTACAAAATGACGACCTCTTGTTACGATCCTGTCGACGGGCAATTGGCGTGTGGTCACTGCGATGCGTGTCTGCTTCGTCTGCAGGGTTTTGCTAAAAATCACTTAAACGACCCAATTCAATACGCAGTGTAGACGCCTTTTATGCTATGACGCCACGATTGATACCGTATCGTGGGCAGTAACGTGTCCCACGATAACCGCATCTTCACACCCCCCGTCCTGCATTTGTGTCAACATAGTATCGACGCGATTCTCCGCAACTGAAATTAACAGCCCACCAGAGGTTTGTGGATCGTATAGTAGTTCTGTGAGCTTGGTATCTGCAGCGGTAGCGTCCACATCTCCTTCGTTGGCACCGCGGTTCGATGCCGAAGCTCGCGTTACCAGTCCTTCGCGATAGTAATCGAGTGCTT
>JABHUV010000074.1 GCA_018658605.1 Planctomycetaceae bacterium | reverse complement strand
GACCGGTCCAAACGCACCTTGCCCATCTGTTTCTCAGGTCCGTGGCATTTAACGCAGTGGTGAGTGAAGAATTCTTCCAACGGCGACTGAGCAAGCAGGGCGCCATGCGCGACAAAAAGCAACAGTGTAGCTATCCAATGCCAGCGCATCATGACAATAAATCCAGCGCTGCTGAGCTTTCACCGAAGCGGTCGTCTTGGGCACCGAATTGCTGCAGCAAGCCGAGGTAGAGGTTGGACATCGGCGTATTTGGTAGTTGCCAGTGACCGGAGGTGTTCATGCGGCTATCAAACACCAATGCAGGGAGATCATCGAAGTTGTGGGCGTTAGCACTACCCATCGAGGCTGTTAGCAGCGTGGTAGTCTGGTCAAACAACGATTGATTACCAGCCTGGCGTTGCTTCATTGTGGTCAGTGCGGAACTGACGCGATTGAGGATTGCGTGTTCCATCACTAGCAATTTCTTGATCTTTTCGGGCTTTTGACCATGGTGGGAGAAGTCGTGGTAGTTACCCACGATGTCTGGTTCCTTAAAGCCTTCCCAGAAAGGTATCTGCAGCGTCACCGCCCTTGTGGAATCGGTTTCTAATGCCAGTACGGCCAGATCCAACAGGGTGCCCACGTAGTCGTCGATCGAATTGCGGTCGAATTCTTCGAGGTCGTAGTTGACCTGCGGCTTAGAGCGGTCGGCCCAGTAGGCCCGCCGCTTCACGATCTGCTCCACCTCTCGCACGGAGTTGAGGTATTCATCGATCTTGGCGCGGTCAGTGGCATTGAGTCGTTTCTCCATAGACTTGGCCTGGCGAAACACAGCGTCAAGAATGCTACGATCCTCAACAAGGACCTGCTGCTGCGACTTCGCATTTTCGTCTACCTGAAAAAGTAGATTGAAAATCTTTCGTGGTGAATCGATCTGATGTACTGGCAGTCCAAACTTGTCCCAGGCGATTTGGGAGAAGTTCAAGTTCTCGCCCGCCTGAAACACTAACGACCGAAAGCGTGTGTTGTTGCCTACTAGTCCGGCGACCGCTTGGTCGATGGAGATGCGGTTCTTACGGCGTAGCTTGTTAAAGTAACCGGACAAAATGCCAACGCAAGGCGTGTGCCCAAAACCGTTTTGCACGGCGGGATTGTTCAGTCCACTGAACACCTTCAGTTGGTCCAAGTGATCGGAAAATTCAGCGAGCAGCGGTGGCGGTTGGTCGAATGCCCCGCTCTTCTTCGGAATCAACTCGGGTTGATAAAAGCTGAGGTGATTAACGATTGTGAGTAACCGTCGTGGCGAGGGCGCGTCGTCGACTTGGCCGAGGCTCTCCAGTCGCGGTAGCAACAAGGCCACCCCTGCGCCCTGCAGGAGCGTGCGCCGTTTCATAAAGTCGTTTGGTACATCCATCAGTACCGATGATAGCAAAGCCGTAATTTCTTGTAAAGCGAACAAGGATTGCGGCGAAACGTTGGCATCGGCTAGTTTTAGCTAGCACGCTTTATGTTTTATGGTTTTTGTTCGTCGCGTAGTTTTAGCATTTTCCGAAATTTAGCAGAGCCCGCTCACAATTCTATTTCGTACCCCTTGCGGAAATCCCGTTTTAACATGGCACTGGCGACAGCATCGTTTTTGATCGTCTGCGTTGCGGCATCCCATTGGATTTGACGATTGAGTCGAAGGGCAATGTTGCTCAAATGACATGTATTGATAGAAGCCACATGCGTTAAAACGTCCGACGCCGGTTTTTTGCGACTGGCGATGCAGTCAAAGAAGTTGTTGACGTGTTCCACGACCGGCCCGCCATACATGTCTTGCAGCCATCCGCCTGGGAGCGGATTGTTGTCCAGTTCCTCAATAGGTTTGCCGGCGATCGTGCCGCGATTGACGAAGATTCTCCCTTTAGTACCTTCGACCAGAATGCCATTGCGGCCCTCGCTGGTGATTTCCATGAGTACGTCATTAGGATAGTTGACCTGCACAGTAAAGCGGTGCGGCGTGTTGTAGCGATCGTCGAGTGTCGGATTTCCGTTGTCATCGAAAGGAACCCGCGCTTCGACCATGACCGGCTTAATGGTCGTGGGACCCTGTCCCGGTCCACATTGGTCGATGATCCATTGGGCAATATCGACATGGTGAGCGCCCCAGTCTGTCATTTTACCGCCGCTGTACTGGAGCCACCAACGAAATTCCTTGTGACAGTTCGACGCGTCAATGCTGCCATCACCGAGCGTCCGTACCAGCGTCTGTCCATCTTTTCCGTTCTTGAGAAGTCGATACGGCACGTCTTCGGTCGGGCCCTTCCAGCGTTCCCAGTTCAACGTCTTTGGGGGAGCGACCGTCGGAAGCGGTTTGCTGAAGGGATTGTGATTAAGACCAACTGTGACCTTTTTGATTGTTCCCAGTCGTCCTGAGTGCGCGATGGCGACAGCCTGAAGAAATCGTGGATCGGAACGCTGTTGTGTTCCTACCTGAAGAATTCGGTCTGTCTCTTGGGCGACCTTGGAAATGATTTGCCCTTCGTCGACAGTCAGTGTGAGCGGCTTTTCGCAATAGACGTCTTTCCCTGATTTGAGGGCTTCCGCCGAGATTTTGACGTGCCAATGATCTACCGTTCCGCAGATGATGGCATCGATGTCACTGCGATCGATGATCGCCCGATAGTCATCGTAAACATCAATCTTCACTTCTCTTCCCGGCATCGCCATCCGTCTGGTGTAAGCTGCCTTGGCGTACGCTGAATGCGAGGTGTCGACATCACAGACCGCAACGATGTCGCCGTAGTTGGTGGCGCGGCGGCCATCACCAGTGCCCTGCCCGCCGCAACCGATCACAGCGACCTTGGGTCGCTCATTGGGCGTATCGGCACGTACGATTGAACCGCTAGAAAACACCCCCATTGAACCAGCGGCCGTCAGAGTAGAGGTTGATTGTAAAAAATATCGTCGGGTGACTTGGGCCATGGGTGATTCCGCTTGAGAGTAGGGTCAATGAGTAAATAAGAACGAGCCGTTCGCTAGCTAAACTACTTGTTCAAATGACATTTATCAAGGTGCCCATTAGTCCGTGGCCTCATGCCAGAGTTGGGGGTTAGTTGCTGATGAGGGAGTGAGCTTAGACCGATAGCAAGTACTGGACATCGGAGTTCATCCCTATCACAATGATTACAAATCAATACTAGGATCACAGGCGGTATTTTCAAATGCTTTTCACGCACCCCAGGCAACGGTTGAGCCCTATGTCAAAACATCCAAACATCTTCCGGTTGGGATCCAGTTTATGGGGCGCTTTGGCGATGAAATGACATTGTTGCAGCTAGCCGCTCAGTTGGAACAAGCGAAATCTTGGGCGCAGCGAAGACAAGTATTATGATCTTGTAGGACTCTTATCAAGTACATTAGTTGTTCTTCCACTCTTCACCTAAGGGACCACCATCTCGGCGATCTCCTAGCCGATTGTAAGTGACGTAGTCAATGTTCTCACTTAGAAATTGGACACTACCATCAACCAAAACAAACTGAGCTCCACCTTTGTGCTGCGATTTAAAAGCCTGACTTGTGGACCAGTTTTTAAAAAAGGAACATCCATAAGGATTTAGCGGACTGCTCGCACTATTCCATGAAAATCCAGCATCCCCTAGTCCAACAATAGGGAAATTGATCGGTCCTCCGGTCATCCCCCAACTCGCATTGTTATGTAACCAACCGTTGACATAATGGTCGGACTTGTGGGGTAGCACTTCACCCACCATGATCACTTGACTCTCACCATCTGTCACATCACGAAACCGAGCAGCCCAAATGCCCCTCAAAAATACACCGGATGCACGAAAACCACGACCGTCGTCCCCGTGATTCGCTGGGCCAGTTCCAAACAAATTGCCTGGATAATTCGGGCATATATTATTCCACGAATTGGATCGTTGAGCGCCCAAAGAATATGCGTAACAGGTTATCGTGGCATCGGCGTCAAAGTTGGTCCGATGTGCATAGGGATCTGTGTTAGCCGACGGACAAATAAGACTCGGGAGCAATATACTGCGAACCGCATTTCCATCAGGTCCAATCGCGTGATCAAGTTCGAATCTCGACCAACCGTTATAGCTATTTCCGAATGGCGGTATATTTCGATTTTTGAGTCCCGACATCGAAAAATTTAAACAGCATATCATCGGATATTGTTCAAGAAATGGCAATAATTTTGCCCATGGGCTACCGTGACTTGCGGCGGTCCATGTATGACCATTGTTCGATTGCCTCGTCCAAAAATAAACTCCCGAATGAGGTAATGCATTATAGGTATTGTGGTATGTGCGCATCGCCAGACCAATCTGTTTCAAATTGTTACTGCACGACATTTTCCGTGCTGCTTCGCGCGCCGCAGATACGGCTGGCAATAATAATGCAACAAGCATGCCAATGATTGCGATGACAACCAATAGTTCTACTAATGTAAACCCAGTATGCCGTGAGTGGTCCCTCATAACTAAAATTCCCGTCCGATAAGCTTAACGACCTGATAACACGTTAGTTACTAGAAGGTTAGAACGGCTTGAAGGTAAGTGTCAATCTGAATATCGCAACTTTGACAAAAATAGGCCACAACACCGTTAAGTTTCACCCATATTTGTTGGTTGTCCAATCCAATGCATTAACAGGAGGCACTTCAGTTGGGCTTTAGCCAGACAGGTTGTGTAAACGCGCCGTTAGTAGCAATATCCCAGACTTCGAGTCGAAGCCAACGTGCCTGCGATGTGTCGACACTAAACTTGAAGGATTTCTTGCCGAAGGACTCCGTCGCCGACAAATCGATTCGCTGGCGTTTTATATTGTGACCATCGCCAGTAACGATCTCAGCGTATGAAAGTGGGAAAGTCCATTGCAGCTCCACGAAGACTTCAACCTTTCCGTTTTTGTGAACAGTCGCCAACTCGCCAGACTGCCGTCCGTTGACGGCGAACTCTGGAATCAACACCTCCCCAGTCGTTACAAAAAACTGTCCGCCTCTCAAAGCGTCCAACACGGGCTGTTAATCATCCTGG
>JABHUV010000367.1 GCA_018658605.1 Planctomycetaceae bacterium | reverse complement strand
GAGTGTTTTCCTGAACCCATTAATGCCCCAAGATGTGCATCGTAGTTGGGGGCAAATTGTGATCAAGAAAGCGGAGAATTTAGATGTCGTTCCCGCCGAATCCGACGGTGTACGTCCCATTGATCCGCGCTATGATCTGAAGTTAGGCTCGACTGAAATGCAGGTAGCGGGTGCTGCGGTGGCGATGGAATTCCATCAGGCGTGGAGTGTGAAATTGGATATTCACCGATATGAACTAGAGGCCATTGAACTTTCGGCAATTGAATTAGGACTGATTGATGTTCAAATTGCCAAAGGTGGGAAGTCGCGAGTCCACGCGGTGTATCGAGTCAAAAGTGCCGCTCAAAGAATAGCGGTTACGTTTCCGCAGGGTTCGAAAATCCCCAATGACCCACTTTCTATTAACGGCGAGGCGATCGGGATTGAAAAAGGTGCCGCTGTTGATGCGGAGAATACTGCGGGTAATCAGAAAAACTATTTGATTCCGCTCAACACGATCACTCCGGGTGAAGATTTTGTGTTGGAGTTGAAATACTCGATTGAATCCGATGGCTTTACCGTCCGTATTCCCGAATTTACGGATCTACACGCAATCAATCAAATTTTTATGGTCGTCCACTTACCCTCAGACATCGTATTGGTCGATTATTCTGGTGACTGGGACGACCATTTACCCAGTTCATTTTTGGAAACGATCCAACGCAATCTCCTGTACGATTCCGAATCCGAAGGAAATGTGGATGTTCACTCGCTGTTGAATAATATTACCCAAGCCAAGGTTGATGTGCAGCTGGGAAATCAAATTGGCAACCATGACGCGCTGACCTTTTCAGCAATTAATCCGAGTACGTCGCCTTTGCGGCTGTCCACTTTATCTCTTAAAACATTCCATTTGTTTATGTTTGGGTTCTTAGCGGTGGTTACTCTCGGTGGACTTTGGTTGGGAGTACGTAATCAAATAATTACAGTCTTGGTTCTCGTGTCTGCGAGTCTCGGGGTTGTTTTAATTAAACCAATCTTGGCGAGCCACATGCCGTTTTCTGGTTTGGTCGCTGTTGTTTGTTTAATGTGCGTGATTTGGGCTATTAAGGATTGTTTAAAACCATGTTTTCGGATTTGCCGCAAGTTGTTCTCGCTAGATACGGTTGGTGACGCGGACGTAATACTAGAAAACAGTGCTGCAGAGCCACCGGATGTGGAGACTACCACGGTTGATGATGCTGAGGACTCTGAGGACGCAGGCGAGTTGCAAGATGATTCGGAACCGCAGAATAATGAAGAACAGGATGCGGATGAAATTGATAAAGAGTTATCACCCGCAGATGATTGTCAAGCGGAAGGCGACGAGTCTCCTGACGATCCGGTGTCCAGCGATGACGATGATTCAAATCGCGAGGGAGAAGAATAATGAGCATGACTCCCAATAAAATCGATACGTCTTGCTGGTTGCGAATATCAATGCTAATGCTATTGTCGTGGTGCGTGGTTTGCGGTGCCGCGATGACAGCGGTCGCTCAGCAAGACGAGATGAAACGTGAAATTTATGTGCCGTTTGATGATTTAAAGACAGTGTTGGCGTCTGGAATTCAACGTATCTATTTACCTCGCAGTGAATATGAAGCTTTGTTAAAGAAGGCAAATATTAAACCCGGGGACAATCCGCCGCAACAATCGCTATTACGTAGCGCAAAATATCAAATCAACATTCTCGGCGATTCTGCATTGGTTCTGGGTGATTTTGAAGTTGAGTCGCTGGCTGCCGGTTTACAGCAACTGTCGTTGGGATTTTCTGGAGTTTCTATTCTCAACGTTACCGTGGATAAAAATGCGGCTCCGCTGGTACGTGATTCGGAACAGTTAGTTCGATTGCTGCTGCCCAGCATCGGAAAATCACAGGTGCAGTTTTCAATGTCAGCAGCGGTGCAGCATGCTGCGGCGGAGCAGACGTTGACGATGTTATTGCCTCATGCAGCTAATTCTAGAATTGAGTTGATTGTACCGGGGAATATCGAAATCAAATCTGGTGCGAGCGTTCTGGAACGAAACGTGGATGAAGCGAAAAACGTCACGCGGTTTGAACTGTTGGCTAAGCCAGGCCCATTGCGGATCACCATGTCGCTCAATAACAAGCGGCTTAAAACTGAGGAGATTGTGGTTGCCCGCAACGTACTCGTGGCAGAATTGACTCAGGCTATCCAACGCTTGCACGGGACATTTTCGATGCAAGTACAGCAAGGTGCCGCCTCGGATTTTCGGTTTGCGATAGCCGCTGGTTTTCAAGTTACCGACGTGCAAGCCCCTGGGGTTTCGCGTTGGTCAGTAGCTGAGAAAGATTCGCAGCAAATATTGACCGTTGAAATGCGGATTCCACAAACGGAAGATCTGTTGATCAAGATTACTGCGTTGCATAGCGGTCCAGCGATCGATGCATGGGACTTCCCGAAAATTGAACCGCTTGATGTTTTGGTGTCCACAGGAGTCGTTGGTGTTTTAGCGGATCGCCGGCTGGCCATTAACTCATTGGAAACAGAGGGGGTAATTGCTCTTGATACGCAAATCCTTGAGCAAGCGCTGCCCGAGTCGATATTTGTGGTGGAACCAGGTGCGCCTTTGATTCGCGTCTTAGGGACTTATTATGTTCCACAGTCAGATTATGAAATCAGTGCGCAAGTGACTCACCCTGAGAACCGGATTCATGTGCAGACGACGACTCAACTGTCCCTAAATCAAAGCAATCACACGGCCAGTGTGTCCTTCAATGTTTTTCCGGAACTCGACGATTTATATTCCCTTACGATTGAAGTTCCCGCTCAATGGAATGTTGTGAGCTTGCACACAGGTACTGAACAATTGACATATCACGAGACGATTGATGAACTGGGAATTCGGCGTTTGCATGCAAAATTCCCAACTCGGAAGGTGTTTGGGCAAGTGCACAATGTCGCATTGCTCGCAAAACGTGTGCCAGAGGGTTGGTTGGATGACTGGGACGAGTTTCATTTATCGGTGCCAAAGTTCATGATCGAGGACACTTTTCGTGACAAAGGTGTGCTGGCAATCCGCACGCAACTTGGTTTCGAGGATGTGTATGAAGTGCGTCCGGAGCAAGTGAGTGGGGTAGTTACGTTGGCGACTGCTGATAAACAACAAGCTGGATTGACCGGACGTTTGGCGTTGGCTTATCGATATGAGCAACCGCAATTTACGGTCGCGGTCGTTGCGAAACGCGTGGTGCCGGTGCTGTCGGCGCGTTTGGCTACATTCTTCAATGTGCAACCGGGTGTATTGAAGACTTATAGTGAATTAACTTATACCGTTCAGCAGTCACTTGTGGAAAAAGTACAGTTTATATTACCAGATTCCTCTCCAGCGGACCTTAATGTTGTTGGATTCGCAGGTACTGTGGTTAAGCAATTCTCAAGTATAGATGCTGACGAACACCGTATCTGGACTGTTACGCTTGATAAGCCTACCGCGGGAGTGGTTGTTATAGGAGTTGATTTTGAACAAGTGATTCAAGAATCTGTAACCGAATATACTCCAGCGATTGCCACTGCAGAAAACGTCGTTTATCAATCAGGAGTCCTGTCGGTCGAGTCGTCACCGGAGTTAGCAATTAAAGTTGGCGATGCCGCCGACCTCGGACTAGACTCGCGACTCAAGCCTGTCGACGTGGGTGAGTTGGTTGTTAATGGATATAGCGTTGGTAAACATCGAGTTGGCGCTTATGGATATACGGGGACACAGCCGAATGTACGTTTAGCGATAAGTAGGCCCACCTTATTCAGTGTGCCGAGTACGCTAATTCAACGCAGTGAAATTGTTTCTTTTGTCAGTAGTCATGGTGTGTATCAATCGGTTGCACGTTTTGAAATATTAACTAAGGCGAGCTATATCCAAGTCGCACTGCCAGAGCAAGCAAGTTTGTGGAGTGTTGTTATTGATGGTGCTGATACTGTTAAACCACAGAAAGTGCCTGGTACCACCAATCGATTTCTTGTTAGTTTTCCCCACCCCAAGGAAAATGTTGGGATCAAACGGGATTTGCGTCTCGTCTATGAGCAGCGATTTTCAGTCGGCGACGACGATTTTCAACTGAAGGCACCCGAACTTTTTGAATTTGTTCGCGTGTCTGCTGAGCCTCAATTCCCAATTGAGGCAGGATTGATTCGCTGGCAAATGATCGTGCCTGGCAATTTCGTTGTACAGCCATATACTGATTCCAACATGCAACTTACTGGATTACCACGTGTTTTGAGTCAAAGTGCATTTGCGTCGTCGGTTGTGCTCGCTGGTGGCGGAGGAGTCCGCCACTATGCCTCGCAAGCTTTGAACCCGTCAGATAGTATTCCGGATTCCGCAGAATTTGAGTTTGATGGCGAAGCTGAGTTTGCCGTCGAACAAGAGGCAATGGGAGGCGAAATACGGTTAACCGAGAGTGCGGGAGAGTTTGCGGATAAATCATTAGCTGAGTCAGCCAGGTTGCCAAGTGAGTCGGAAAATCGGCCCAGCGATAGACCGAGGGATACTGCAAAAGGTGAAGCAAGACCTACACCAAGCCAACCGACTTCTCCTGATCCCAGTAGTGAATTAGCGCCCGGCGATACGGCGGCAGCTATGGGTGGTGACGACAACGGCTATATTGACCGTTTGGACGGAAATGAAGACAACAAATACTCTTATCGTTCGAGTCAAACTTGGGCGTTGCAAGGCATGAAGAGCCTAAACGTTGATCTGTTGAACAAGCCGCAAGATTCAAACGGTGATCTCGATGTGCAATACATGGATTTCGTTCGTTATGATTTTCAGAGTTTAGGTGGTGAACCTAAATTGGTCGGTAGGATAGTCCGTAAAAGTGTGATTACTTTGTGGGCGTGGATTGCGGGCATTGCTGTTTTGCTGGTGGGCTTGCTGTTGTTACCTCGCGACGCCAAATCAAAACGTAACTATGTGCTTGTCGTGCTGACAATGCTAGCCTTAGCAGCGGCAGTTCCGGCGTTGGCGTTTTATCAGCAAGTGTTAGAAGTTGTCTTTGTGATAATACTTGCGGTGGCACTGATCTATTGCTTCTACCATTTACTTAAACCGGGCGTCTGCTGGTTTCGGCAACGAGCTGCGAGAATCACTGGACTTGGTTGCGGTTTTTTGTTCGCTTCGCTGCTGTTTAGTGGTGTCGCAGATGCACAACAGAATGAATCGAGCGAGGAAGTACAGGCAGTGCAGGTTCCTGTTGATGCTGTTATCGTGCCATATGATCCTGCTCAAATGCCAACCAAGAAAACTCCGACGGATCAGCTTTTGATTCCGTTAGAGTTGTATTCGCAATTGTGGCGGCAGGCGTATCCAGAATTGCCGTTAGAGCACGAAGTGTTACCTGTCCAATATGCTTTTAGCGCCGTTAAGTATGAGAGTACTTTGTTTGACGATGATGGCATTTACATTGAAGGCGTTCTGGGAATCGAAGTGTTTAGTGGGCGTGAAGTCGCGATTGGCATGGACTTGAATGATCTTGTTTTGCAATATGCAACTCTCGACAAACTACCGGCGCAAATCCAAGTGCGGGAGCTTAATGGCGGTGCAGTCAATGAACAAGGGCAACAAGCAGTCAACGCAGTTCCCCAGCAAGTTTTGCGCGGCAATACTCATACTTTATTCGTTAAGGGACGAGGGCATCATGAATTGCGGGTCGGCTTTAAACTACCCGTACAACGGCAAGGTGGGTGGCGATTGGCAAGAGGTAGCTTGCCGATTGGGGCGAGTGGTTCCTTAGTGCTGAATGTGCCACGTAAGGAGACAGAAATAAGGTGGAATGGCCATTTAGGCACTGCTGAGTTGAATACGGATACGGATAATCAGCGGGTGGAATCGCCGCTGAAAATAAATGGCGGATTTGATTTTCGCTGGCGGTCAATTGTCTCACAAAGCAGAGCGGACCGAGACCTGATAGCGGACTCACAATTACTCGTGGATGTGCAAGAAGACGGCGTGTATGTTGATTGGCGAGTGCGATTGGAATTTAGAAATAGTCAATTAGAAATATTTAGGTTCGTCGTACCCAAAAAATATCGAGTGGCGACGGT
>JABHUV010000090.1 GCA_018658605.1 Planctomycetaceae bacterium | reverse complement strand
TAATGCAGTTCTTTTAAAATATCGTGTACCACGACGTGCCGGTTTGCCTCCTTATCACGCACCATTACAAGATGCTCAGCGGACGCTGAGTATTACTCGTGCACGGGCAAAGCAGTGGGGAATCGCCGAGGACCGCATTGGCATTCTAGGCTTCTCAGCAGGAGGGAATTTAGCTGCGATGGCGGCTCTGAAATATAGCCAACGAAATTATGATGAAATCGATGCGATCGACAAGGTTAGTTGTCGCCCAGATTTTGTCGTATTGGTTTATCCTGCTTATCTAGTTAAAGATGGAAAATTAGTACCCGAAGTACAAGTCACTAAAAATACACCACCGATGTTTATGGCGCACGCCTACAACGACGGTGTGACTCCTGAAAGTAGTGTCTTGTTATGGTTGGCATTGAAGCGAACGGGAGTGGCTGCGGAAATGCATATCACAGAAACCGGTGGTCATGGCTATGGCTTGCGAGAATCATCGTCCAATAGTCATCGTTGGCCGCAACGCTGTGAGCAATGGATGCGAGAACGCGGTTTGTTAGGCAAAATGTAAACGGATGAAGGTCGTTGTTCCGCTAGGCGAGTGATTTTAGCGAACAGGCTTTTTTAATGCTTGCCCATGCAGGGCACCTGTGGGTCGACCTCGGTACACGGCAAGTTCACCACCAAGAAACACATATTCGATGCCGACGCAGTATTGGTGAGGGTCATCAAACGTCGCTTTGTCCTTAAGTGTCGAAGGATCATAAACGACGATATCGGCAATCATATTTGGTTTTAGTGTGCCACGATCTCTAAGTCCTAGGATCTCAGCAGGTAGTCCGGTTGCACTGCGAATAGCATGTCCAACAGAGATGATTTTTTCTTGTTGTGCAAAGAGGCTGATTTTGCGAGGAAAAGTGCCATAGCTTCTGGGATGTGGTTTATCGGCGCCGGGTAAATAGGCTCGACCGTCCGAAGCGGTAGCCACCCACGGGAAACTCATCACAAAGCGTATATCTTCAGGGTCCATACTAAAGTTCACCACACTCGCACCACCATTGCGTTCGATTACCTCAACAATTTCTAGAGCGGGCGTGTTTTCTAGTTTTGCAATTTGAGCGATGCTTTTGCCGACCCATTGTTGTTGGTAGCAGCGAGCAATCCGAATGGCCGCACCGTTATCTGTTCGGTCTAGTTTCGCTTGGATTGCCGTTCGTATACGTTTACCATCCTGAGGATCATCGAATCGTTTAATCATTGCTTGCCGGCCTCCGGCACGAGCCCAAGTGGGGATGGTCGTCGCGCTGAGTGAAGTACTGGAAGCTCTATAGGGATATTGATCTGCAGTCACTTGTTGTCCGCCGTCACGAGCATCTTGGATGGTCTTGGCAGCCACTCGCACTAACCCCCAGTTATTGCGGCCGCTAGATTTAAAGTGTGATATGTGTACTGGCAGCTTGGCATCCCGTCCAATTTGCATCGCTTCATTGACACTGGTGATCAAACCACTGCCTTCTCCGCGAATGTGGCTCACATAAATGCCGCCGTATTTGGCGACGACGGATGCAATGGCTGTGATTTCTGCTGTGTCGGCGTATGAACTTGGTACATAAATGAGGCCAGTCGACATACCCCACGCACCATCGTCCATCGCTTTATCAGCCAGTTTCAACATAGCTGTTTGTTCTTCAGATGTTGCCTTACGGCGTTCATCGCCCATGATTTCTCGGCGCAGATTTCCTTGTGCTAGGAGATGAATGACGTTGGTACCACTGCCAGCTTCGTTGATTGCGGTATAATACTTATTGACGTTAACGGGGCCTGCGCCGCAATTGCCAGTTACGATCGTCGTGCATCCTTGGAGTAGATAGTTTATGTTGGCGCGAGTGGATGCAGCAACGACTTGGTTATCACTGTGATTATGTAAATCAATAAAACCAGGGCAGATGATCTTACCTGTGCAATCGATGACTAATTTTGCGGTCACCTTTTTATCTTTTGTCAGGTCAAGGATTTTACCATTGTTTATTGCAATGTCACCTATTCGACTATCGAGAGATTTCCCGTCGTAGATGGTGCCGTTGGTTAGCAAGACATCGATCTCAATAGCGGATGCTAACGATGGAAACAACAATAAGATAAAAAAGTAACGAATCATGACAGCACCTATTTGGAAATGATACGACAAAATATGTAAAACCATTCTAGCATGGCGTGACGAGGCGGAGTTCGTCGTAGGAGCAATACCACCTGTTTACTAAAAACGGTTTACCCATCACCCGCCATGCAACCTCCGAAAGATTAGGCGGTGTTTTTTAGCGGACGGAGTAAAAAACTGGTGATGGCGCAGACGAGACAGGCCGCGCCAAAGAACCAATAAATCCACTGTGGGTTTCCATTAGATTGGAAAATGGAAAAGGCGGCGTAGAATATCAGCGTGGCCGTACCCCAGGTAACACCCATCGTTAAAGAACTTGCTAGACGCTGTCGATCGGGCATCAGTTGCTGAGCAAAACTAATAAATACGGGCATGGCGATTCCCTGCAAAATGCCAATGGTTAAAGCTAGGATGTGTATCGGTCCCAGAGATAGCCCGTTAGCTAGACGTATCCATGGTTGCAAGTCAACAGAGCCAATAGCAATGACTGGAATCGTTGCCAACAACGGAGGCAACCATAGTATTAGTCGTTGCTGGTTGCGACCGACACCGAGGGCACAAGAGATGCCTCCGATTCCCAGACCTGCCATGAAAAAACTAGCAACGGCTCCTTTGTCCATATCACTAAATTCGTTGTCAGCTAATAAGTAAGATAAAACAATGGGAATACCGAGTGCTGGCATAACTCGAAAGATGCCACTTGTGAATAACAAATATAATTCGCGTTTAGGCAATGGTGCCGCGGGCAATGTGTCCGGTATCACCGGCGTGGCGGTTTGTGTTTCAAGTTTTGTATGTGTCCGCCTCAAACTAAGCGTGACAAAAAGTAGGATTGGTAATCCCCAAGTAAAGTTCCACGTTAACCCTTGAAGTGTAAGTGCGTCAGATATGCTGCCGGCGTAGAGTGGGCCAATGGATTGTCCGAGATAACCGGATAATGCGAACATGGCCATGAAGCGGCTGCGGTTGTCAGGTGATAGATTCCCTGCTGTTGCCGCACATTCGGGATGGAATGCGGCAATGCCAATACCACCGAGAATCAATAAGCTTACCATCACAGCTGGCGACTCTACATATCCAATGACGGAAAAGCAAAGAAAAGCCAATAATGGTCCGGCCCAAATAACAAAACGAATTCGATACCGATCTCCCAAAAAACCAAATACCATTTGGCTACACGTATCGGTGATCCGCCAAATAATGTAACCATACAAGAATCCCTCTCGCGGCAATCCCATTTGATCTTCCATCGAAGGCAGCAATGGCAGGATAGTGGTAGCGATAATGTCTACGGTAAAATGCGCCAGACATAGCAGCAGTAGGATTTGCAATAAGGTGCGAGCGGGATTAGTCATGCGTCGCTTTGGCTTTCTAAGTAATGCATAAAATCTAAGACTCCGTCAATTTGCTCGAACTGCGAAACAAAATCAGCAGCCTCTTTGACCTCCGTAAATGCGTTTGCAGGGCAGCCAAAGGTTTCCACTCGATCAGCAATGGCTAAATCACTCGACGTGTCACCGATACCTGCTGTGCGTTTCGGGTCAATGTTGGTTCGCACTAGTAATTGATCGATTCCCGACGCTTTGTTGATTTGTGGTAAATCGCAATTGATATAGAACAGTGTAGGTGAGACTCGGAATTGCCATCCCCGTTTTTCAAACTCTGCTTTTAATGCGGGAATCACACCATGAATCACTTCAGGGTTGGGATGATAGAGCGTTACCGAGGCGGATTTGCCAGGTTGCAGAGTGACACCTTGATCCTGAAATAACTCTAACGACAACCTTTCTGCTGCATGAACCATTTCCAATTGGTTTGGGGTAATGGAAGGATCCATACTGTATTGATTATCTCGCGGGTCAAATAGCCAAACCCCATTTTCGGCGACACAAGGGATGTCGCGATTTTGTAGAACTCGACATAGTGCTTCGACAAATGCAATCGGTCGACCGGTACAGAGTGTGAGTTTGGGGCGATCGCCTTGCAGGAAGGCTAATTGGTTGTGTTGGGCAATCGCGCTCAGTTTTTCCAGATTCATCGGCGAGGAATCTTCAGGCGAGAGGCAACCGTCAATGTCACTGATAATGAGGTCGTACATGGAGTGTTTAATCACAGTTGGGATTGAATGATTGATAAATTAAGTCGATGTGAGATCGGCAAGGAGAGGGTAATGAGATGAGTTTTTCGCGGTAAACTTTGTTTGTATGTTTCCGTCTGTGTTAACAAGAATGGTACCATGCATTTGAGTTACATCGCCAACAGGTTTTCCAATTCCGCCTCGAAACATTGCTCGCAGCCCGGGTAACCAAACCCGCCACCCCAAATATTGTAATGGTGTGCCCTGGGGGATATTGTAAGCCTTGTATGCTTCTTGTTGCGGGTCGCAAAGAACGGGAATGGTTAGTTGATATTTTTCTACAAGTGAAGCAACTTGCTCTGGAGTCCCCATCACTAATATGACTGGTTGGATGTTGGCTGCCTGAAAATCATCGAGGTTATTTTGCAGATTGACCATCTGCTCACGACAGAACACTCAGCCTAAGTGCCGAGTGAAATAAAACGCTGCCGAAATTGTTTCCCAGTACTGGGACAATTCAACGACGATGCCATCATGTGTTTTTAAGGAAAGTTGTGGTGCTGGATTAAGATTAGTCATTATCTTCGTGTTCTTTTAAAAATTTATATGAAGAGACAATGAGATTGTGTAAGTTCCGCTGATTTATGCGTCTGGTTGTTGCCAAATACTCATGCCGCCATCCACCATCAGCATATGTCCACAGACGTGTCGCGCTGCGTCGCTGACAAGGTACACGGCACCGTCGCCACAGACGTCGGCTGCTGGGACTTGGCCATTGGGTGTGTGTTGTTGCATCCATTGCAGAAACTGAGGATCGTCCAAAGCGGGCGCTGTCAGAGGCGTATAAAAGAGACCGGGTGCTAGTCCGTTGACTCGGATGTTCAGCGGTGCAAGTGAAACGGCAAGTGTCTTTACCATCGTTTCCACAGCGCCTTTGGAAGTGTCGTAGGCGGTATGTACCTCTTCTGCGAGTTTGCCGTTGATCGATCCAATAAAGAGAACACGCCCTTTGGTAGCTTGCTGAACCCAGTGTTTAGAAAATTGTTGGGTTAAAAAATATCCGGCATATACGTTGAGTTGCATCGTTTTATCGAACGTAGCGTAATCCATTTCGAGAAACGGCTTATCAATGTATGTGCCCGCGTTATTGACGAGGATGTCGATAGCGGGATTCAATTCAAGTGCGCCGGTGCAAAGTTGTTGGGTGGCTTGTTGCACGTCACTGGCCAGATCAACC
>JABHUV010000353.1 GCA_018658605.1 Planctomycetaceae bacterium | reverse complement strand
CCCGCAAATTTAGATTGGGATTTGTGGCTCGGACCCGCTCCTAAGCAGGATTTCCATGGAAATTTACACACCTACAACTGGCACTGGTTCTGGGATACAGGCAACGGTGACACCGGAAATCAAGGCGTTCACGAGATGGATATTGCTCGCTGGGCGATTAAAGGAGCGACGATGCCTAACCGAGTTTGGAGTATCGGCGGACGTTATGTTCCCGGCGAGAAAGATCAAGGACAAACACCCAACATGCAGATTAGTGTTTACGAATACGATGAAGCTACTCTGTTGTTTGAAACGCGAGGCCTTGTTGGTAAATCGGGATCCCCTGATCGAAATGTCTCCAACGAATACTACACCACCGAAGGTATGATTAAAGGCGGGACGTTCTATCCGAAAAATGGTGGTGCGTCGATTCAAGCTAAGGGAGAAGCAGCACCGGTGACTCCAGGAGGCGCTTTCGGTAGCTTTATCCACGCCGTGCGTTCACGCGATAATGCAGATGTCAACTGCGACGCGGAAGTAGCACATTATTCCGCGGCACTGTGCCACTTAGGGAATATTTCCTATCGCCTTGGAAAACAAGATGCATTTTCCGGAAACAATAATCCGTTTGGAAAAAACGAACAGATTACAAGTTCACTTGATATGTTGCAGAATAACCTCAAGGCAGTGAAAATTGACTTAAACGAAACAACGGTCGCTGTGGGTCGTGACTTGAAGTTTGATCCAGCGACCGAATCGTTTCCAGGTGATAAACAAGCCGATGCATTACTAACACGGCCTTATCGTAAGCCTTACGTTGTGCCTGAGATTAGTTGAGTGCTTCTATCGTGTAGACCGCCGCAACTTAATTCTGGATGATGATCAAACATTGCCGAAGTCCCCGTTCGTCCTACTGACAAACAGAATAAGTAGCTCAAGGATCAATTATGAAGACAACCCTGATTATTTTGTTGTTGAGTTTGCAGGTTTCCCTGAGTTGCGCGGAAGACCAAGTGTTCCGCGCCGGTGCTGCGAAAGTCGATGTGACGCCCCAAGATCTTCCCGTGATTGTCAACGGAAATATGCTGGAACGATTGATCGAAGAGATCAATGACCCACTCTTTGCGAGAGCAGTCGTATTGGATGATGGCGAAACTAAAATCGCGATTGTACTGGTTGATAGTTGTATGATGCCACGCGAACTACTTGATCGTGCCAAGCAGTTCGCTTCTCAGGCTACTGGGATACCAACGAATCGAATCCTCATTTCAGCGACCCATTGCCACAGTGCACCATCGGTGTTTAGTTGCTTAGGATCTAGTGTGGATGTTCGCTACGAAGCATTCTTACCCGGGAGGATTGCTGCGGCGATTGAGCAGGCGTATAAGAATCTAGAACCAGCGCGGATCGGTTGGGCGATGGGCCGAGACGATTTACATGTGGCGACACGACGCTGGATGATGACCGAAGGGGTTGCCCCCACTAACCGATTTGGTGGTACGCGTAATGATCGAGCGCAAATGCACCCTGGCTATAAAAACGCTAAAGCAATACGAGAGACCGGTTTAGAGGATCCCGAAATCCCAGTTATTTCTTTGCAAGCAGTCGACGGTCGACAAATTGCCGTAATGTGTGCCTACTCATTACATTACGTCGGCGCTCCCAATATTTCAGCGGATTACTTTGGAATATTTGAAGCTATTCTTGAAGCGAAACTTGCTTCCGGCGACGAATCGAAACCAGCGATTGCAATGCTGGCAAACGGTACCAGTGGCGATACATATTTGCGGGATTACAAGAGGGATTCCGCTCGAAAAACAGACCGTCAATCGGTTGCCGAGGCTGTTTCAGCAGCGGCGTTGAAAGCGTTTGAAACAATCGAGTATCATGATTGGGTGCCTTTGGCGATGGAAGAAAAAGAACTCGAAGTCGCCGTTCGTTTTCCGACTGATGAAGAAGTTGCGGAGGCGATAGACTATGTCAAGCCTTGGGCCGATCGCAAACCTAAAACGAGTGAAGAAGTCTATGCTTTAGAGACAATCATTCTAAGTAAGATGCCGAAGACGCGACACATTCAACTGCAAGCCATCTGCATCGGAACACTAGGGATTGTTGGCATCCCTAACGAAGTATTTGCGGAAACAGGTTTGAATATAAAGAAGTATAGTCCGT